>SVAL01000005.1 GCA_015059405.1 Bacillota bacterium
ATAAAATATTATAATTATGATAGATTTCAAGAAAAATTAAAAGAACTGACACCGATTCAATATCGTCTTCAGTTCTCTAAATAGCTCTTTTTTTGAAAATGTCTTTTTTAATAAAACACTCTCTTTCTTCTCTTTTTTTATTTATCTGTTTCTTTAGTGTTGTTTTCAATATATGTTTTATATTGTTTCTTTAATTCATTATCTTGGAATTTAACACCTTTATCTTCTCTTAAAGCAATTAATGCTTTGAATTGAAGTCTGTCATCTTCTTCTTTTAAATCTTCTACTAAAGCATCGATAATTTCATCTTTAACTTCTTCTAATTTTGGTTTGTCTTTTGAACCTGTTTTTAGGATGATATGGTATCCATATTCACTTTCTACTACTTCTTTAGTATATTCATTTACTTTTAATTTAATAGTAGCTTTTTCGAATGATTCAACCATGTCTCCTTTATTGAACCAACCAAGGTCTCCACCTTTACTTGCTGAACCATCATCAGAGTTTTCTTTAGCTAGTTTAGCAAATAAGTCTTTAACTTCATCTTTTTTAGCATCATTTAATTTTTTAATTAATGATTCTGCTTCTTTTCTTGCTTTTTCTTTAGCTTTAGCTTTTTCATCATCAGTAGCTCCGTCTTTATATTCTGCTTTGATAAGAATATGACTTGCTTTCATATCACCAATGATTTCATCCTTATAATATTTTTCGATTTCTTTATCTTTAATTTGTTTTTTAGCATAATCTTTAGTAGCTAAATCTCTTTTATAACTTAAAGATAATCCTTCTCTTAAACCAGCTTCATCTTGAACTCCATATTGATAATATAGATATTCTTCGAAACTAGCATATCCTACTGAATAGTAAGCTTCATAATAATATTTGAATAATTCCACTTGACTATCAAGGTAAGATTTTTCATCTTCATCTGCTGGATAGATTTCTCCAAGTAGCTTTGTATCAATTACGTCTAGTAATACTGCAAGTGCATACTTATCTTTCATTTCTGTATATAGTTCATCAACAGAAATATCATCACCATCTTTAATTGTAACAACTGCTTCTTGTCCATTTTCTAGTTTAGGTACTTTTCCACAACTAGTAACTAGAAGTACTACCGCAAATAGGCAAACCAATAATTTCTTTGTGTTTTTCATTTTGTTCTCCTCTCCTTTGTTTACATAAGTTATCATAACAAATAAATATTTAAAAAACAATTATTTTGCTTAAATTTTCATAATAGCCTGAACACTTTTAGTGTTTTTTCCATAGAATAAGGTGAGTAATAAAAAAAGGAGGAATGATTCATGAGCAATTATATGTCATCATCTGCGATTATTTTAGTATTATTTATTTTATTAGTTATTATATTAGGTGCTTGGTGTTAAAGGGGGTGTATTTATGAACAATCAATGCTGCGAAACTAATAATCACACAGGATCTAGTTTTGTATTTATTTTAGTTTTATATATCTTATTAGCTATTATTTTAGGTTCTTGGGTTAGTTATTAAAATAAAAAAATAAAAGAGGTTTTCTCTTTTATTTTAATTTTTCATATATTTCTTTTGGGTCTTTTTTATCTAAATCAGTACTGATTTTTAAATTATCATTTTCATATCTAGGTATTATATGTAGATGATAATGTTTAACTTCTTGACCATATTCATTATTTTGACATAGAGTTATTCCATCACAAGAAAGTTTTTCTTTGTATTGTGGGAATAATTCTTTTACTGTTTTTTGAATATGAGTAAGTGTTTCTAAATCCATATCTTTAATATCAGTAAAATGTTTTTTTGGTACTATTAAAGTATGACCATTACTCACAGGATTTACATCTAGAAATACTTTTACTATATCATCTTCATATATTGTATAACTTGGTATTTCTCCTTTAATTATTTTACAAAAAATACAATCCATAAATTCACCTCTATTAAAATTATATAAATTAAAAAAGATACATTCAAGTATCTTTTAAATGAATACAGCAAATATTCATATTTATATAGTGATTTATTTTTATATTTTTATACAAATTATTTATAAATAGTATTTATATCTATATAATTATTTTATTTTTAATGTGTTTTTCGACTTCTTTTGAAGTATTTATGTTATAATATCAAGTAGTTAAGGATGGTGTATTTTTATGCTTAAAATAGATAATTTATGTGTAAAAGTTGATGATAGAGATATTTTAAATAATTTTAATATTTTAATAAATGATGGAGAAGTGCATGCGATAATGGGACCTAATGGTACAGGAAAGAGTACTGTTTCTAAAGTAATTATGGGAAGTCCTGATTATGATATTTTATCTGGTTCTATTTTCTTTAATTCTGAAGATATTACTAATTTAGAAGTAGATGAAAGAAGTCGTAGGGGAATTTTTTTATCAATGCAAAATCCTATTAGTATAGAAGGAGTTAGTAATAGTGAATTTTTAAGAACAGCATTAAATGCTAGAAATGATGAGGCTATTCGTTTATTTGATTTTATTAAGACTATTGAATCTAATATAAAAGATTTAGATATTAAAAATGATATTATTCATAAATCTATTAATGATGGTAGTAGTGGGGGAGAACGAAAGAAAAATGAAGTTCTTCAAATGAAGGTATTAAAACCTAGTTTTGTTATTTTAGATGAAGTTGATAGTGGGTTAGATGTAGATAGTTTAAGAATAGTTTCAGAAAATATAAATAAGTATAAATTAGAAAATCCTAATACTTCGATTTTAATAATTACACATTATCCTAGAATTTTAGAATATATAGAACCAGATTATGTGCATATGATGGTTGGTGGAAAGATAGTTAAAACAGGGGATAAAAATCTGGCTTTTGAAATAGAAAAGACTGGATATAATGAAGTGGTTAGTGAGTAATTATGATAAGACTAAGTTTAAATAATAATGATTTTATAGATAATCTATCTATTATAGAAGATACTGTTTTAGATGTAAGATTAGATAATTGTAGTAACGATATATGTATAAATGTTATGGATAATATGTGTCTAGAAGTATTTGAAATAGGTAATAATACTTCTAATAAAGTTACTTATAATTTAGGAAGTAATGCACAGGTAATTGTGTATAAAATTTCTAGAAATAATAGTGATATTATAAGGGTTAATTTAAATGGGGAAAAATCTAGTATTAAATTTTATTCTAGTTTAATGAATTATAGTAATAATACTTATGATTTTAAAGTAAGACATAATGCAAGTTATAGTGAAAGTGATATTGTTAATCATTGTGTTAATTTCACTGAGAGTGAATTTAGATTTTTAGTTGATTCAGATATAAAGAAAGAGTCTTTAGAGTGTATATGTAATCAAGATAATAAAATTATTGACATGATTGGTGGAAAAAATTATATAAGTCCAAATTTACTTGTTGATAATGATTTAATTACTGCGAATCATTCAGCATATATTGGTAAGTTTAAAAAAGATATTATGTTTTATTTAAAGAGTAGAGGAATTCGAGAAAGAGAATGTAATTTACTACTTATAAGAGGATTTTTACTTGAAAAGATGAATTTAGATGAGTTAATGATGGAAGAATATGTTTCTTTTATAAATTCTAATTTGGGGTGATAAGATGAATAGAGAAGATTTTCCAATATTAAATAGTGGGATTATATATTTTGATAGTGGGGCTACATCTTTAAAACCTAAATGTGTTATAGATAGTGTTGTTGATTATTATTCTAATTATAGTAGTAATAGTCATAGGGGAGATTATGATATTAGTTTAAAAGTAGATACTATTTATGAAGGTGTTAGGGATAAGGTTAAAACATTTATTAATGCTAGTAGAGTAGAAGAAATTGTTTTTACTAGTGGTACTACTTCTAGTTTAAATATGGTTGTATTTGGATATATGGCTAAGTATTTAAAAGAAGGGGATGAAGTATTATTAAGTAAAAGTGAACATGCTTCTAATATATTACCTTGGATTATTTTAAGTAAAAAAATAGGAATAGTAATTAGATATATTCCTTTAGAAGAAGATTATTCTTTAAGTATAGATAAAATTAAAAGTTGTATTACTCCAAAGACTAAGGTTATTTCTCTTGCACATATTACTAATGTTATAGGGGATGTTAGAGATATAGAGTCTATTGGGAAGTTATGTTTAGATAATAATATTTTATTTGTTGTTGATGCTGCTCAAAGTATAGGGCATATTAAAATAGATGTAGAAAAGTGTAATATATCATTTTTAGCTTTTTCTGCGCATAAAATGCTCGGACCTACTGGTATAGGTGTATTATATGGTAAATATGATTTACTTTGTTGTATGGATGTTTTAAGTTTTGGTGGAGGAATGAATTCTTATTTTGAAGAAGATAATAGTTATGAGTTAAAAGATGTTCCGTTTAGATTTGAAGCTGGTACACAAAATATAGCAGGAGTTATTGGTCTTGGAAGAGCAATTGATTATTTAAATAGTATAGGACTTGATAAAATACATGAACATGAACTTGAATTAAAGAAATTTGCAGTTTCAGAACTTGAAAAAATTCCTAATATAAATATTTATAATAAGAATAGTGATAGTGGAATACTTGTATTTAATATAGATAAAGTATTTAGTCAAGATACAGCAATATTTTTAAATAGATTTAATATTTGTGTTAGAAGTGGTAATCATTGTGCTAAGATATTAAAAGATGAGATTGGTACTACAAATACTTGTCGAGCTAGTTTTTATTTATATAATAATAAAGAAGAAATTTTAAAATTAGTAGAAGCTTTAAGAAGACAAGATGAGGTATATGATAATATAATATAGAAAGAGGTGCTTTTATGGATGATAAACTAAAACGTGATATAATTTTAGAACATTATCAAAGTCCTTTTCATAAAGGTTTAGTTAATGGAGAAAATTATATTAGAGTTAATAGTCGTAATGCATCATGTGTAGATAATATAGATGTAGAAGTACTTTTAGAAAATGATATTATTATAGATGCTAGGTTTGATGGGGATGCATGTGCTATTTGTACATCAGCAGCGTCTATTATGATAAAAACATTAATTGGTAAAACAATTAATGAAGCAAGAGATATTATTAATAATTATAATAATATGATTAATGAAGAAGAATATGATTCTAGTAAGCTAGAAGAGTTAAATGTTTATGATACTGTTTATAAACAACCTAATCGTAAGAATTGTGCTCTTTTACCTTTTAGAGCTGTAGGGGAAATACTTGATAAAAAATAGGAGGTACAAAATATGAAAGAACGCTTTGAATTATATGAAAAAGCAAGTTTAAGATTGGTTGATGTAAGAAAATATAATGGTGTTGAAGATGGAATGCAATCATGGACTTTTTTAGGATATGATGTTGTTAAGGTATTGGAAAATGGAGATGCTGTTAGTATTTTAGCTGAAGATAAGATTGGTTATAAATTTTTAAAACCAATAAATGATGAAAAAGATTGTCCTTTTTTTGATCATTCAGGTATTAATTTAGGGGATATAAGAGTTAAAGTAATTGATAATACTAAAGATGATATATTAGGTAATAAACCTTTTGTATCAACAAGACGTATTAAAAAATGGATTGATAATAATACGCAATTTTATTTTTTAAATTATCAATATAAAGAAAATGCCAAGGTTAAGAAATTAGGAGAAATGAAGTAAATATAAGTATAAGGAGGTGTACTATGGAAATTGTAGGAATTAATGAAGAAAATATAAAACAAATTTCTTCAATTAAAAATGAAGATAATTGGGTTTTAGATTATAGATTAAATAGTTATAATAATTTTTGCAATTTAGGTATGCCTGGTTATGGTCCTAGTTATAAAATAAATTTCGATGATGTTATTTATTACAAGAGTAATGATGATAAAGAGATTAAAAGTAGTTGGGATCAAATAAAAGAAGATGTAAAATGTGAACTTTCTTGTTTAGGAGTACTTGAAAGTGAAAAACATTTGGATGGTATGGGTGTTACTTATGAAAGTGAAGTAATATATCATAATATGTTGGAAGAATTAAAAGAAAAGAATGTTATATTTACATCGATAGAAGAAGGTCTTAAAAATTATCCTGATATAGCAAAAAAATATTTTGGTAAAATTGTTTCAAATGCTGAAAATAAGTTTGCGGCATTAAATGGAAGTGTATTTAGTGGGGGTAGTTTTATATATATTCCACCACATACTAAATTAGATCGTCCTTTACAAAGTTATTTTAGAATTAATTCTAGAGGAATGGGACAATTTGAAAGAACTTTAATTATTGTTGATGATTATAGTGATTTACATTACATAGAAGGGTGTACAGCACCTACTTATACAGAGTCATCTTTACATGCAGCAGTAGTTGAAATATATGTTGGTAAGCATAGTAAATGTCGTTATTCTACTATTCAAAACTGGGCTCATAATGTTTTAAATTTAGTTACAAAAAGAGCACTAGTAGATGAGGCTGGAGTAATGGAATGGATTGATGGTAATATAGGTAGTAAAGCTACTATGAAATATCCATGTTGTATTTTAAAAGGAGATAATAGTGAAGGTACTTGTGTAACTATTAGTGTTGCAACTTCTGGTCAACAACAAGATAGTGGAGCTAGAATGATTCATTTAGGAAAAAATACAAAGAGTAGTATTATTTCTAAAAGTATTGCACGTAATGGTGGAGATGCTAGTTATCGTGGTAAAGTAGATATTAAAGAAAGTGCTACTGGAAGTGAAGCAATGGTTAAATGTGATACGCTTATTTTAGATAAAGATTCTAAGAGTAATGCATATCCTACTAATATTTGTCGTAATACTTCTAGTACTTTAGAACATGAGGCAACTGTTTCTAAAGTTAGTGAGGAAAAATTATTTTATTTAATGAGTAGAGGAATTCCAAAAGAAAAAGCAATAGAGTTAATTATTCTAGGGTTTATAGAAAAGTTTAGGGAAGAACTTCCAATGGAATATGCTGTTGAATTAAATCAGTTATTAAAAAAACATTTATAAAAAAAATAAAAAACTTAAAATTTTAAGTTTTTTTATTTTATATTTTTTCTTTTATTAAATTTCTATTTAAGAAAAGTTAAATTTACTAAAACCAATTATTTAAATACTTAATTATGGTGATTTGATAGGTATTTTTTCTTGTGATATATTCCTTTTCGAAAGGAGGAAAAAATATGTTGAATCAGGTGGTTATGGTTGGAAGATTAGTTAGAAATCCAGAACTTAGGACAACTGAAAGTAATAAAAGTGTTACAACAATAACTTTAGCTATTCCTAGAAGTTTCAAAAATATGAATGGTGAATATGATACTGATTTTGTTGATTGTATTCTTTGGGAAAATACAGCGAAGTCTACTTCTGAATATTGTAAAAAAGGTGACATAATAGGAATTAAAGGTCGTATTCAAAGTAGAATAGTTGAAAAAGATGATGAAAAGAAATATTTAATTGAAATAATAGCTGAAAAAGTTACATTTTTATCTAGTACTAGTAATAATAAAACAGATGAATAATCTGTTTTTTTGATATAATATATTTGAGAGATAAATAATAATTTGTTAAGTAGTTTAATGTATGTGAAATTTAAGCAAAGAGATAAATATTCTTTTTTTATGATGTAAACTTTTTTTATAAAAACAAGTTAATTAGCACTCTCGTATTGACAGTGCTAATTAAAGGTGGTATAACTAATATGTAAGAGAAAATAATCTTACAGGTGTTAATAATTAATTATGCGCTACCTAAAAAGGCTCTACGCAATTTGAAAGGAAGATGATATATATGATGTTAATGCCAAGAAAAAATGATTTCGATATATTTGGAGGTTTCTTTGATGATCCGTTCTTTAATGAATCAAGACATAAAGAAATAATGAAAACTGACATTAAAGAAGGAGAAAATGAATATACTTTAGAAATTGAAATGCCTGGTATAAAAAAGGAAAATGTTAAAATTGAATTATCTAAAGGGTATATAACAATAAGTGCTGAAAATAATAACGAAGTTGAAGAAAAAGAAAAGAATTATATAAGAAAAGAAAGACATTATGGTTCATTTACTAGAAGTTTCTATGTGGGAGATAAAGTAGAAATGAATGATATTAAAGCTTCAATGGATAATGGTATTTTAAGTATCACTGTTCCAAAAGAAGAATCAGAAGAACCAGAAAAGAAATATATTGAAATTAAGTAGGATTATGTCCTACTTTTTATTTATATAAAGGATAAATTACAATTTAACTATTTAAATAAAAGAACGGAAATCTGTTCTTTTTATATTGTACTATTTCTCAATACTGTATATAATAAGTATGAAAAGTATAACTTGTTATACTTGAAAGGAGAGGCAATGTGAAAGAAAAATTTGTAGGAATTGCAAAAGTAGGAGAGAAAGGACAAATAGTAATACCTAAAGAAGCAAGAGATATGTTTGATATAAATCCTGGAGATTCTATTATTGTATTATGTGATAAATCAAAAGGAATAGCACTTCTTAAAGCAGATGAAATAGAAGATATGACAGATAAAGTTTTCCAAAAAGGAGAAAAATAAAATATATTTTATTGAAACTAGAGAACTTACATTGAAGATACAAATAAAGTTTTAAAATTATTAAATAAGTAATACAAAATTACAATTTGAAAGTGAGTTGAAGAAGATGAAAATTAGTAACGATCAATTTAAAATAGATGATATGAGTGTTCTAAATTATTATGAAATAGCAACAGATAAACCTAAGTTATTATTACTTCATGCTCAAGGAACTAATTCATTAAGTTTTATGAACGTAATTGATAAATTATCAAAACATTTTCATATTTATTTAGTTGATTATTACGGGCATGGAAAAAGTTCTTTTAATAGAGAAAAATATAATTTAATCGATATTGGAAATGATATTATTAGATTTATAGAAGAAGTGATTAAAGATAATGTTTCTATTTTAGGGCATTCTTCTGGTGGACTTATTGCTTCATATATTGCATCAAATTGCGAATTGTGTTCTGGACTTATATTAGAAGATCCACCATTCTTTTCAAGTGTTGGAGATAGAAGATTTAATACATACAATTATGTAGATTTATCAACTGTTTGTCATAATTTTATATCTCAAGACGAAATAAAAGATTTTGTATATTATTATTTTATAAATCAATATTGCTGGAACTTCTTTCCCGATGATTCCAGAGAAAAAATTAGAACAAAGTTAGGAGAACTTGCATTAAAATATAGAGAAAAACACCCAGATAAAAATTTAAAAGTAATGTTTTGGCCTAAGAAATTTTTAGAAGGATTTAGAGGAATACAAAACTATGATCCTTATTTTGGAGAAAGTTTTTATAACGACTCATTTAATGCAAATGTTGATTATGAAAAACTATTATCAAATATAAAATGTGAAACATTATTTTTGAAAGCAAAAACTACTATTGGTGATGATGGTTTAATTCAAGGCGCTTTAACTGATGAAGATTTAGAACAAGTAAATAAATTAATTAATAATATGAATATAGAACGATTTGATTGCGGTCATGGTATTCATGTTGATAAACCAAAACAATTTGTAAAAGCCTTAATAAGAAAATAACTTATTTAAATGTTAAGATTATTTGCGAAACTTCAAAAGAAATTTCAGCTATAAAAGAAGCAATAGTTTTAAAAGCACCAACATATGAATTAAAATATAATGTTGAAGTTAAAAAGAAATTTATGGGTTTAAAACTACAAATGAAAAAGTAACTTTTTATGTTAATTTTAAAACTAGTTGTTTTATTCATAATTAGATAAGTTTCAACAATATAATATATAGAGTATTTAATACTCTTTTATTATGTCAATATCTTTATTTTTTTGGTATTTTGTGGTATGATAACTATATTGAAAAATTTGGAGGATGGAGAATAAAAATGAATTTTTTTAATGAGTCACTTAATGAAATTTATAAAGAATTAGATACTAGTATTGATGGTCTTTCTAAAAAAGAACGTAAGAAAAGACTAGAAACATATGGTGCTAATAAAATTGAAAATGGTAAAAAAGAGAGTAAATGGGTTAAATTTTTAAAGCAATTTAAAGACTTGATGATTATTATATTATTATTTGCTGCAGCATTTTCTTTTGTTGAAGCTATTGTTCATGGAGAAGCAATTACAGATAGTATTATTATCATTTTAGTAGTTGTTATGAATGCTATTATGGGATTTGTTCAAGAAGAAAAAGCTGAGTCTGCAATTGAGGAATTAAAGAAAATGACTACTGTTAATTCTAAAGTTAAAGTTGATGGTACAGTAGTAGTTGTAGATAGTGAATCTTTAGTTCCAGGGGATATTATTATATTAGATGCTGGTGATAAGATTCCTGCTGATTGTCGAATAATAAAAGCATTTTCTGCTAAGAGTGATGAATCTATTTTAACAGGGGAAAGTGTTCCTGCTGAAAAAGATGATAAGAAAGTAAGTGGAAATGCATCTTTAAGTGAAAGACATAATATGCTTTATTCTGGATGTAGTTTAGTTAATGGTAAAGTAACAGCAATTGTTGTTGCGACTAACTATAAAACAGAAATTGGTAAGATTGCTACTTCACTAGAAACTGAAAAAAAAGTAGAAACACCACTTCAAAAGAAGATTGATGATTTAAGTAAAATATTATCTTTAATTATTGGGATAATTATTGTTGGTATGGTTATTTTTGGATTATGTAGAGGAGATGATTTCTTTACAATTATAATGCTTGCGATATCTCTTGCGGTTGCAGCTATACCAGAAGGATTACCTGCAGTTATTACTATTACTTTATCAATAGGTATGAATCAAATGGCTAAGAAAAAGGCTATTGTTAGAGCTATGAAAGCTATTGAAACACTTGGTTGTACTGATGTTATTTGTTCTGATAAGACTGGTACTATTACTCAAAATAAAATGACTATTCAAGAAATAGTTATTGATGGAGATAGTTATTCTAATGTTTCTAAGAGGGTAGCTAAAGCTGAACTTTTAGAAAAAATCTTTACTTTATGTAATGATGTTGAAATAGATGATGAAGGTAAGTTTGTTGGAGATCCAACTGAAATAGCATTCTTAGATTATATGAATAATGTTGGTCAAAAGCCAGTAGAAATGAAACATAAATATCCAGTTATTGTTGAAGCACCTTTTGATTCTGATCGTAAAAGAATGTCTACTGTTCATAAGATTGATGGTAAGACTCTTGTACTTGTTAAGGGTGGTTTAGACAGTATGCTTAGTTGTTGTACTAAGTGTTTGAAAAATGGAAAAGTAATTAATATAAATAAAGAAGAAGAAACTATTCGTTTGCTTGAAAAAGCTATGGCGGACAAGTCATATAGAGTACTTGCTTGTGCTTATAAAGAAATTAAAGATGTACCTAGTACTGATTTAGAAGATGAATTAGAATCAGATTTAATTTTTGTAGGTATGGTAGGTATGATAGATCCTCCTCGTGATACAGTTAAAGGTTCTATTAAAGAATGTAAGACTGCTGGTATTAGACCAGTTATGATAACTGGAGATAGTTTACCAACAGCTGTTGCGATTGCTAAGAGCATTGGTATTATTGTTGAGTCTAATGAGGGGATTGAAGGTAAAGAACTTGATAAATATAGTGATGAAGAGTTAAAAGAAGTTGTTAAAAAATATAGTGTTTATGCACGTGTTTCACCAGAACATAAAGTTAGAATTGTTAATGCGTGGCAAGCTAATGGTAAAATTGTTGCTATGACTGGTGATGGTGTTAATGATGCTCCTGCTATTAAGATGGCACATGTAGGTGTTGGTATGGGTATTACTGGTACTGAGGTTACTAAGAGTGTTGCTGATGTAATTTTAGTTGATGACTGTTTTAGTACTATTGTTACTGCTGTTGAAGAAGGACGTCGTATATTTGATAATATTAAGAATGCTGTTTTATATTTATTATCAAGTAATTTTGCTGAAGTAATTATAGTTTTATTTGCGATGTTTATGGGATTTGAAATATTACTTCCTATTCAACTTTTATATATTAATTTAGTTACTGATTCTATTCCTTCAATATGTTTAGCATTTGAAAAAAGTGAAAAAGGTATTATGAAAAGACCTCCTAGAGGTATTAATGGTAAATTCTTTACACCATTCTTTATATCTTGTTTAGCACTTGCATCAATTATTATGTCTATATCAGTAATTGTTGCGTTTGTAATTGGTAATAATCAAGGTGGAGCAGAAGTTGGTATGACTATGGCTTTCTTAGGATTGGTTATGCAAGAAATAGTTTATGCTGTTATTTGTCGTAATCCACATGCTTCAGTATTTAAACAAGGAATATTATCAAATAAAGTTATGAATTATGGTCTTCTAGGTGTTATTGCAATTAATTTAATTGTATTCTTAACTCCAGTAGGTAATTTATTTAAAGTAGCAAGTTTATCATTAACTCAATTTGGTATTCTTGTATTAATTGCTTTAGTAGCATTTATTGTTATAGAAGTATTTAAACCAATTTTATATAAAGTATTTAAAGATGAATAATAAAATAAGATACAAATTTAATGTTAAATTTGTATCTTTTTTGTTATAATGATAATAGGTGAGAGATATGACATTAGAAGAAGCTAGTAAATGGATGGAAAAAGGTGTAGTAATAGTTGATCATAATACATCTTACATTGATGAAGATGTTGAAATTGGTGATGGTACTACTATATATCCAAATGTATCAATTAGAGGTAAATCTAGAATTGGTAAGAATAATATAATTGATTCTAATTCTGTAATTTGTGACTCGGAAATAGGTGATAATAATAAGATTTTATCTTCGTATTTAACTGATTCTAAAATGGGGGATAATAATTTTATTGGACCTTTTGCGCATATGAGACAAAATGCATGTTTAGGTAATAATAATAAATTAGGTAATTATGTTGAAGTAAAAGATAGTATTATTGGAAATAATAATTTCTTTAGTCATTTATCTTATGTTGGAAATAGTGAAATTAGCGATGGTGTTAATTTTAGTGGTGGTGCAATTACTGCTAATTTTGATTTAGTAAAACAACAATATAAGAAAACAGTTATTAAAGATGGTGCTATAATTGGTGCTAATTCAATTTTAGTAGCTCCAATTACAATAAATAAAAAGGCATTTGTGGCAGCTGGTAGTGTTATAACTGATGATGTTGGAGAAAGGGAACTTGCTATTGCTAGATGTAGACAACAAGTTAAAAAGGATTATATAAAGGAGAATTAATATGAATGCAATTTCAGTAATTGATAAGAAAAGACTTAATGAAGAACTTTCTTACGATGAAATTAAGTTTATGTTTGAGGGGTTTTTAAATGGTGATATACCAGAATATCAAATGTCATCTTTATTAATGGCAATTGTTTTGAATGGTATGAGTGATAAAGAAATTGTTGCATTAACAGATATATTTGTTAAGAGTGGGGATATTTTAGATTTAAGTAGTATAGAAGGTATTAAGGTTGATAAACATTCTACTGGTGGTATTGGTGATAAAACAACGTTAATAGTTGCGCCTATTGTTGCTGCTTTAGGTGTTAAAGTATGTAAGATGAGTGGTAGAGGTTTAGGTTATACTGGTGGTACTATTGATAAATTAGAAAGTATTCCTGGTTTTAATGTTAGTTTAGAAGAAGAAGAAATAATGAGGCAAGTTAATGAAATTGGAATTGCTTTAACTAGTCAAACTAGAAATTTGGCTCCTCTTGATAAAAAGGTTTATGCACTTCGAGATGTTACGGCAACTGTTGAATCTATTCCATTAATCGCATCTAGTATTATGTGTAAAAAAATAGCTAGTGGTGCAGATAAAATCTTAATTGATATTAAAGTTGGAAGTGGAGCTTTAATAAAAACAAGAGAAGATGCTGAACATTTAAGTGAATTAATGGTTAAAATAGGTGATAGTTATAAAAGAGAAGTTAGAACTTTAATAACTGATATGAATACACCTTTAGGAAAAGCAATAGGTAATAGCTTAGAAGTAATTGAAGCTGTTAGTATATTAAAAGGACATGGTATTGATAGTTATTTGTATGAAGTATGTGTAGAACTTGCTACTCATATGGTTAGTATGGGATTAAATAAATCTTTAGAAGAAGCTAGAAATATGGTTGTTGAATGTCTTGAAAGTGGTAAGGCTTATGCTAAATTTGAAGAGTTTGTAAAAAGACAAGGTGGTAATGTTTCTTCGTTAAGAGTAAGTGGTAATTCTAAAGTTATTAGAAGTGTTAAAAGTGGGATTATTAAAAATATAGATGCTTTAAAAATTGGAATGTTATCAGCTGAACTTGGTAGTAGTGCTCAAAAACAAGGGGATGTAATTAATTATGCTGTTGGTGTAGTTTTACATAAAACTGTTGGTGATATAGTTCATCATGGAGATGCTTTATGTACTATTTATTTAGGTGATAGTACTGATTACTTTAATCCATTAGATGCTTTTGAAATAGAATAATAAAAAAGATAAAAGTTTAACTTTTATCTTTTTATTTGTCTAAATACATAAAATAATATTCTTCATAACTAGATATATTTTCATTTTTCATTTTTGTTGCTATTTCAACTCCAACATATCTATAGTGCCATGGTTCATTCATATAGCCTGTAATAAATTCATTTTCTTTAGTATATCTTAAAATGTAACCATATTTATGAGCATTTTCTTTCATCCAAGCAAATTCTTTTGTTTGACCAAAACTAGTATAACTTATTTTAGCGTTATCAACATCAACAGCAAGACCTGTTTGATGTTCAGAATATCCTGGACGAGCAGAATAAGTGTCAGCATTTTCATAACCATCACGATTTGCATAATTATTGTATAAAGTATTTTGATAAGAATAACTACGATATGTTGATACAGCTCTAATTGTATATCCTTCTTCTTTGGCAGCAGATGCCATTTTGTTAAATGCTTCAACAGCTTCACGTGTTAACTTTTTTCCACCACTTTGATATTTTGAATCAATAGAGACTAAATTTTTTGGTACATATTTTTCTCCAACATAATAATATTTATTTACAAGGACTGTATTAGTATGTTGATCTGGGCTTGTATCAGTATTAGTATAGAAGTTATTATCTATACCAATATTTACATATAAAACTATTTTTTTATTATCAATAGTAGGATTTTTTTCTTTATATTTGATATATCTATCAATATTTTCCCACTTAAAGTAATCTATTTTTTCATTTACATAATCTAATTTTTCTAATTGTTCTTTTTCTTCTTTTGTATATTTTTCTTCTTCTTTATCTTCTTCTTTTTTATTTACTACTTCTTGTTCGTTATTATCGTTTTTAGTATTTGTATCGTCTTTTTTAAACATTGTATTTGCCCCTAATTTAAATAAATATATTAATAAGATTATAAAAATAATAGTTAATATTAGTTTTATAAAACCTAGATGTTTTCTTCTTCTTTTTGGATGTTTTCTTTTATTCATATTTATACCTCCATTACTATAATTATATTTAAATTATAACATAGTATAATTTATTTTTTATATTTAGTTTATTTATTTATGTAAAGTTTCATTTAATAAAACATATTATCTACTAGAGGTGGATATTTTGAAAAAAATTTTATTATGTTTTATTTTATTAATTGTTTTGTTTGGGAATAGTACTACTTATGCGAAGGATAATCTTTTAAAAAATGGTAAGAGTGGTTTATTAATGGAGATAGATAGTGGAAAGATTTTATTTGAGAAGAATAAGGATGAAAAAATGGCAGTGGCATCAATGACAAAGATGATGGGACTTATTATAATTATGGAAAAAATAGAAAGTGGAGAGATAGAATTAGATGATATTGTAACAGCATCTAAAAATGCATCTGGGATGGGTGGTTCACAAATTTATTTAGAGACTGGTGAAGAGATGACTGTTAGAGATCTTATCAAAGGAATTACGATGGCTAGTGCAAATGATGCAACTGTTGCGATGGCAGAAAAAGTTGCTGGAAGTGAAGAAAAATTTGTAGAAATGATGAATTCTAAAGCTAAAGAATTAGGTCTTAAAAATACACATTTTGTCAATAGTACAGGTTTGGATGAAAATAATCATTATTCAAGTAGTTATGATATGGCAGTAATTGCAAGAGAGTTATTAACTCATGATATGATTTTAGATTTTACATCTGTTTATGAAGATTATTTAAGAGTAGATAGTCCTAATAAGTTTTGGCTTGTAAATACTAATAAAATTGTATGTTAATTTGTAAATAAGTGTCAAAGATAAAATAAATATATGTAGTCTTATTTTTTTTGAGTAAGTAATATGTTATTTTGTTGATAGGTGGTATTTATATGAATAATGATCAAAATATGAATAATGGTTTTCAAAATAATGTAAATGGCGTTAGTCAAAATAATAATGTTATGAATAATTATATGATGAATAATGTTCCTAAGAAAAATAATACATTATTAATTATTGGTGTTATTTTTGTAATAGTGATAGTAGTAATTATTATTTTATCTTTAACAGGAGTGTTAGGTGGTAATTCTTTAAAATGTGTAAATTCTGTAGAAATGTATGGAATGTTAGAAGAAGATAGTGTAACGATATATTATGATGATAGTGATAATCCAACAAGGATGGTATTTACAATGAAAACATCGTTTACAGAAGATTCGAAGTTTACGCAAGATGATTTAAAAGAAAGTTTTGATAAAAAGGTAGAAGATTATAAAAAGTTGGGTGCTAATGTATCTGTTACTTCAGATGAGAATTCTATTACTTATACTATTACTGTTGGAAAAGATAATGTTGATGCTTTTTTTGATATGATGGATTCTTCTTATGATAGTGTAAAAGAATTATATGAAAATAGAGGGTTTACTTGTAGTTAAGAGTTAACTCTTTTTTTTATTTATAATAAATTTATAGATTGAAGAGTATATTTTTGTTATAATTATTTAGGAAAGTTAAGGTGAACAATATGAATTATGATATATGTGTGTTTGGAGGATGTGCCTTAGATAGTTTTTATTATAAAAATGAATTTGGAGAAGTACCTGATGTACCATCTTTAATTGTTCCGGGTGGAAAAGGAGCCAATCAAGCTGTTGCTGCAAGTCGTGCTGGTGCTAAGGTAACTATAATTACAAAGTTAGGTAAAGATGATAAGGGGCAAAAAATACTTGAAAACTTAGTTTATAATGGGATTGCTACTAATAATGTTGAATTAGTAGATGGTCTTCAAAATGATTGTTCAAATATAATTATTGATAATGTTACTAAAGATAATGAAATAATTAGATTTGCAGGGGCAATAGATAGTTTTACTCCTGATATGATTCAACAATATAGAAATGTTTTTTTACATTCTAAAATAGTAGTTGGACAAATGAAGGTTCCTAAAGAAGTATCTGTTGAATTAATTAATTTTTGTCATAAAAATGATATTCCTATTATTATTACTCCTTGTCGTCCTAATAGACTTAGTATTAGTGAAGAAGGTAATAAAGAATTAATAGATAAGATTACATACATAACTGCAAATAAAAGTGAATGTGAAACGATATTTGGTACTGATAATATTGAAGAGTGTGTAACTAATTATCCAAATAAATTAATTGTTACTTTAGGTGATGATGGAATTATGTATCATAATGGTACTGAAATAGTTAAAGTACCAGCAGTATTTACTAAGAATGTTGTTGATACAACTGGAGCAGGGGATACTTTTAATGGTAATTTTGCAGCCTTTTTATCGAGAGGATTTAATTTAAGGGAAGCTATTGTTAAAGCTCAATATGCATCTAGTATGAAGATTCAAGTTAAGGGAGCACAAGATGGAATGCCTTATGAAGATGAACTTGATAAATATATAGTTAATCATTTAATGGAAGATAATGATTATACTAGGGAGTTTGATCTTGCATATAATGCTATTTTAAAAGCTAATGATAAAATTAAGAGAAAGAAAATACTTAATGTTAAAGTTAAAGAAGATGAGACTTTTGTTACTGAATCAGACTTATTAATTGAAAAAATGATTATAGATGATATTACTGATCAATATCCTAATGATAATTTTGTAACAGAAGAATTTAATAATAAAAATATAATTAAAGATCGTACTTGGATAATAGATCCAATAGATGGAACTGCTCATTATATGAAAAATTCTATTTTTTGGGGAACTCAACTTGCTTTTGTAGATCATGGTAAAGTACAATTTTCAATTATTTATATTCCTAAACTAAATGAAATATATTATGGTATTAGAGGTAAGGGAGTATATTTAAATCATAAGAAAGTAAATATAAAGAGAAATGTTTCATTTCAAGAAAGTGCGATAGAATTTTGTGGTTCTTGTCATAAAAAGTATGAAGAAAAAAAAGAACTTTTTGAAAGACTTTTAAGTAATAGTACAAGACCAGCTAATTTTATGCATATTAATTCTTGTTGTTTTGCTTTTTCTAATTTATTATCTGGTAGAAGTAATACTTTAATTATTTCTACTAGAAAACCTTGGGATGTAGTTCCAGGAATGTTTATGGTAGAAGAATTAGGAATTAAAAGTTATGACTATGAAGGAATAAGAATCTATTCTAATACTAAAGATATAGATAAATTTTTATAAGAGCTTAGGCTCTTTTTTTATTTATTAGTTTTTGAACTTTGTTAAATTTATTTATAGATATAATTGCTTGTTGTTTTCCCAGTACTTGAAATGCTTTATTTTTTTTATGTAATCCATATCTAATTTTACCTATATAAAGGGGATTAGTTAGAATAGATTTTATAGTTGATTGATACCATTTTCCGTTTCTTTTAGTGGGAATATTTTCTTTATTTAATTTATTTGCAATTTGTAGCATAGAATATCCTTTTAAATATAAATTATATATATTATTAACTAGTTCTTTTTCTTGTTTATTAATGATTAAATTTCCATCTATATAATCATATCCATATACACCATTGGTGTTGGTATAATTACCTTCTTTAGTTTTTTGTTCATATCCAAAGCTAATTCTTTCTGCTAAATTTTCTCTTTCAAATTCAGCAAATGTTCCAATTATCTTTATAAACATTCTTCCTACAGCAGTAGATGTATCTAGTTTTTCAGTGATAGAGTTAAAACTACAATTATTAGTTTCAAATATTTCTATTAAGTTTATAAGATCTTTTACACTTCTAGTTAATCGATCTAATTTATATATTAAAACATTATTTATTTCTTTATTTTTAACATCATTTATTAGTTTTATAATATTTGGTCTTTCATTTATATTTTTACCAGATAATCCATCATCTATATAATAAGTTATATTATCCCAATTATTTATTTTAGAGTATGAAGTTAGTTTTTCTTTTTGGGCATTAATAGAGAATCCTTCTTTAGCTTGTTCTTCTGTAGAAACTCGAATATAGATTCCTGTTTTAATCATTTTATCACCAATTAATTATATGTATTAACATACAAATAAATTAGTGCGTTTATATGATGGTGTCGATGGATTAAAAACTGGTTTTACAGATAATGCGATGTATTGTATGGCTGTTACAGCTAAAAGAGATGGAATGAGACTTCTTGCGATTGTTTTGGGTGAACCTAAAGGTAGTACTCGTAATGAAGAAATAAGTGAGCTATTAGATTATGGATTTAATACTTACAAAGTAAATAATTTTATGGAAAAAGATAGTGTCGTAGATGAAATTTATTTTGATAAAGGGACTTTAGAAAAAGTAAATATTTATTTGAAAGAAAATGCATCTATTTTAATGAAGCAAAGTGATAGTATTAATGGGTATGATACAGAAATAAAGTTAGATAAAATTACTCTTCCTTTAAGAAGTGGTGATGTTGTAGGTAAATATTTAATAAAAAAGAATAATGATATAGTAAATAAAATAGATTTAATTGTTAAAGATAATGTTAATGAGAAGAACTTTTTTGAATTATTTTTAGATATATTAAAAGATACTTTAATTGTATAGATACAAATTAAAAATATTTGTATCTTTTTTATGAAAAATTATGGTAATAATAGTAAAATACTGGTTTTTAGATTTTAATTTTAGTATATTTATTATGTACGTTTTTAAGTAGAGGGATGAAGGTAGTATGAATAAAGTTTTAAATATAGGAATAGATATAGGGTCAACAACTGTTAAGATGGTTGTGATGGATAGAGAAAAGAATATATTGTTTTCAGCTTATGAAAGACATTATTCTGATACTAAGAAGACTTTAATAGAATTATTTAATAAAGTATTAGATAAATTTAATAATAATAAATTTACTTTAGTTTTTACTGGAAGTGGAGCTATATCTTTATCTAATTATTTAGAAGTAGATTTTGTTCAAGAAGTTATTGCATGTAAGAATGCGATTAAAGAGAGTTATCCAGCTGTTGATGTTGCGATTGAACTTGGTGGAGAAGATGCAAAAATTATTTATTTCGATCAAACTATTGAACAAAGAATGAATGGAACTTGTGCAGGAGGAACTGGAGCTTTTTTAGATCAAATGGCAGTTTTACTTAATACTACGACTGAAGGGTTAAATGAACTGGCAAAAGATGGGAAAACTATTTATCCTATTGCATCGCGTTGTGGGGTTTTTGCAAAGACTGATATTCAACCTTTATTAAATGAAGGTGCTAAAAAGGAAGATGTGGCATTATCTATTTTACAAGCAGTAGTTAATCAAACTATTAGTGGTCTTGCTTGTGGTAAACCAATTAAAGGAAATGTAATATTTTTAGGTGGACCTCTTACTTATTTATCTATGTTAAGAGAAAGATTTATTAAAACTCTTAATTTAAAAGATGAAGAAATAGTAATTCCAGAAGATGCTTGTTTATTTGTATGTTTGGGTGCTCTTTTAGATAAAGCAAATAAAGAGGTTTATACAAGAGATGAGATTATTTCTTATATAGAAAAGTTGAAGGATTTTAAAGAAGAAGATTCTAGTAGTTTAAGACCTCTATTTAAAAGTAAGAATGAACATAAGAAGTTTTTAACAAGACATTCTAAAAGTAAAGTAAAAAGAAAAGATATTAGAACTTATAGTGGAGATGTATTTATTGGAATAGATGCTGGTTCAACTACAGCTAAAGTAGTTGCGATAGATTATGATGGTAATTTGTTGTATGAAAATTATCGTTCTAATAGAGGAACACCAGTTGATACTATTAAAGATATGTTACTTGATTTATATTCAAAGTTACCAAGT
This sequence comes from Bacillota bacterium, assembly GCA_015059405.1. Classification (GTDB taxonomy): domain Bacteria; phylum Bacillota_I; class Bacilli_A; order RF39; family UBA660; genus RUG11788. Next base: position 21,223 of record SVAL01000005.1, read on the forward strand.
AGTACTGTTATTAGAAGTAGTGGTTCTACAGGATATGGGGAACTTTTAATTAAAACAGCATTTAATTTAGATATTAGTGAAATAGAGACAATGGCACATTATGAGGCAGCAAATTATTTTTTACCAGGGGTAGAAAGTATTATTGATATTGGTGGGCAAGATATGAAATATATCAAGATTAAGAATGGTGCGGTTGATAGTATTATGTTAAATGAAGCTTGTTCTTCTGGATGTGGTTCATTTATCGAAACTCTTGCTAAGTCTTTAGGAATGGGAGTATCTGAATTTATAGATTTAGCAGTAGAATCTAAAGCACCGATTGATTTAGGTTCGCGTTGTACTGTATTTATGAATTCTAAAATTAAACAAACACAAAAAGAAGGGCGACCTCTTGGGGATATTTTTGCGGGACTTTCTTATTCTGTTATTAGAAATGCGATTACTAAGGTAATGAAGGTTAGAGATATATCTACTCTTGGAGAAAAAATAGTTGTACAAGGTGGTACTTTCTTAAATGATGCTGTTTTGCGTGCTTTTGAAAATATCACTGAAAAAGAAGTAGTAAGACCAGATATTGCTGGTTTAATGGGAGCTTATGGGGTAGCACTAATAGCGTTAAATAATTTTAAGCAATATGATGATCAAGACATTAAAAGTGGAATGCTTACAAAAGAAGAAATTGAAAATTTAAAAGTTAAAACTACTCATTCAAGATGTAGAGGGTGTGAAAATCATTGTGCTTTAACAATAAATATGTTTAATAAAAAGACTTATATTTCAGGTAATAGATGTGAAAGAGGTAGTGGGGATAATGGTAGTAATTCAATGCTTCCTAATATGTATTCTTGGAAATATGATCGTTTATTTAATTATGAACCACTTGAAGAAGACAAAGCTAAAAGAGGAATAATTGGAATACCTAGGGTACTTAATATGTATGAAAATTATCCTTTATGGTTTACTTTCTTTACTAAGTTAGGTTTTAGAGTAATTATAAGTGATCACTCTAGTCGTGGTATGTATGAAGAAGGTATTGAATCTATGCCATCTGAATCTGTTTGTTATCCAGCTAAACTTGTACATGGTCATATTATTAATTTAATTAAAAAGGGAATAAAGACAATTTTTTATCCTTGTATAATGTATGAAAACATGGAATTTAAAACTAGTGATAATCATTATAATTGTCCTATTGTTCAAAGTTATTCTGAAGCAATTAGATTAAATGTAGAAGATTTAGATACTAATAATGTTAAATTTATGAATCCTTTTTTACCACTTGAAGAAAATGCATTTTTAAAAAGAATAGTAGAACTTGATGAATTTAAAGAATATAAGTTTAGTAGAAGAGAACTTAAAATGGCTTTTAAAGAAGCATTACTTGAACAAAAAAAGTTTAAAGATGATGTTAGAAAAAAGGGAGAAGAAGTTTTAGAATATATTAAAAAACATAATGAAAAAGCTATATGTTTAGCAGGACGTCCATATCACTTAGATAAAGAAGTTAATCATGGTATAGATACGATGATTAATTCACTTGGTTTAGTAGTTTTAACAGAAGATTCTATTTGTCATTTAAGTCAAATTGAAACTAAATTAAGAGTAGTAGATCAATGGTCTTATCATAGTCGTATTTATCATGCTGCTGATGTTATTTCGCGTAATAAGAATGTTGAATTAGTTAATTTGAATTCTTTTGGATGTGGATTAGATGCAATTGTAACTGATCAAACAGAAGAAATCTTAAAGAAAAATAATAAATTATATACTACTATTAAAATAGATGAAATTAATAATTTAGGTGCTGCAAAGATAAGAATACGTTCTTTAATAGCATCGATGAATAAGAGAAATGAAGAATTAAATTATAAAACTTATGATTATAAAAAGAATTATTTTAAAGAAAATGATAAGAAACATACAGTATTATTTCCTGATATGACTAAGTTTCATATGCCTTTATTTGAAAGTGTATTAAAGAGTGAGGGATATAATGCAGTTCATTTAAGTGAAACTAATGATGAAATTATTGAAACAGGATTAAAATATGTTAATAATGATGCATGTTATCCAGCTATTATAGTTATAGGTCAACTTATAAATGCTTTAAAGAGTGGAGAATATGATTTAGATAATACGAGTGTTATTATTACACAAACTGGTGGAGGATGTCGTGCTACTAATTATATTGGTTTAATTAGAAAGGCGTTAAAAGATGCTGGTCTTGAACAAATATCTATTATTTCTCTTAATGTAAGTGGCCTTGAAAAAGAACAAGCATTTAAAGTAACTGCAAGTATGGCTAATAAAATTGTTCAAGCTTGTGTATATGGTGACTTATTAATGAAACTTTTACTTGGAACTAGACCTTATGAAGTTGAAAAGGGTACTAGTTATAAAGTTTATTCTAAATGGCAAAAGAAGTGCTATAAAGCAGTTAGTAAAGGTAATATAAAAGATTATAAGAAGAATATTAAGGCTATTATAGATGAATTTTTAAGTATTAAGGTGAAGAAAAAAGATTTACCTAAGGTTGGAATAGTAGGAGAAATTTTAATTAAATATCATAGTTTTGGAAATGATCATTTAATTGAAAAATTAGAAGAGGAAGGCGTAGAAGTTTTTTTACCAGATTTAATGGGATTTGCGAAGTATTGTGCATATAATAATGTTATTAAAGAAAAATTGTTAAAGACTGGTAAGAAGACATCTATATTTAGTACAATAGCATTAAATCTAATAGATTTATATGAAAAACCTGTAAGGGAACTATTAAAAGGTACTAAATATCGAAGTACATGTAATATATATGAACTTGCTAAAAATGTTGAAGGAATTTTATCAACAGGAAATCAAACTGGTGAAGGATGGTTCTTAACAGCTGAAATGGTTGAGTTAATTAAAGATGGTGTTGAAAACATTGTTTGTGTTCAACCATTTGCTTGTTTACCAAATCATATTGTTGGTAAATCGGTAATTAAGAAGTTAAGAAATATATATAGTGATGCAAATATTGTAGCAATCGATTATGATCCAGGAGCAAGTCATACAAATCAAGTTAATCGAATAAAATTAATGTTAACTGTAGCAAAAGAGAAAACTAAATAGTTTTCTCTTTTTTATTGATTTTATTTTTATTGTATGATACATTTGTTCTATATTATGGCTTAACCTCGCATTGTACGGGGTGCATTAGATACGTACCTTAGATTAGTAAGAAAGCAAAAAATAAGTAAAGGAGAAGACTTTTAGTAATAAGAGTAGACTAAAGTAACAAAACATTAGGCTTTAGTAAATAAAATAATATTAATCTAAGGAGGTATATAATGTTAAATGAAATTATTTTATTTGAAAATCAAGAATTAAAATTAGAAGTAAATGTTAAAGATGATACAGTTTGGTTGAATACTGAACAAATTGCAAAGCTGTTTGATAGGGATTATAAAACTATTAGAAAGCATATTAATAATGCTTTAATGGAAGAATTAAAGGATGAAGTGGTTGTCGCAAAATTTGAGAATACCACTGAACATGGTGCGCTTAGTGGAAAGACTCAAACTCATAAAGTAGAATATTATAATTTAGATATGATTTTAAGTGTTGGGTATAGGGTTAAAAGTAATAAAGGTATTATATTTAGAAAATGGGCTAATAGTGTATTAAAGGATTATTTGTTAAAAGGATATGCTGTTAATAAAAAGAGATTGGAATATTTAGAAAAGACTATTAAATTGATCGATATTGCTTGTAGAAGTGATGAAGAAAATGGTGTTTTAAAAGTTATAAATGATTATTCTAAGGCACTTGATTTATTAGATGATTATGATCATAGGACTTTGAGAAAATTAAAAGGTAATAATAGTGATATAAAGATTAATTATGATGAATGTATGAGTATTATTAGTCAGTTAAAGTTTAATGAAAAAAGTAATTTGTTTGCATTAGAAAGAGATTTTGGTTTGAAAGGTATTATTAATGATATATATCAGACTTTTGATAATAAAGATGTTTATTCCTCAATTGAAGAAAAGGGTGCTAATTTCTTATATATGATCGTTAAGAATCATGTTTTTATAGATGGTAATAAAAGAATTGCAGCGACTTTGTTTATATATTTTTTACATTTTTATAACTTATTATATAAAGATAATGTTAAAGTAATAGATAATAATACTTTAACTAGTTTGACTTTATTGATTGCGCAATCTAATCCTAAAGAAAAGGAGCTTATTATAGATTTAGTTGTAAATTTTTTAGTAAATTAAAATATATTAGACACTTTTTAGTGTCTATTTTTTTGTTTTTTTCTAGTATTTATCATTATTTAATTAGAATTTGTTATAATTATTTTGACTTGAGGTGGATTATGAGGAAGGTAAATGTTGTAGCTGCACTTATAGAAAAGAATGGGTGTTTTTTACTTGCACAAAGAGCAGGAGGTTCTTTAAAGGGAAAATGGGAATTTCCTGGTGGTAAAGTAGAAGATTATGAAACAGAAGAAGAAGCTATTGTTAGAGAAATTTATGAAGAATTAAATATTTCTGTTAAGTGTGATGGTTTTGTTGATAAAACTATTTTTATAAAAGATGATAAAGAAATAACTTTAAATTTATATAGATGTACATATTTAAGTGGTGAAGTAGTATTAAGTGCTCATTCTTCATATATTTTTGTTGATAAAAATTTACTTCTTACATATGATTTAGCTGATGCTGATATAGAACTAGCTAAAAGAGTAGTAAATAATTAAAAGAGTAATATAATGATAACAAGTAGGTAACGAAAGTTATTTTTTTATGGGAAAAAATGTAAATTTATTTTTATTAATAGATTTGTTGAAATATAGATTATTTTTTTGTTATAATTTGTTTTGTTAGTTACCTTACAGGAGTGATGATATGCGTAGAATAGTTGGGTATGAAGTTAAAACTTTGGAAAATTTAATAACAAGAAAAATTTTATTAACAGCAAAAGAAGCAGGATATCCTGCTCTTACAACTGTACAAATTAGAATAATGAGATATTTGTTTTTAAATAAAGATAAAGAGATTTATCAAAAAGATATAGAGAAGAATTTTGTTGTTAGAAGAAGTACAGCATCTGGTATTATTGATACTATGGAAAAAAATGGTATGCTAGAGAGAATGGATTCTGACCTAGATTTAAGAAGTAAGAGAATTGTTTTAACAGATAAATATATTAATAAGATGGATTTATTAGAAGATTTAATTAATAAGTTTCAAGATGACTTATTAAGTGGTATTTCTGATAGTGAGTTAAATACTTTTTTTTCTGTTATAGATAAGATGAAAGCTAATTTAGAAAAGTAGGTGATTAGATGTTTAAATTATTTAAAAAATTTACAAAAAAACAAGTTATATTAATAATATGTAGTATTTTATTTGTTGCTTTTCATGTAGGAATAGAACTTAAAATTCCTGATTATATGTCAAAGATTACAGTTTTAGTTCAAACTGAAGGTAGTAAGATGTCTGATATATTAGAACAAGGTTTTTTAATGGTATTATGTGCTTTGTTTAGTTTACTTGCATCTTTTGTAGTTGGTTATTTGGCTGCACTTTTATCGGCTTCTTTTTCTAGAAAACTAAGAAAAGATATTTTTAGTAAAGTTTCTAAATTCAGTATGAATGAAATAAAGAAGTTTTCTACTAGTAGTTTAATTACTAGAACGACTAATGATGTTACACAAATAGAGATGTTTATTGCGATGGGGTTACAAGCAATGGTAAAGGCGCCAATAATGTCTGTATGGGCTGTATCTAAAATACTTGATAAAAGTATAGAGTGGAGTTTATTAACTGCTTGTTGTGTTGTTGTACTTTTAACAACTATTTCTATTTTAATGGTTATAGTTTTACCTAGATTTGAAAAGGTACAAAAGTTAATAGATAAGGTAAATGGTGTTACTAGGGAAAATGTTACTGGTATTAGGGTAATAAGAGCTTTTAATGCTGAAAAGTATCAAGAGGGTAGATTTGAAAATGTTAATAGTGATTTAACTAATATGCAGTTATTTAATCAAAGATGTTTTTCAGTTATGAGTCCAATGATGTATATTGTAATGCATTTTTTAACACTTGGTATTTATTTAATTGGAGCGTATTTAATTAATAGTGCTGGAATGATGGATAAGATGACTTTATTTAGTAATATGGTTGTATTTACTAGTTATGGAATGCATGTAATTATGTCATTTTTAATGCTTGCGATGATTTTTATGACTTGGCCAAGAGTTCAAGTATCTGCAAGACGTATTAATGAAGTATTAGATGAAGAAATTACTATTAAAGATGGTACTTTAGACGAAGATGATATACATGAAGTAGGGACAATTGAATTTAGAAATGTTTCGTTTAAATATCCAGATGCAGATGAATATGTATTAAGGGATATATCTTTTAAAGTTAATAAAGGTGAAACTATTGCTTTTATTGGTTCAACTGGTAGTGGAAAAAGTACATTAATTAATTTAGTGCCTAGGTTTTATGATGTAACTGAAGGATCTATTTTAATAGATGGTGTAAATGTTAAGGATTATAAATTAGAAGTGCTTAATAATAAAATAGGATATGTACCTCAAAAAGCAGTTATGTTTACAGGAACAGTTTCATCAAATGTTAGTTATGGGGATAATGGTAAAGAAAAAGCAGATAAAGCAAAAATAAAGAAAGCTATTGAAGTAGCTCAAGGTACTGATTTTGTTAGTAAGATGGATAAAAAGTATGATAGTCATATAGCTAGAGGTGGAACTAATATTAGTGGTGGTCAAAAACAAAGACTTTCGATTGCCCGAGCTATTGCAAGAGATCCTGAAATTTACATATTTGATGATAGTTTTTCAGCACTTGATTATAAGACTGATTCTATTTTAAGAAAAGAGTTAAAGAATTATACAAAAGATGCAACTAGTATGATAGTTGCTCAAAGAATTGGTACTATTATGAATGCTGATAAGATTGTTGTTTTAGATAAGGGTAAGTGTGTTGGTATTGGTACACATAAAGAATTATTAAAGAAGTGTTCTGTGTATAAAGAAATTGCTTTATCACAACTTAGTAAGGAGGAATTGGATAATGGCTAGATTAATGGGACCTCCAAAAGGTGGTAATGTAATAGAAAAATCTAAAGACTTTAAAGGGTCTATGAAGAGATTGTTTTTAAGTTTAGAGAAATGGCGTTATTTATTTATATTTGCTTTAATACTTGCGATGATTAGTGCTATTTTATCATTAAATGCACCAAATCAATTGTCTAAAATAACTGATGTTATTACTGAAGGATTAAAACCAAATATTAGTGAAGAGACTATTAATGATGTAATGACTGATACTTCAGTATCTATGGAAGATAAAATTATAGCAGGAGAAATTTTTTCTAAATTTAGTGATGATTTAACTAAAGAAGAGATTTTAAAACTTATTTCTGATTTACCAATATCTGTTTATGAAAAGATTAAACCTAGTATTGATATGGTTAGAGTTAAAGAAATAGCTATAGTTTTAGGTTGTTTATATTTATTTAGTGCGCTTTTAAGTTTTATTCAAGCTTATTCTATGACTACTATTTCAAATAATTTTGCGAAGAGTCTAAGAAGTAAGATAAGTAATAAAATAAATAAACTTCCTCTTAAGTTTTTTGATCAACATGAAACTGGTGATATTTTATCGAGAGTTACTAATGATGTAGATTTAATTGGTCATAATATGAATAATAGTTTAGCTAGTTTAGTTACTTCATCAACTTTATTTATAGGTTCATTGATTATGATGTTTGTGACTAATTGGATTATGGCAATTACTGCAGTTTGCGCAACTGTTTTTGGATTTATGATGATGGGGATTATTTTAAAAAAGAGTCAAAAATACTTCGTACAAAGACAAGTTGAGTTAGGAGATTTAAATGGTCATATAGAAGAAATATATTCTGGTCATAATGTAGTTAAGGCTTATAATGGTGATAAAGAAGCTTTAGAAGAGTTTAATAGATTAAATGATCGTTTATATGAATGTAATAGAAAGAGTCAATTTTTGTCTGGTTTAATGCATCCGATTATGGGATTTGTTGGTAATTTCGGATATGTAGCTGTTTGTGTAGTTGGTGCTCTTCTTACTATGAATAATGTTATTTCTTTTGGGGTAATTGTTGCGTTTATGGTATATATTAGACAATTTACTAATCCTCTTAATCAAATAGCTCAAGCAATGACTAGTTTACAATCAGTAGCAGCTGCTAGTGAAAGGGTATTTGAATTTTTAGATGAGAAAGAAATGAATACACAAGAAAATATTACTAGACATTTAGATAAGTCTAAAGTAAAAGGAAAAATTGAGTTTAAAAATGTTAAATTTGGTTATGATAATGATAAAGTTATTATAAAAGATTTTAATGCTTTAGCTAAACCAGGTCAAAAAATTGCAATTGTTGGACCAACTGGTAGTGGTAAAACAACAATGGTTAATTTACTTATGAAATTTTATGAAATTAATTCTGGTAATATTTATATAGATGGTGTTTCCACAAGGGAACTTTCTCGTGAAAATGTACGTGATTTATTTGTAATGGTTCTTCAAGATACTTGGTTATTTGAAGGTACTGTAAAAGAAAATATTAAGTTTAATAAAGAAGATGTCAGTGATGAAGAAATTTGGGAAGCATTGAAAGTGGTTGGTGTTGATCATTTTGTTAAGACTTTACCAAATAGTATTAATACTGTTTTAAAAGATGATGAAAGTATTTCAGCAGGACAAAAGCAATTACTAACCATAGCGCGTGGTATGATTGTTGATGCACCTTTCTTGATTTTAGATGAAGCTACTTCTAATGTAGATACTCGTACTGAAGAATTAGTTCAAAAGGCAATGGATAAATTAACTGAAGGTAGAACAAGTTTTATTATTGCTCATCGTTTATCAACAATTAAAAATGCTGATTTGATATTAGTAATGAAAGATGGTAATATAATAGAACAAGGGAATCATAATGATCTTTTAAAGAAAAAAGGTTTTTATGCTGAATTATATAATTCTCAATTTCAAAGTTAGGTGAAAAGTATGATAGATAGTTTATTTAAAAGAGTTATTGCATATTTAATAGACATGATGCTTGTATCTATTGTTGTTAATAGTATTATTTCTTCTAATGTAGTTAATTTTCAATTAAATAAGTATAATAAGTTATATGATGAATATTATGATATATATACTCTCCATTTAGAACAAACAGTTAATAAAATAGAATCTTGTGGTGATTTAGAAAAAGCTATTAAAGATAAGAAATTAACTGAAGAAAAGTTTGTTTCTAGTTATAATAGTTTAAAAGAATCTTATTCAAAACAAGAAATATCTGATGAAGATTATGATAATAAGTGTTTAATAATTGTAAAAGATTATAATTCTAATAAAATGACTGATGAATATTATTCTGAAAAAGTAGATTATTATTATTATCGATTAGAAAAAAATTCAATAGTTGTTTATGCTGTTAATATAATTGCATTTATGTTATATTTTGTATTCTTCCAAGGATTTACTGGAGGTCAAACTTTAGGTAAAAAGATTACTCGTTTAAAAGTAGTTTCTACTAAAGAGGATGAAAAATTGAGTTATAAACAGTTATTTAAAAGAACTTTATTTTTACCAATTAATACGATGTTTAGTAGTGTAACATATTGTATTATAATGCTTGGTTGTATCTTAGTTCTTCCAGAAAATTTATTTACTCCTGTAACTGACTTTTTATATTTTATAAATTATATGGTTATTTTAGGGATTGTATTTACTATATCATTTAATAAAGGTAAGATAGGTTTACATGATATGGTAGCACATACTAGAATTATGGAAATGGATTTTAAAGGGAACGAGATAAAGAAAGATAATAAAAATAAAAAAGTTGTTAAAGAAGAAAAAGTAATTCAAGAAGAAGCTAAAACAACTGATAAAATTAAAAAAAGAAAATCTAAAGATAGTAAAAAATAAAAATAATTAAAGAGATAACGTATGTTATTTCTTTTTTTTATGATATATTATATATAATAGAGGTGTGTATAATATGAAATATGGTTTTAATACTTTGATTGTTTTAAATATAATAGCTTGTTTATTTGCGTTTATCATAGGTTCATCTATTTTAGCAGCTATAGCAGTTATTAATTTATGTTGTTGTTTTTGGTTGAAGATGCAAGAAATTGATGATCTGGTTGAAAAGAAAAATTATTTATTAGCACTGGGTATTATCGATTTTTTATCATTTAAGTATATATGTAGTGTTGTTAGTTTTATTATGTATTTTACTTTAAAAAGTGATTATAAGAAAAAAGAAGATGTTAAACGTAAGAAACCAGTAGTAAAAGTTGATCCTCAAATTCGTAAGATTGATATTTTATTAAAATTAGGTGTAGCAATGGTATTTATTGCTGGATTTGTTTTTGCAACTACTGGATGGTATTCATTAAATTCTATTGTAAAAATATTTATATTTTTAATTATAGGTTTAGCCTTTATTGGTCTTTCTAAATTTTCTGAAAAACATATAAAAATTAAATCTACTATATATTTATATTGGATATTAGGAATGTCTTTTCTAGTAATGATGTTTTTTATAGGTGGATATAGTTCTTTATTTGGAGATTTTTTCTCTTTTAATGGAGAAGGTAGTTTATTATATTTATCTTTTTGTAATTTAATTATTTCTTTAGTTGGATATATTTCATATTATAATTTTAAAGATAAGTTATTTTTAAATATTACATATACAGGGATATTTTTTATAGCGTTATTTGTTAGTCAATATTATAATTTATTATTTGAATCTTTCTTAGCTTTAATTTTACCCGTTATAACTGTTATTAGATATATAAGTGATGAGACTAATGATAAGTATTCTGTTTCATTTTTCTGTAATGTTTTATTATGTATTTTAGGTATTGTATATATATGTTTTATTGGTACTTATACTAGTTTAATACCAGCACTTATTACATCAACTTTATTTATATTTAATTTATATAATTATATATATATTTATAAAGATTCAGATTTTAATTTATTTGCATCATTAGTAGCATATGTATTAATAATTCCAGTTTTAGTATTTGTAGTTAATAATATTACTATTTGGGTTATTATTACAACTTTATTTGTAACAGGACTTTATTTTATATCGTTATTGTTTAATAATTATAAATTAAAAAATTCATCTTTAATCATAGCTGATATTATTACTATATTAGTATTTGTTATATCAAGTAGTGGTAATGTTTGGTTACCACTTGTAGTAGCATCTTTTTCTACATTAATTTGTTTAGTATGTACTTTTATAGATAAATTAGATGATTTTTCTTTTGAAGTATCTATTCATCCTGTTAAAATAGCGATGTTGTTATTTGGAATTATTTATTTAATTAATTCTTATGTTCCTCTAAGTAATATTATGGGATATTGGATGTGTAGTTGTTTACTTATTTATATTTTGATTTATTCATTAAGTAAGAATAATACTTTAATTAATATTTATGAAAAGTTTTCAATAGTTGCGATTATTATTTGTTTATTATTTACAACTACTATTAATAATATAATTATTTCTATAACTATTTTTATAAGTATTGTACTATTTTATGCAGATGTAAATTGGGGAAAAGAAAGAACGACAACATTTAAGAATTTTGTATATATTTTATTACTATCTAATATATATATAAGTATGCATGCGATAGAAAATTCTTTTATATCTTATCAACTAGGAATGGATGTTAGTTATATATTTGCGAATGTAGTTACAATTATATTTTATGGTTTAATTTCATTCTTCCATAGAAATGATGAATTTAAGTTAAATATAGCTTTATTTGCGGTAATTGTACCAATTATTACTCTTATTGAAACATGGGTAGATGTTGAATGGATTTCTATTATATTACCATCTATATTTGTTTATTATTTAACATTTATTTTATCGCGTTTAGCTAGAAAATCTTTAGGATTAAAAGATGCGATTGGTTATATTGGATATACATATAGTTTCTTATTAGTTATATTTAATAGTGATCCTCATGTTTTAGCTTATTCCTTTATTATATTAATTATATCTTTATTAATTGGATATTTAGATAAGAGTTATAATGCTTTATTTAAAGTTTCAGTACTTGGAACAATTATATTTGTTCTTTATCAATTAAAAGAGTTTTGGAATTTAATACCAGCCTGGTTATATTTATTAGTTTTTGGTATTGCTTTAATCGTTTTTGCAACATACAAGCAATTGAAACTAGTTGAAAAGAATGAAAAGGATGGTAAAAAATAATGAGTTCTTATAATTACTTTGAATCACTAAGATTTGATAGAGAAAGAGTAATGAAAAAGAATAAGAGTAGGGTTAATAATTTAAAAAATATTAAAGTAATAGGTACTTTAAAAGAAAAAAATAAATATAATTATATATCTTTAAAAGATAGATTAGTTAATGATAAAGATATTATAATTGTACTTGATAATAATTTACTTAGAATGGATGTATTATTTGAAGTAGAAGAATTAGATATGTATTTAGATGATTATGAAAAATATATATCTTTCTTTGAAAAGAATAAGTTTAAGAAAAAATACTCCAAGTTAAAAGATAAGATATTATTAAATATTTATAAAAGAATTATAAAAATATATAAATACTCAAAAAGACATAATATTAAGATTAAAGATATATATTTAATTAATTATGATAAGAGTATTGATAATAACTATATGATTAGTGAACTTGATCATTTAATTAGTCTTTATTTATTAGATAATGAAAAAAGAATTAATTATATATATGATTATATGTGTGATTATTTGGATCAAGAATTTATTAACTTTAATTTATGTGATTTTAAAGATAATAAATGTGTATCTAGAAGAGATTTAGAATGTAGTGGATGTAAAAATCCTGTTACATATGGATGTTGTTATACTAAGGGAAGAGTTTGTCCAAATCTTATTAATTCTAGATGTACAATTAAGAGTTTGCCATGTAAGTTTTTTACATGTAGGTATTTAGAAAAAAGAGGAATTAAATATAGACCTTGGGATTATTTAATGATAAGACTATTTTTAAATTATAGGCAGATGTATATATTAGACCAAAGTTTATATACTCCTAAAGATATTATTATGAATAAGTTACTTAAGAAAAATTCTTTTGATTATTTATATAATGGTATAAAAAAGTTAGCTTATAATTTTAATTTGTTTTAGAAAAGAGGTTTTTTATGAAGAATAAAAAGTTTAGTATATTGTTAATGGTTTTGGGTGTTGTATTATTATTAGTTGGAGTTGTTTTAATGATTATTGGTGCAGATGAAAAAGAAAGTAAAACGGATAATAATGATACTAATAATGTTGTTAATAGTAATGAAGATAAATGTAAGTATGTATATTCAAAAGATGATAATTTTAGTTTTGAATTTAAATGTGATTCTGTAAAAATAGAATCTGATAATTTATTATTTAAGTTTGATAAAAATGAAGAAGGTACTTATAGTTTAGATATTTTATATAATGATCAATCTATTTTTAATACTAAAAATAATAATATGATTATGTATACGGAAGAACAAGCTGGTAATACAACAATTGCTAATATTAATGATTTATATTTTGTTCATTCATATGCTGCTGGTCAATGTGGAGATATGGGACATTTGATAGTTATTTCCTCTTCAGGAGAATTATTAAAAACATTTAGTGGTATTTTTAAAATTGATAAAGATAATAATAATATTTATGTAAATGAAATTACTAATGAAGAATGTGGAAATGTTTTAGGAAAAGAAAAATTATATGATTTATATAAAGTAGTAGAATCTAAGTTAGTTAAAGTTAGTAGTGGTTATGAATTTAAAGAAGATACTGTTGTTAATGATGGTAATTTAAGTTTTGTTTATGGTAATGAAAATAATAATTTATATTTAAATATTTCATATAATGGTAATAATATTTTTTCATCTAAGACTAATGGAATAATGATATATGGTGATGAACATGCGGGACATACTAATATTCATAAGATAGATGATATTTATTTAGTGGATACAGCCGCAGCTCATCAATGTGGTTTAAAAGGATCTTTAATAGTTATTAATTCTAATGGTAATTTAATTGGTACATTTGATAGTTTAAATTTAAAGATAGATTATGATAATAAAAAAGTTACTTTTATTGAAGATAAGAATAATGAATGTACTAATGTAGAAGGATCAAATTTAATCGAAGTTACTTATCAAATAAATGAGAATATGTTTAGTAAATAAAAAGAAATCTTAGGATTTCTTTTTTTTATGTGTAAATATATTAGTAAAGATATATAAGAAAAAAGTAATGGTTTGTCGAAGTTATTTTTTTCTTTTTCTTAATATTTTATATTTAGGTGGTGATATATGTTAAAGGTTAATTATGAATATAAAGGAGGTGTTTTATTTGTTAGGATGGAAGGGGAGTTAGATAGTAGGAATATATATTTACTTAGTAATTCTATTAAACAAATTTTAAAGATAGGAGGGATAAAATATACTGTTTTAAATGTAGAAAATGTATATGCTTTAAATGATAGTTATATTAGATATTTACTAGATGATATAAAAAATAGTGATGTATATTTATGTGGATATAATAGTAGTAATTATAGTTATAATAATATTTTATTAAGTAGAGAAAGTAATGTTTTTAAATATATTAATTTATAGGAGGAATATGAATAATACGATAGTAAAAGATTATGATAAGTTAATTTATAGTATTATAAATAAATATAGTTTTTTTGGTGATATAGATGATTTATATCAAGTAGGGATGATGGGACTTTTAAAAGCTTGTGAGAACTATGATGGTAGTTTTAATACAAAGTTTTCTACTTATGCACATACTTATATTTTAGGAGAGGTATTAAAGTATATTAGGGATAATAAAGTTGTAAGAATTAATAGAGATTTAATTAGGCTTTCTTCAAGAGTAGAGAAAGTGCGGGAGATGCTTAATCAAAAATTAATGCGAGAAGTAACTAATAGTGAGATTGCGAACTTTTTAGGTATAGATGAGAAGTTAGTTGATGAAGCTGTTGTTTCGAGTAATTTTGTTAAAAGTTTAGATTATGAATTAAATGATGAAGGAAGAGAATTAAATTTATATGATAGTATTAAGTATGAGGAAAAAGGTTTTGATGGAGAATTAATTGATTTAAGAGATAGTATTGAAAGTTTGAATGAGGAAGAGAAAAAAATTATTCAATATCGATATTTTGATGATAGAACTCAAAGTGATGTTTCTTTAGAGTTAGGAATGAGTCAGGTACAAGTATCTAGAAAAGAGTCAAAGATATTACAAAAATTAAAGAAAGATTTAGTTGGATAAATCTTTTTTTTAATGTATGATAATAATGTAGATATATTTGATGTTTGGGAGATGTAAATATGGAAGATAGAGTAGATTTAGAAGGATTTATGTATGAAGAGGATGGATCTTTTAAACCATTAACAGCTAGTTCTGGAAATATAGATGGGGCACTGGCACATTTAAGAAATACTTATATGGAAGCAGAAAGAAATTATTTTGAAAAGTTGCTTTCAAGAGATAAGGTTAGAGAAGCTTTTTTCCAATATATTGATTGTGATAGTGATGTGTTGTTTGATGAAGCAATGAAAATCCAAGAGAGACTGGAAACAGGACAATTAGAAACTGTTGAGGAATTAGAAAAAATGAAAATGATGAATGCGGAAGAAAGAGATAATTTTCATATGCAGAAACTAGAAAATGCTGAAGGATTAATGTGTTTGTTTTTAGCAGCTACAAGAGATAAAGTTTTAGTAAAGGAATTATCGTTAACTTATTCAGGAAGAGAAAGACGTCATTAAAAAATAAAATTGATGAGTAAATCATCAATTTTTTTTGTATAAAAATAAATGTTTTGTTAATCATATAAAAAGGTGATGATATGGAAAAACAAAATTATAAAAAAATAGTAGATAGACATAAGCCAACAGAAGATAGACTTATGAATGCGATAGTAGCATTTTTTATAGGGGGATTAATAGGAGCGATAGGTCAACTTTTAATAGAGTTTTATTCTTCTTGGTTACAGATTCCTACACAGGAAGCTAGTAGTTTTATGATAGTTACATTAATTTTTGTATCTTGTTTATTTACTGCGCTTGGTTTTTTTGATAAATGGGTAACTTTTGCGAAGTGTGGACTTATTATACCTATTACTGGATTTGCACATTCTATGATGAGTAGTGGTATGGAATATAAGCATGAGGGACCTATATTTGGAGTAGGAGCTAATTTATTTAAATTAGCTGGTTCAGTTATTTTATATGGTATTGTAGCTGCATGGTTTTTTGGAATGATAAGATACTTTTTTTTAGGAGGAGTGTAGATGACTTTTACATATGATGATGTATATATAAATTTTTATAGTACAGTAGGTGGTCCTTATGAAAAAGATGGACCGTTAGGTAAGAATTTAGATAAAGTTTATACTAATTTATATGCTGGAGAAAAGACTTGGGAACAAGCTGAAGTTAAGATGTTATCTGATAGTATAGATGTAGTTTTAAAGAAAAGTAGAAAAGATAGTAGTGATATTGATTTATTAATAAGTGGAGATTTATTAAATCAAGTTACAGCTTCTAGTTATTCAGCTTTAAAATTTAATATACCTTTTTTTGGAATATATGGGGCTTGTTCTAGTAGTGTAGAGGGAATTATTTTAATGAGTTCTTTAATAGATGGTAAAAAGGTTAAGAATGGGATAGTATCAGTTTCTTCTCATAATATGTCTAGTGAAAAACAATTTAGAAATCCAACTGAATATGGTGCACCTAAACCTAAAACAGCAACTTTTACATCTACTGGGGGTGCTAGTGTTTTATTAAGTAATCAAAAGGGTAAAATAAGGGTTGAATCTTCAACGATAGGAAAAGTTGTAGATATGGATCAAACAGATCCTTTTAATATGGGTGGTGCAATGGCTTGTAGTGCTGGTGATACTATTTATAAACATTTAAAAGATATGAAAAGAAGTATTAATGATTATGATTTAATTTTAACTGGTGATTTAGGTCGATATGGTAAAGAGATACTTATTGATTATATGAAGGAAGAATATAAAATAGAGTTAGGTAAAAATTATGATGATAGTGGAACTATGCTTTATGATTTAAATAAACAAGAAGAGGTTTTAGCAGGTGCTAGTGGACCTTTATGTATTGCTATGGTTAGTTATAGTGATATTTTACCTAAGTTAGAAAAAGGGGTATTTAAAAGAGTTTTATTAGTGGCAACAGGAGCACTTTTCTCACCAACTTTTGTATATCAACATAAACCTATATATTCGATTAGTCATGCAGTTAGTTTGGAGGTTAATAAATGATTTATTTATATTCATTCTTATTTTGTGGATTTATTTGTTTACTTGGACAAATTATACTTGATAATACTAAATTAACAGCAGGACATATTACTAGTATATTTGTAGTAGTTGGTGCAGCACTTGATAGTTTTAGTTTTTATGATAAAATTATTTTACATGTAGGTGGTGGTGCTTTAGTACCAATTACATCATTTGGACATTCTTTAATACATGGAGCTTTAGCAAAAGCTGAGGAAATGGGATTTATAGGATTATTAACGGGTATGTTTGATTTAACAGCAACTGGTATTACTGCAGCTATATTATTCAGTTTTTTATTACTTCTTGTTTTTAAACCTAAAAATTAAAAGAAATAGATTTCTCTATTTCTTTTTTTTATATTATTCAGTTGGTTTTACGATATTTAAAAGATTATCTTCTACTGGCTCTACTACTTCTGTTTGTGGAGCATTTGGTGTAGTTGAAACAGGAGCTTCTACAGTTGGTGCTTGAGTTGCGATTTCAAGAGGATTTGGTGCAACAGGTGTTGGTGTATCAACAACTGGAGTGTTTGGTGTAATTGCAACTGGAGTTTCTGGAGCTTGAATTGCAGCTTCAAGTGGGTTTGGTACAGTAGGTGTTGGTGTATCAACAACTGGAGTGTTTGGTGTAATTGCAACTGGAGTTTCTGGAGCTTGAATTGCAGCTTCAAGTGGGTTTTGTGTAGTAGATGTCTCAGGTGTATTAGTAACTACAGGTTCACTACTAACCGCTGGTATTTGTGCTACTGTTTCTGCCTCTGTTAATCCGCCAATTGTAGGAATAATTGCTTCTGGTATTTCTTCTGGTTTAAATTGTTGGTTAACAACTTTTTCTCTTGGTGTATCTTCAACTACTGAAGGTGTCAACTCACCGATAGTAGGTGGTGGTAGAGGATTAGGCATTGCAACAGGTATTGGAACTGCCATACCTTGCATTGGTTGTTGTTGAACAACATCTTTTTTATATTTATCACTTAAATTTTTGTATGGATCAGGTTGTGTATTTGCTTGGTATTTTGTTGCTGTATCATAAACATCATCTACTTCATGTAATGCAACGTAATCTTTATCAATATAGTGTACTCTTAACATTGGATTGATTAAGAATGTACCAATTGATAAGAAAGTTAAAATAGTGTTTACTTTTTCTAATGTCTCAACATTATCTTTTTTACTTTGGTCTAAACCAAATTGATTAGTACTGTAAGATGTAAGTGAAGTAAGACCACTAAGACTACTGCTACTATCAAAATCTTTTAATCCAGTAACATATGGGAATATCGCAGTAATTGCTATTATAAAAGCAGTTATATTTTGAAATTTACCATGTGCTGTATTAGATTGTGGTATTTCGTATACCATTACAATTAAGAATGAAAATATTGTTATGTGGGACATGAAGTTTGATATTTCATAAAGACTACTTGCATCTTCTAATATTAATTGTAATGCTGTTAACAATAAATTGACTAATCCAACAAAAGTAGCAATATATCCAACAACCCTTGCATTTCTATTTGCAATTACGTTTGCTGATCTTGAAAATAGAAAAGTCATTCCTAAAATCTCAACAGCAATTGTAAGCATATATATTGATGTTTTATCAGTAATACTTATATCGATTGCTCCTAATACTATTAAAGCTATATATAGTAATGATAAAATAAACATAACTATAAGAGCATTATAAATTTTTTTAAACATATCCATATTAAACAACTCCTTTATTATATCTACTTATTATATTAACATAAATTTCAACTTTTTTATATTTAAAATTATTAAAAAACTTATAAATATGTTATTATATTAATATATGGATGTGATAATATGGAATATGCATTAAATATAGATAGTTTTCAAGGTCCTTTAGATTTATTACTTCATTTAATAAAAGAAGCTAAAATGGATATTTTTGATTTAAAAATAGAAGAAATTACAAATCAATATTTAGCTTATATAAATAAAATGGAAGAAATGAATTTGGATATAGCTAGTAGTTATTTAGTTATGTCTGCGGAACTTTTAGAAATTAAATCAAAGATGCTTTTACCTAAACATAATAATGATGACGAAATAGAAGAAGAAGATCCAAGAGAAGAATTAGTTAATAAGTTAATTGAATATCAAAGATATAAAGATTTAACTTCTAGTTTTAAAGATTTAGAAGTAGAAAGACATATGATATATACTAAACTTCCTGAAAATATAAAAGAGTATGTAGATGAAAATCAAGTAGTTAATGGAGGAGAAGTTACTTTAGATGATTTAGTGGATGCATTTAAAAAGTTTTTAGAAAGACAAAAACTAAATCAACCATTAAATACAAAAGTTACTTCTAAAGAAATAACTGTAGAACATAGAAGAAGAAGTATAAAAAAGATTTTATTAAGTAAGAAAAAAGTTAATTTTATGGAATTATTTGATATTATAAATAAAGAATATGTAGTAGTTACTTTTTTAGCAGTACTTGAAATGGCTAAAGCTAAAGAATTAATTATTAGACAAGAAAATAATTTTGATGAAATTGTTTGTGAGGTGGCACATGAATAAATTAGCAATACTAGAAGGATTATTATTTGTAGTTGGTGATGATGGTCTTACTCTAAAACAAATTTGTGAGATTATGGAATTATCTTTAGAAGAAGGAAAAGATTTAATAATTGAATTAAAAAGAGTATATGATGATGAAAGTCATGGAATAAAGATTAATATTTTAGGTGATAGATTTAAGCTAAGTACTAAAAAAGAACATCGTGAATATTATCAAAAATTAATAGAGACACCTGAAAATAGTGTTTTATCACAAGCTGCTTTAGAGACTTTAGCAATAGTTGCTTATAATGAACCGTTAACTAGAATGGAAGTAGACGAAATAAGAGGAGTAAATTCTCGAGATATGTTAAGAAAGTTAGTTGCAAAAGGACTTATAAAAGAAGAAGGAAGAAGTGAACTTCCCGGAAGACCAATTTTATATGCAACAACTAATGAGTTTTTAGATTATTTTGGTTTAGCAAGTAAAGAAGAATTACCTAAATTTGAAAAGAAAGTAGAAGAAATAGTAGATGATACAGATTTGTATCATTCTAAATACGTGGAAGAAGAATAGAAAAAGAAAGATTATAGATAATCTTTCTTTTTTTAGGAAAAATAATACTTAGAATTAATAATATAATTGGATACATTTGATAATCAGATGCTTTTCCTTCTAAAACAGGGGATAAGGAAGGGTGGTGATAGTTATGACAAAAAGAGAAATATCTCTATTTATTATAATTATTTTCCAATACGTAATAATCTTTATATTATTATTAAAATAAAAAAAGCATCTGCTCACTAAAGTGAGTTCAGATGCAAACCAGAAAGAGAATGCATTTGATATTCCCAAATCAAATGTATCCTTTTTATTTTATGAAGTTACCTTCATCTACATACATAATAACATATAAAAATAGCAGTGTAAACGTAAAAAGTATAAATGTAAAACCTTGACAAAAGACCGGGGGGGGGTATGATTTTAGTAGATAATAGAGGAGTGTGTCAAATGAAGAATAAAAAAGGTTTTACATTAATAGAATTATTAGCTGTAATAGTAATACTAGGACTTTTAATGGCAATTGCGATTCCAAGTGTAACAAAGTATATAACAGAATCAAGAAAGAAAACAGTAGTTAGTACAATAGGAAACTATATAACAGCAATGGTAAATGAGGTAAATGATTTAACATATACATTTACTGAAGCTAATATAATTTATGCAGTACCGATAGAATGTATAGCACTTGAAAGAGGAGGAACAAATCCATTAGGGAAATGGATGCAAGCAAATAATAGTTATTGGGCATATGTACTTGTACAATATGATGATGAAACATCTAGTTACAGATATGGTTTTACTTTCAAAGATAGTGCAGGATATGGACTATATCCAACAGCACAATCAAAACTAAATGAACAAGGTAAACAAATTCAAACGGGTTTAGAATTAACTAGACCTAAAAATGGAAAAGTAACTACTATAACAGCAGTAGATAAATGGAATGGATTTGATGTGGATAGTGCAACAAATTTAGTAGTATTAGAATCTACATTAGAAGGTGAAGTAGGGGATGGTAAAAAAACTTGTACTTTGTGCCAAAAAGGAGATAACTATAACCAAGTGGAAGAAGAGAAATTAGATAATATTGATACGCCTCTTCATTTCGGTATACCTTATGAAAATATTGAAAATGGAATTAGTGAAGCTTATATTTTTCATGAGGATGGTTCTGCAGATTATTATTATGATTGCGAGTTAAGTTATTCAGGAACGGCGGGTGATTATAGATATTACGAAGGTTATATTGAGGATACTCTATTTTATGATATTGTCTTTCAAATTTCAGAGGATAAAAAAAGTATTACAGACTTTTGGGATTTTGATTTTGTTTATACACTTAATCGAAGTTCGACTTGGTGTGAAACTGAAAACTCAACACTTAGAAGTGCCAAAAACTCAGTGGCTTTTTGGCAGTATAAAGACAAAATTAAAACAATTACATTTCAAGATAGCATAAATATTCCAAATGGTATTGATGACAAGTACAAATGGGATGTATCAAAAACACAAAGCGGTACAGTAATGGCGTATATTACACCAAATTCTAGTAATTCAGATTTTTATGATTTATATATTCAAGGTGACGGAAAAATATATGCCCCGTCAAATAGTTCAAATTTATTTAAAGATTTTAAATATTTAGATAGTATTAATAATATAGAAGTGTTGGATACAAGTAAAGTTATTACAATGTCTTATATGTTTTATAATGCCGGATATAATAGTACTGCATTTACATTAGACTTAGGAAATAATTTTGATACAAGCAAAGTTACTAATATGTCTTATATGTTTTATAATACCGGATATAATAGTACTGCATTTACATTAGACTTAGGAAATAATTTTGATACAAGCAAAGTTACTAATATGTCTGCTATGTTTTATTGTGCAGGTCGTAGCAGCACTGCATTTACATTAGAATTAGGAAATAATTTTGATACAAGCAAAGTTACTGATATGTCTTCTATGTTTTATTGTACAGGTCGTAGCAGCACTGCGTTTGTATTGAATTTAGGAGATAAATTTGATACAAGCAATGTAACTACTATGTATCAAATGTTCAGCGATACAGGATATAATAGTACCATATTTACATTAAACTTAGGAAATAAATTTGATACAAGTAATGTAACAACTATGTATAAAATGTTTCATCAGGTAGGTACTAAAAATCCAAATTTCACATTGGATTTGGGAGATAAATTTGATACAAGTAATGTAAAGAATATGTATGGGATGTTTCATAGTGTTGGAAGTGCTAGTACTAAATTTACATTAGATTTAGGTGATAAGTTTGATACTAGCAAAGTTACTAATATGGGATTTATGTTTATGCAAACAGGGAATAAAAATCCAAATTTCACATTGAATTTAGGAAATAAATTTAATACAAGTAATGTAACGGAGATGAGGCAGATGTTTTATCTGACGGGAAGAAATAGTTTATTATTTAGCCTTGATTGTAGTACTTGGAATGTTGAGAAAGTAACTAGTTATAGTAATTTCAATTATGGTGTAGAAACTAAAGTAACTCCACCAATATGGAAACATTAAAATATTTTAAGGAGACTTTAAGTCTCTTTTTTGTATTTGTGTTTGTGATATGTTATAATTTTTTTGAGGTAGAGTATGAAGAAAAAGATTATTACATTTAGTGTTATTTTTATTATATTAATTATAATTGTTTTATCTTTTGTAGTGTCTTTTATTAATGATAGAAAGATTAAGGAAAGAAGAGAGGAAATAAAGCAATTTGTCATTAATTGTTTAGAAGATAAATATAATGAAAAGTTTGAGATAAAAGAATACTTAGTAGAAGGTGTTCCAGTAGATATTACAACTTTAACGGATGAAGTAATAGAAAAATCTAATTTTCATAAGTTTATAGTTTCATCTTCAAGATTGGTAGAATTTGATGTTGTATATATTGAATATTTAGATAATGATATTTATTTGAAAAATAAAGAATCAGATATATTAGAACCTGGTATATACGATAATTATATTTATAATTATAAAATGCGTGATATTAGAAGTGAGATAAGAGAAGAAGTTAATACTATACTTGGAAATGTTAAAAATATAGATGTATCTTTTACTGATATAGGGAATTATTATATAGAGAATTTGTTGATTAAACAAAGTCTTGATAGTAAAGAAGAGTTAGAGTTATATAATAAATATTTTAATTTAAATAAAGATATATCAAATAAAGATTTTTATGATAAAACAATGGAAATTAGTAATGGAGAATTAATTCTTGATATAGAAGTAAATGATTATATTGTAAATAGTAATCTTTCTAATTTTAAAAAGAAAGTAAAAAAACTTGTTAAATATATTCAAGGATTAGGATATAAGGAATATAATATTAATCTTACTTTTAATAAATATCAAAGTGCTAATATTGTTAAATATTTAGAAGAAGAAAAAGAACAAATATATTTAATATTTGATTATGATATTTATTCAAATGAAGATGCTAGTAATAAATTAGGAGCATATATAATTGATAAGTAAAAGAAAAGACTACACGTTTGTGTAGTCTTTTAAAGTACATATAAAAGTATTGTGAAGAATTGGAAGATGCTTCCTCCTAATACAAAGAAGTGCCAAATAGAATGTAGATATTTAATTTTATCATCACCAATTGCATAGATTACAGCACCTACTGTATAAACGATTCCTCCTACTAGTAGTAAAATAAATCCTGGAGTAGGTAATTTTTCCCATATATCTTTTATTGAAAAAATTATCATCCATCCCATAAGTAAGTATAATACAAATGATGGTTTATCATATTTTTCTAAATCAATACTATTAAATACAATACCTAGGATAGCTAAAGCCCACATTATGGTCATCATAATGATTCCTTTAGTACCACCAATAGTTATAAGTAAGAATGGAGTATAACTACCTGCGATAAGTAAGAATATGCTACAGTGGTCAAATACTCTAAATACTTTTTTAGCTCTATTCCTTGCTAGGGCATGGTATAAGCAACTCATTAAGTAAAGAATAATTAAACTCATTCCATATATGCAGCTTGATACTACAGCAAGTGCACTTCCTCCTTTAGCAGCACTTATAATACAAAGTATTAGAGCAACGATTGAAAGTAATGCTCCAACTCCATGTGATATAGAGCTAATTAATTCTTCCCCCAAAGTGTATTTTGGTAAAGTAATTTTTTCTTTTTTAATATTTTTAATAGCTTCTTTTGTTTCTTCAATAATATTTATTTTTTCTTCTTGTTTATCTATTTTTTTAATTTTATTATTATTTTTCTTTTTCGATGTTTTTTTCTTTTTGCTCATAAAATCACCTAAGTAATATTATACAATAAAATTGGTAAAAAAAGATACTTAATGTTATAATTTAAATATGTGAAAGTGTGGGAAGATTATGCCTAAAAAAGATAGATTAGATATAATATATGAAGATAAAGATATAATAGTAGTAAATAAGCCAAGTAAGTTATTAACTATATCAACAGATAATGAAAAAGAAAAGACTTTGTTTCATAAAGTTATTACATATGAAAAAAAGAAAAATAAAAATAATAAAATATTTATAGTTCATAGATTAGATAAAGATACTAGTGGGATTGTTTTATTTGCGAAAAGTGAAGAATTAAAAAGAAAGTTTCAAGATAATTGGGATAGTTTAGTTAAAATAAGAGAATATGTTGCGATAGTAGAGGGAGTTCCTCCTAAAGAAAAGGGGACTGTTAGAAGTTGGTTAAAAGAAACTAAGACTTTACTTGTTTATTCTTCTAATCGTATGGGAGATGGAAAAGAAGCTATTACGCATTATAGAAAAGTAATGGGAAATAAACAATTTACTATGTTAGATATTTTAATTGATACCGGAAGAAAAAATCAAATAAGAGTACACATGAGTGATATAGGATGTCCAATAATTGGAGATAAAAAATATAATAGTAAATATAATACAATTAGAAGAATGGGATTACATGCAAATAAGTTAGTAATTACTCATCCAATAACTGGAAAGGAAATGACTTTTGAATGTGATATTCCTAATAATTTTATAAAGATAGTAGAATAGGTTCATCTATTCTTTTTTCTTGTGTTTTTTAGTTTTTTGTGGTAAAATATACGCAATTAATGGGGTGTTTGGTATGATAGGTGTTTTTGATTTAGAAGTTTTATTAAAGAGTTATGGAATCGATTATGAGAAAGTTCTTGAAAATAATGAGAAGATTTTGTCATTAGGAGAATATTCTGATATTAAGAAAGTACTTAATTATTTAATTTTAGAACTTGGTCTTCCTACTAAGAATATAGAAAAGTGTCCTAGTGTTTTATATTTTAATGTTAATGCTGTACGTACTAATTATGAGTTTTTAAGTAGTACTGGTATTACTATGGATAATGTTAATAATTGTTTACATATTCTTAGTACTGATCCTAACGATTTAAGAGATTGTTATGAATATATTTTAAATAATTACGGATTTGAAATTTTAAATAAACAAACATCTATTTTAAAGTGGCCTCTTAGTAAGATTAAGAGATATGAAGAATTATTTGGAAGTTTTTTTGATAAAAAAGTTTTAATGTCAGCGATATTTTATCAAAATGATGAAGATGAAGTTTATAAGATTATTAATACTTGTCTTAAATATAATTTAGATTTTGAAGGTAATATGTTTAAAAGCACTGCTTCTGATATAGAGAAGATTGTTGTGATATGTCAGAAATATAATATTTTACCTAGTGGTAGTATTTTTAGAAAGACACCTTTAGAATTAGAAAAAATAATAGAAATATGTAATCGCGAAAAAATTAAAGTAACAGGTAGTGTTTTTCATAGAAATGCTGATGAGTTAGAAGATTTATTAATTGTTTGTAAAAAATATAAGATTAAACCAGAAGGATCTGTATTTTGTAAAAAGGCAAATGAATTAGAAGATATTGTTTTACTTTGTAAGAAACATGGTATTAAAGCAAAGGGTACTATACTTAATAAAAGTATTTCAGATATAGAAACTATAATAGATTTATGTAATAAGTATAATGTTAAAATAAGTAGTTCTGTTTTTCAAATGAATGCTTTAGAAGTAGAAGATTTATTTATTACTTGTAAGAAATATGGTATTAAATTAGTTGGTACAGTTTTTAATCGTAATGCTAGTGAGATTGAAGGAATTGTTTCTTTGTGTAAGAAACATAATATAAAATTATCTGGAACTGTATTTAAACAAAGTGATAAGGAATTAGAAAGAGTAATAGATGTATGTTTAAAAAATAATATTAAGTTAGAAGGTATTGTTTTTGCTAAAAGTAGTTTTGAAATAGAAAGAATAGTAGATATTTGTAAAAAATACAATATAGAATTAAAGAAAAATGTCTTTTTAAGTAATTCTAAAGATTTAGAAAAAGTAATTAAAATATGTTTAAAACATAATATTAAACCAGAGGGGAATGTTTTTAGAAGAAAACCTAAAGAGTTAGAAAGAATCATTCTTCTTTGTAAGAAATATAATATTACTCCAAAAGGAACTGTTTTTAGTAAAAGTGCTGATGAGATAAAGAAAATTATAGATATATGTTTAAAATATGGTATTAAATTAGAAGGTGCTGTATTTAGAAAAAGTGCTAAAGAAGTAGAAAAGATAGTTAAAGTTTGTGAGAAGTACAATATTAGTTTAAATGGGGGAATATTTTATCGAAGTGCTGATGAAATTGAAAAGAGTAGTGAATACTTAATTAATAATTATGGTACTTGTTATGTTAAAAATTTAATTGTATGTAAACCATTTGAACGAATAAAGGAAGTTTTTCCATACTTAGATAGTTTAGGTGTTTTACCAGTTGTTGTTAAAAGCCCTGGAATACTTGAAATAAAATTAGATGAAATTAAAGAAAGAGAAACAGTTATTAAAAATTTAAATATGCCAATAGTAGATAATCGTGGTATGTTTAATACTTTGTTTTCTTTAAGTAGAAATAGATATTATAAAAGAATTGAAAAATTAGGATATCAAAAAGTATTAAGTAAATAGATGTTGTAAAGTAATTGTTCCTTAATTTACTATTTAATATTATACATGTTATAATTAAATAGTATGAGGTGATAGAATGAGAGTAAGTGATTATTCTTTTAGAGAACTTGATAAAAGATGGGTAGGAATAGAAGGTAAGAAGTATTGTAAGAAGATAGGTAAAAAGTTAAGGATAAAGAACTTAGCTCGTCCTGTTTTTGGATATTTTTATATAGATAAGGAATTTGGTCTATCACTTAGAATTGTTGGTAATATAGAAAAAGATGGACGTAATAAACTTTATTTAGATGAAGAATTTCTTTTTGATAGTGATTTGGTTTTGGATTATGATTTTGTTTCAAAATTTGAAATTGAATTATTAAATGAAGAAGTAGTTGAAGTTATTGAAGGTAGTTATGTTTTAGAAAATAAGTTAGATATTCATTATAAAAATGTTAATAATTTCTTAGATACTAGAAACTTAGAAGAATTAGATCCTTTTAGGAGTACTCAATTTCCTGATGATGTTCAAGTCTTACTTGTTAATAAGGGAGAAAATCCAGATGAGTTGTTATGGGCTAGAATTGAAGGGATTATGGATGTTAAACCTGATGTTTTAATTTGTAAGTTACTTGGTGCGTCTTACTATAATGAAGATTATGTTGAGGATGCGATGGTAGGAGTTAAATATTTTAAAGATGAAGAATCTTTAAAAATAGTAGGAATGTTAAGAAGAAGAGAGAAGTAGTTTTCTCTTTTTTTATGTAATTTGCTTTTTTATTTTAGGTATGCTAAAATTAATTTGCTTGGTTGAATATAAACGAGGTGAATTTATAAGTGAAAATTAGTAGGATAAAAATCCTTTGTATAATGTTTTTATTGCTATTTGTTATGCTTATAACTGCTGTATTTGGTGATGGTATTAAGTTATATATGACTAACAGTGTTAGTAATGTTAATGATGAAGTAATAGAAGAAGATATTAATATTAGTGATGTAGGTAGTAGTATTAGTGGAAAAGCTGATAAGGCAGATATTAGTAATATTGCAGTAAAGATTGAAAGAGAAGAAGTTTATGCTGGTTTAACGATTGAAGAATTAACTTTAAAGTTAAATCGTTATTTAAAAGATAAAGGGGCTTTAGCTAATCAAGGTAGTTTGATAGCGACACAAAGTTTGGCAATGGGTGTTGATCCTTATGTTGCAGTTGCGATTATGATGCATGAAACTGGATGTAATAATGAATGTAGTAGACTTGTTAAAAATAAAAATAATGTTGGTGGAATGCGTGGACGTAGTGGTAGATGGCAATCTTTTGCTACTTTAGAAGATGGAATAAATGGTTTTTTAAGTAATTTATCTAGAAATTATTATAAAAAAGGTTTAAATACTCCAGAAAAAATGGCTAAAAAGTATGCTGGTGGTTCAACTTCTTGGGCTGGAAAAATAAGAAATTATATGGCTGTAATAGAAAGAGTTTAGTTACTTAAAAAGACGATTAAAAATCGTCTTTTTTTTGTTCGACAAATGAAGTATGTTAATCATTAGTAAACTGTTTTGTTTTTTGACATAGAATTAATAAAAATATAAAACCTTGATTTTTAAGGAAAAACAAAAAAATAAAAAAATGGAAAATGTCAAATTTTAAAAAGTCAAGTTTTTTTTGAAAAAAGTTTTTTGTAAAAAATATGTTAATAAAGTGTTAAACCCTTGAAAATAAAGGAAAAATGATGTTTCACGACATTAAAACAGTTTTTGACAAAAAAAGAAAAAAATTAAAAATGTAAAAAATGTAAATTTTGAAAAAATTAATTTTTTTATAAAAATTGTTTTTTATCTTGATATATAAGGGAAATAGAAAAACGTACCAAACATAAGTTTGAAATTTGATAAAAAAAAGTGTTGAAATTTGTTGACTTGTTTTCAATATATATATTACAATTTTTTTAAAGAGAAGAGGTAATAATGGAAGGAGTAAAAGTTATGGAAGACGCATTAAGTAACTTAAAGGTAGTCAAAAGAAATGGTAAAAAAGTTGATTTTGACAGTATGAAGATTGCAGTAGCAATTAAAAAGGGTTTTGATAACCTAAAAACAGATAGATATGCTTATTTATCTTTAGGGGTAGAATATACTGAAAAAGATAGTCAAAAAGTATTTCAAGCTGTAATGAAGAGAATTAATAAAGAATATAAAGACGCTGAAAAGATTAAGATTGAAGAAATTCAAGATTTAATAGAAGAAGAATTAAAGAAAAAAGGTTATACAGATGTATATGAATCTTTTGCAGATTATCGTGAAAAGAGAAGACAATCTCGTGAAATGTTTGTTGATGATAAGAAAATGCATAAGTTCTTAAAGACAATTGAAGGACTTGGATTAAAATCATCAGTAGAAGATAATACAAAAAGAGAAAATGCTAATGTAAATGGTGATACAGCAATGGGAACTATGCTTCAATATGGTTCTACAGTATCTAAAGAATTTGCAAAAGCTTATTTAATGAAAAAGAGATATGCAGATAGTCATGATAATGGTGATATTCATATCCATGATATGGATTTTATGCCAATGGGTACTACTACATGTATGCAAATAGATTTAGAAAAGTTATTTAAAAATGGTTTTTCAACAGGACATGGTCATTTAAGAACTCCTAATGATATTATGAGTTATTCAGCTTTAGCTGCGATTGCTATTCAATCAAACCAAAATGATCAACATGGTGGTCAAAGTATTCCAGCTTTTGATTATTATTTAGCTCCTGGGGTATTAAAGACATTTAAAAAACAATTTAAGCAAACTATTGCTGATTTATTAGATTATTCAGATTTTAATAAATTTATTAATATGAGTAGTATTGCTAAAGATATAGATAAATTAGATAGTATAGATGTAGATCTTACTATGTTTGATAAATATGCTAAAGAAAGTGATCAATTAAAGAGATTATTCTCTATGGCTTATGATAAAGCTTTGGCTAAGAGTGATAGAATTACATTCCAAGCTATGGAAGCATTTGTACATAATTTAAATACAATGCATTCAAGAGCTGGTGCACAAGTACCATTCTCATCAATTAACTTTGGAACAGATGTTAGTTTAGAAGGTAGAATGGTTACTAAAAACTATTTACTTGCAGTAGATAAAGGTTTAGGACATGCTGAAACTCCAATTTTCCCTATATCAATATTTAAGGTAAAAGAAGGGGTTAACTATAATAAAGAAGATCCTAACTATGATTTATTTAAATTAGCTTGTAAAGTATCTGCGAAGAGATTGTTCCCTAACTTCTCATTTATAGATGCTCCATACAATTTACAATATTATGTACCAGGAGACTTTAAGACAGAAGTAGGATACATGGGATGTCGTACAAGGGTACTTGCAAATGCAGTAGATCCTGATAAATCAGTTACTCCAGGTAGAGGTAACTTATCATTTACTTCTATTAACTTACCAAGACTTGGTATTAAACATGGTATTGTTAGTGGTAAAGAAGAAGCTGATATGGATAGTTTCTATGCTGAACTTGATGATCTTCTTGAAATGGTAAAAGATCAATTATTAGAAAGATTTGAAATTCAATGTAGTAAACATATTTATAATTTCCCATTCTTGCTTGGACAAGGTGTTTGGTTAGATTCAGAAAAATTAAAAGATAATGATAGAATTAGAAGAGTATTAAAACATGGTACTTTAAGTATTGGTTTCATTGGTCTTGCTGAATGTTTAAAAGCATTAATTGGACAACATCATGGTGAAAGTGATGAAGCTCAAGAATTAGGATTAAAGATTGTTGGTCATATTCGTAAGAGATGTGATGAATTCTCAGAAAAATATAATCTTAACTTTACTTGTTTAGCAACTCCAGCTGAAGGTTTAAGTGGAAGATTTACTAGTATAGATAAAGCTATATATGGAAAAATTAAAGGTGTAACAGATAGAAATTATTACACAAATTCATTCCATATACCAGTTCATTATAATATTACAATTAAGAATAAGCTTCATAAAGAAGCACCATATCATGCACTTACAAATGCTGGACATATTTCATATATTGAACTTGATGGAGATCCAAGTGAAAACTTAGATGCGTTTGAAAGAGTAGTTAGAATAATGAAAGAAGAAGGAATTGGTTATGGAGCTGTTAACCATCCTGTAGATAGAGATCCAGTTTGTGGATATGTTGGAGTAATCGGAGACGTTTGTCCTGGATGTGGAAGACGTGAAGGTGAAAGTGTTAGTTTAGAGAAAATAACTACATTAAATTGTGGTTGTAAATAAAAGAAGAGAGAGGTAAAAGTAGTATGAAAGAAGAAAAAGAAAAAAATGTAAAAATGGTAGGAGAAGGGGTAGGATTCGAAAGAATCAGAAGAATTACTGGTTATCTAGTAGGTACAGTTGATCGTTTTAATGATGGTAAACGTGCTGAAGTAGAAGACAGAGTAAAACACGGTGGAAAAGAAGTTTATCTATAATAATGGAAATTAGATTAGCTGCACCATTACAAAGAGATAGTATTGTGGATGGTGAGGGAATCAGAGCAGTAATATGGACTCAGGGATGTATCCATAACTGCTTTGGTTGTCATAATCCAGAGACGCATGATGTTAATGGTGGTTTTGTAGTTGATACAAAGGAGTTGAAAAAAGAGATAAAATCTTTAAATGAAGAGACTGGTGTAACATTTAGTGGTGGTGATCCTTTTTGTCAAATCGATGCTTGTCTAGAACTTGCAAAGTTTTGTCATGAATGTGGATTAAATGTTTGGTGTTATACAGGTTATACTTTTGAAAAATTAATGATTCTTGCTGAAACACAAAAAAATATTTTAGAGTTTTTAAATGAAATAGATGTACTAATAGATGGACCATTTATTTTATCTAAGAAGAGTTTTGATGTAATGTTTCGTGGGTCTAAAAATCAAAGGGTTATTGATGTTAAAAAAAGTTTAAAGAAAAAATCTGTGGTTGAAATTAAAAAGTATCAATATAAGGAAAATAAAACCCCCGACAAAGAAAAAAAAGAAGAAATATATATTTGATATATTTCTTTTTTATTATAATAATTGCTTATAATTTATATAATTAATAAATATTATATTAATTAATATTTTTGGATTATAATTAATATGTAATAATTAAACATGTTATAATACATATGAGTTGGTGGATATGGATAGAAAAGAGATAATAAAAAATAGTATAAAAAAAGAAATAAAAGACAACGTTATTTCTAAGAAAGATGCTTCTTATATAAAAAGAAAAGCTAAATATAATGATGAAGGGCAAGAAGCAATAGCGGATTTTACATATGATATGATGTTTGGAAAAGAAAGTTATAAAGATATGTATAAAGATTATAGGGATTAGGTGATTATATGAAGGCAGATTTACATAGTCATACAATTTATTCTGATGGTATTTATTCTGTATATGATTTAGTAGTAATGGCTAAAGAGAAAGAAATGGATATTATTGGGATAACGGATCATGATAATTTAGATAGTTATAATGCTTATTTAGAAGTTAAAGATAAGTTACCTATTAAGGTATTAATAGGAGTAGAATTATCAACTTGGTATATGGGTGAAAATGTTCATATACTTGGATATTTTTATAATAATTGTAATCCTGGTAGTGAATTAATTACATTTTTAAAAGATATGAAAAATAAAAGAATTATTCGTGCAAAGAAAATGATTGCTAATTTAAAAGAATGTTTTGATATTGAAGTTGATTATGATGATATTTCTTCTAAATATAAGGAAATTATTGCAAGACCACACATAGCTAGAGAAATATCAGAAAAATACAATATGCCTTTGAATGAAGTTTTTAATAAGTATTTATCTAATAAATCTCCGGCGTTTGTTGCAACTTCTAATACGAGTGTTAAAGAGGCTATTGATTTACTTCATCGTAATAATGCAATTGCTGTATGGGCACATCCAGTGCATAATAAAGGTAAATTTAATGATTTAGATATTATTAATATGGGAATAGATGGGTTAGAAGCTAATTATCCAGATAATACTAAAGAAGATACAATTTATTATAAAGATTTATGTAAGAAGTATAATCTTTTATGTACTGGTGGTAGTGATTTTCATGATCATATTTCACATAGTGAAGTAGGTACATCTTTTATTGAAGATGAAGATATAGATAAATTATTAAATAAATTAAATATAGAAAAATAAAAAAGTCTTTTAAGACTTTTTTATTTACTATTATTAAGAATAGAAACTATTTCAAATAATTTAGATAAATCACTATAAATATTATATATACTATCCATTTCTTTATTTTTATTTCTTTTATTAGATAAATATTTATTTAATATATTTTCAAAAGTAAAATTTTCAATAAAAACACTATATCTACCATCATTTTTAAATATTATATATTTTTTATTATCTAAAATATTTTCTAGTTCATTAATACTTTCCATCATAGTTAAAGTTAAAACCATTCTAGCTTTTATTTCATCATTACTATATACTGAATATCTTTTAGAAAAATCTAAATTTTCTAGTTTTAGTTCTATTGGACAAAAGTTATAGTAGTTGTTTATTTTTTTATTAATAATATTATTTATATTTTTGGGTACTATTTGAATTAGACTATCATTTTTTCTATTCATATTAGAACCAATATAACAACCTACAAATATATCTTTTTTCTTTTTGGTTTTGTATGTTCTTTTAAATCTTCTAGATCCAATATAAAAATATTCTTCTTTTGTTACGTCTACGTAAGTATAAATATTCATATCTCCTAATACGATAGGAATAGAGTCTAGTGATGTTTGAATATAATTTGATCCTGTATAATGAACATTGTTTAAATTAAATAGATTAGTTCTTTCAAAAGATGTTTGACTGATTCTGTTGTTTGGCATAATTTCTGAATCTTGTTCATTTGTAATTAGAGTAATCATATCGTCTAGTATTTTATATTTAATTTGATTTAGTATTTCATTACGATCATCTTTATGAGAACTTTTTATAAATAGTATTACTGATATATTATATATGATAGTTATTATTATAAATGCGATTAGGTATTCTTTATTAAAAAATATAATCCAAAATAAGATAGTTGGTATTATTGAAAATAATACACAAGTAAAAGTTAAAGATTTCTTGCTTTTTTTATGAATATTATCTATTTCTAAATAATATTCATCTAATATTTCTTTATATAAATCATTATAGAAATTTTTAAATAAATCTTTATTATTCATTTTCATTCATCCAATTTTTTAATTTTTTTTCTTCTTCTTTAGCTTCAAATAATGGATATTTTTTATAACCTAAAATGAATGTTATTATATTAATTGGAATTATTTTGATAAAAATATTATAGTCAGTAACATGTGCATTATATGTTCTTCTAGCGGCAGATATTTGATCTTCAATATCATTTAGAATAGTTTGTAGTTGAATAAAGTGAATATTACTTTTTAATTCGGGATAATTTTCTGATAACATAAAGATACTATTTAATTCATTATTAATCATATTATTAATATTAAACTTTTCTTCATTAGTTTGTGAGTTTATTCCTTTTTCTCTTAGTTCAGTAATATTTTTAAAAGTTTCTTGTTCATGTTTAATATATGCTTTAATTGTTTTAACTAAATTAGGGATTAAATCATATCTTTTCTTTAGCATTATATCCATACTACTATAAGCATTTTCAATATTATTTCTTTTAATTGTTGCTTTATTAACTATTACAAATATTATTATTATAAAAACTATTATTAAACTAAACCATAAATATATCATATATAAATCACCAATATTATTATATCATTAGTACTAATATTAGTAAATTAAGATATTTATATAAAAGTTTATTTTATATTTGGGGTATTTTGTTGAAAAAAGAGTCTTATTATATTATAATTTTTGTAGGGTGAAAGAGTATGAAGAAGAATTATAAATTTATTATATTAATTATATCGGCTTTAGTACTTATAGGATTTGTTGCTTTTACTTTTGATGATGTAAAAGAAGAATTTGTAAAAATGACTGAAACTGATGGTGAAAGATTTAAAAGGGAATATGAAGCAATAAATGGTAAAGAAGCATATGGTATGAAATATCCTTCTTTAGAAATAGATAAAGAAAATCCAATCAAATATAGTAATGCTGAAGAAATAGAAAGTATTTTAAGTGGACGTAGTGGAATTATTTATTTAGGATATCCTAATTGTCCATGGTGTCGTACTGCTGTTCCTGTTTTGTTACATGCAGCAAGTGATGCAGGTGTTGATAAAATTTATTATATTGATATGGGTGAAGAAAGATCTAGTTATAAAGTAGAAGAAGGTAAATTAGTTTTAGAGAAAAAAGGAACTGATCAATATTATAAATTGCTTGAATTATTTCATGATTATTTAGAAGAATATTTTGTTCAAGATGAAGAAGGATATGATTATTTTACAGGGGAAAGAAGAATTTATGTACCAATAGTATTCTTTGTAAAAGAGGGGGAAATAATTGGATTACATTTAGATACTGTTGAATCTCAAAAGAATCCTTTCCAAGCTTTAAATGAAGAACAATATGAAGAATTATATGGAATATATACTGATTATATTCATGATATGTTAGGGGATTTATGTGATGAAAGATGCTAAGGCATCTTTTTTATATGATAAAGTTGTCTTTATTTTATTGATTAAGATATTCGTTAATGTTAAAATAGATTTATATAGTAGAGGAGTGAATTTATGAAGAATAAAAAAGGTTTTACACTTATTGAATTACTTGCGGTAATAGTAATACTAGGACTATTAATGGCAATAGCAATACCAAGTGTAACAAAGTATATTACACAATCAAGAAAGAAAACAGTAGTATCAACTATTGGTAATTACATATCAGCTGCAGTAAACGAAGTAAATGATTTAACATACACATTTACTGGAAATAATACAGTTTATGCAGTGCCAATTGAATGTATTGCTCTAGAAAGAGGTGGGACAAATCCGTTTGGACACTGGTTACATGCAAATGATGCATACTGGGCATATGTGCTTGTACAATATGACGATGAAACATCATCATATACATATGGATATACATTCAAAGATAGTGCAGGATATGGACTATATCCGACTTCTCAAGCAAAATTAAATGAACAAGGAAAACAAATACAAACAGGTCTTTCTTTAACAAGACCAGCAAATGGAAAAGTTACAACAATAACATCAACAACTAACTGGAGTGGATTTAGTGTAGATTCATCAACTGATTTAGTAGTACTTGCGGCAATGAAAGAAGGAGAAGTTGGAAATGGTAAAACTACATGTACACTTCTACAAAAAGATGATAATTATGCTTCTATAGAACAAGATAGAATTAATGATCCAAACTATGGCGGAAACATAGGTGGAGGAAGTAATAATAATAACGATGGTTCTAGTGGTAGTGATGATGATAATGTAGTTGTTACACCATTATTAACATTTAAAATTGATGGAAAAAGTTATAGTTATGAAGATGGCATGACTTTAACACAATGGATAAATAGTAGTTATAATACTGATAATTTTATTGTAGAAGATGACACTGTTTATACTTCTGACAAATCAAAAAAAATATCAGGTAAAAATGGTTCTAGTAAGATTGAAAAAGATGGTAGTTATACTTTAACTAATGTATATACTGGTGGTGGCGTTTCTCATGTTGGTGGAAGTAACTAAAATTAATTTATAAAACGAAATGGTTAGAGATAACCATTTTTATTTAATATAGGTGATAATATGTTTAAATTATTTAAAAAGAATAAACCTAAAGTATCTTTAGTAATAATTATTTATAATAAAGAAGATTATATAGAAGAATGTTTGGATTCTATAGTTTCTCAAAAAATAGAGAAAGAAATTATTTGTGTTGATGATTGCTCGACTGATAGAACTAATGAGATTTTAAAAAGTTATACCAAAAAGTATCCGGAAATAAAAATAGTTAGAAATTATGAAAACTGTGGTACTATTCTTTCTAGATATAATGGTTTGAAGAAATGTACTGGTGAATATGCTTATTTAGTTGATGGTGATGATAAATTAATGCCTGATACTTTAGCTACTTTGTATGATATTGCAGTTGAAAGAAAATGTGATATTTTAGAGTTTTCTATGATTGCATCTTCTAAAAAATCTTTTGAACTGAGAAAATTTGGTGATTATCATGGTAATTTACTCGAGTATTTTGCTGATAAAAAAATTAAAAATACTTTAGCTAATAAATTAATATCTAAAAAGGTTTATAAAAAGACAATTCCATTATTAAATCCAGATGTAAAGCATGATAATTTTTCTGAAGCTATATTTTATTCTTATCATTTTCTTAGTAATGCTTCTAGTTTATCGCAAGTCGATATAAAAGGATATTATTATTATGATGATAGAGGGATGACTACTAATTCTAATAACATTGAGAGATTAAACCATTTTTGTAATTTTTATATTACTTATAATGAATTATGTTGTGTTTATGGTGAATCTAAAGAATTATTTTATTGGAAAAATATAGTTTGTAATCAAGCAATTGATGTATTTTTAAAATTAAATAAAAAAGATCAAGATAAGTATAGATTTGAACTTAAGAAGTTGATGACTGAAGAGGAAATAGATTTTTTAATAAATGAAAAGTTAAATGTAGAGGAGTAATCCTCTTTTTCTTTACTTTTTTTGTTTTTTATGGTATAATCTAGTCGTTTTATGGGGGTATTATATGGAGATTAGTGATAGAGAGTTTGAGCGTATTAAAATATCAGTTAGTTTATCTAATTTTATTTATGATTATACCAATTTACATTTAGAAGATAATTCTAAAAGAAAGTTTTTTACAAGTGCACTTGAAGCAAATAATGGTTTAAAAACTCTTTTAAAAGATATGTATGATAATGAAGATAATAGATTTATTGATAAATATAAAGAGTGTTTTTCTAGTACTTTTGGATTTCATAGAAGAAAGATTTTGCCAGATAAATATATTAATACTTTTAATATTTTATATATGTTTTTAGAAGTTTATCGTTATCATAAAGATGATTTTGATACTTTTAATATAATTATTAATGATATTTTATCTAATTCATATTCTAAAGATTTTTTATTTAATAGTAATAGACTTGATTTAATAGAAAAAATTATTAGTAATAAAAATTATAAAGATTTACCAGAATTAAGAGATTTATTTAAATATATATTAACTTGTAGTGATGATGAGGTAAATGATTCTTATTTATATTATCAAAGTATGTTTATACTTTTAGATAGAGATATGGATGGTAAACTTACTTCTTCAATTATTAAATATTCTATGGATAACTTTGATAAAGAAGAAAGAAGTGTAGTAGTAGATTTATTTAATAGTGATATTCTAAGTACTTATGATAGATTTTGGTATGTAAATAATAAATTAAAAGAAGTTGAAGATAATGTTTTAATTCGTAAAGAGATATTTTCTAAAATAAAAACATTTAATATATATATGTTTGATGAGTTAAGTAAAGATGAAGATTATTTTATTAAAGCAATAAATATTATTTTAGATAGTGATAGTTATACTGAATTAACAAGTAAATTAGATATAGTAAAAGTTTCTAGTGATTTGTATACATCAGGTAAATATAGTGAAGGATTAAATATGTTAAGATTACTTGATAGTTATTATCATAAAGAGATAGTTAATGGTAGAGTAATTAGTTGTTCTTTAGAAAAACCTAAGACAATTGTTTCTAGAATGGCATCTTTATATAGTAGTATTGATTCATCAAAATCAAAAGAATTTATTTTGGATGTTCATAAAAATGCTACTAGTATTAGTTCTATCCATGTAGGAATAGGTAATATAAGTAGTGATGATGTTTTAGAATGTGAGTGTGAAAAACCAAAGGTAAAAAGTTTCTTAGAAAGATTAATATTTAGAAGAGATAATTAATTAACAATTATCTTTTTTGTTGTTTGACATAATCATATTAAATTGATATATTTAGTTAGAATAGGATGTTTAGGAGGAGTATATGAAGGATTTAGACAAAAGGAATATGCCTCTATATATAATTGTTTTATCGTTAATACTTATATTTCCTTTAGGAGTATATTATATTGTTTTAAAAACAGAAGAAAATTTACGTAATATTAAGAAAGTAGCAACTAATTTCAAGATAGTTGGTTTTTTAGGAATATTAGTTGGTGTTATATATTTTTTAGCTAATTATTCTGTATATGTTTCTTTAATAGATAGTCATATGAATTTAGATATGTATTCTTTTAATTTTATATATATTTATGTATATATAATTATGGTTGTAATTAGTTCTTTTATTGGATCTTCATATTTAAATAAAATATGTGAAAGATTTATGATTTATACTGAGTTTATTAATATTAGACATATTAAAGATATTACTATTATTCAAGATGAGACTTTAGAAAATATAGAAGATGTAAAAAATAATATTAATAAGTTAATAAAACTTGGATATTTAGTTAATGTTAAAGTTTCTAATGATAATATAATTTCCACAAAAACTGTGGATAAAAAGAAATTAGTCAAATGTAAGACATGTGGAAATATTGAAATTTTAGATAAAGATAAAGTTAGATGTACTTTTTGTATGAGAAAATTAACTAAGAAAGATCGTATGTAGTAGGTATTAATATGGATGAAAATAATTTTAATAACAATATTAATAATAATGTAAATAATCTAAGTAATAATACCAATATAAATAGTAGTGTGATGCCTAGTAGTAATATGTATGGTGGTGTTAGTAGTTATACAAATACTGAACCTGTTATGACTGAAGAAAGAAGATTATATTTACTTGAAAAAGAACAAAAGATAAATCAAAGAAATAAGAAGAGAAAGATTTTTGGTATATCTATATTAGTAATAGCTTTATCTATTATAGTGATATTTTTATATAAGAATTATTTTAGACCTGTAGAAATTGATAGTAGAATAGATAAAGATTCTATTCATTATGTTACGGATTTATATTATAGTGATGGTAGATATTATAATGAATATTTAGATGTTAAAGAAAAGAAAATTTATATAGAATTTTTAAATGATTTAAAGAATGTTGAAAAAGAAACTGTACTTGATTGTAGAGATTTTGGTTATAGTGATGAACATGTATGTGCTGGTTCTATTTCTAAAATTGTTGATATTGTTTTAATGGAACATCCTGATTTGTTTTGGTATCGAACATCTAGTTATTCATATGGTACTGGAATTGGTGTTGTAATAAAACATCATTATGTAACTCAAAATAAATTAAGTTTATATTTTGTTGAAAGAAGACTGCTTAGAAAAATAGATGAACTTGCTTCTAAGTTTGAGAAATTAAGTGAAGAGGAACAAGTTAAAGCAGTTTATACTTGGCTTGGTGAGACTACAACTTATAGTACCATTATGACTAGAAAAAGTGGTACGGCTTGGAGTGCTTTATTAAGTGATGATAGTGTATGTGCTGGTTTTGCAGCGGCTAGTCAGTTATTATTTCAAAGACTAGGAATAGATTCTATTTTAGTAGTAGGTAATTATGATGGAGAAGGTCATGCTTGGAATTTTGTTGAGTTAGATGGTGTTTATTATTGGTATGACTCAACTGTTGCTGGTAGTGTCTCTAAGAATAGTGATTATTTCTATAGTGGATTATTTTTTAGTGATAATAGTAGATATGAACCTGCTGTTTTAGATATGAAAAATTTTAAATTTGGAAGTAAAGAAAAAGAGAGTTAGAACTCTCTTTTTTTATTTACATATATTATTCTAGGGGTGGTGCAGTGATAGATTTATCTTTAGATAAGTGTTTGGTAGGAGAAAAGGTTTATGTTGAAAGAGTAGAATCTTTATTCGATATAAAAAGACGACTTTTAGATATTGGTCTTAGTTATGGTACTGAAGTAGTAGTTTTATATGATAGTATTTGTGGAGGAATTAGAGCGTATAAGATTAGGAATACTTTGATTGGTATTAGAGATAATGATGCGAAAAATATTATTGTGAGGCGAAGAAATGCATAATAAAAAAATTGCTTTAGCAGGTAATCCTAATGTAGGTAAAAGTACGATTTTTAATTCTTTAACTCATTCAAGAGAGCATACAGGAAATTGGGCTGGTAAGACAGTTGGAACTACAGAAGGAATAATGAAATATAAAGATACAAAACATTATGTTTATGATTTACCTGGAATTTATTCTTTACTTCCACATTCAGAAGAAGAAAGAATAGCAAGAGATTTTTTAATATTTGACGATTATGATTTTATAATTGTTGTATGTGATGCTTCATCTTTACTTAGAAATCTTAATTTAGTATTACAGTTAAAAGAAATAAATAAAGATTTAGTTTTATGTTTAAATTTAATTGATGAAGCAAAAAAGAAAAATATAAGTATAAATAAAGTTTTATTAGAAAAATTATTAGATATTAAAGTTATTGAAACTTGTGGTTTTGAAAAGAATAGTTTAAATAAATTAAAAGAGTTTATATATAATTATAAAGGTAGAAAGAGTAGTTCTTTTAAGTTAAAATATTCTTCTTTTATAGAAGATAAAATTTCTTATATAAGTTCTTTTTTAGATAAATATGATTTATCTATTGATAAGAGATGGTTAAGTTTAAATATTTTAAGAAGAGATGAAATGGTTGTTAGTTATATTAATAATCTTTTAAATATAGATATTTTATCAGAGTTAGAAATAGGTGTTTATGATATAGATGATGAAATGGTTGAATGTATTAATAATAAAGCTAGTGATATATATAATAAGACAGTTTCTTTTGATAAAGATTATTCTAAAGATAGAGTTCTTGATAAAATATTTACTAGTAAGTCATTAGGTATACCAATAATGTTATTGTTTTTAGGATTAATATTTTTACTTACGATAAAGATTAGTAATTATCCTTCTAGTATGTTATTTAGTTTTTTTTCTTATTTAGAAGATATTTTATTTAATAGTTTAATTGATTTAGGTATTTCTAAAGTTTTAGTAGATTTATTTGTTAATGGGGTATATAAAGTTACTACATGGGTTATTAGTGTAATGTTACCACCAATGATGATATTTTTTCCATTATTTACTCTTTTAGAAGATTTTGGTTATTTACCAAGAATAGCATTTAATTTAGATGGAATGTTTAGTAAATGTTCTTCTTGTGGTAAACAAGCTTTAACTATGGCTATGGGGTTTGGTTGTAATTGTGTAGGGGTTACTGGGTGTCGAATTATTGATTCTAAGAGAGAAAGGTTAATTGCGATACTTACTAATGTATTTATTCCTTGTAATGGTAAGTTTCCAACGATAATCGCACTTATTTCGATGTTTTTTGTAGGAATAAATAGTAGTTTATCATCACTATTTTTATCAACAGGAATATTATTGTTAATAATTTTATTTTGTGTATTGATGACTTTTTTAGTTTCTAAGATATTATCTATGACAATATTATCAGGTTACTCTTCATCTTTTGTTTTAGAACTTACGCCTTATCGTAGACCTAGAATTATGAAAACAATTATAACTTCTATTTTTGAGAGAACTTTATTTGTTCTTGGTAGAGCAGTAATAGTAGCAATTCCATGTGGTTTTATAATTTGGTGTTTAGCAAATATTAATATTTCAGGTATTAGTATATTAAATCATTTAATTAGTTTTTTTAATCCTTTTGGTAATTTACTAGGATTAGATGGTGTAATTATTTTATCTTTTCTTTTAGGATTTCCTGCTAATGAAATAATTATGCCAATTATGCTTATGTGTTATTTGAATAGTGGTTCATTGGTTGAATATAGTAGTTTATTTGAATTAAGAAATTTACTTATAGATAATGGATGGACTATTTTAACGGCAGTATCAGTAATTATATTATTTTTATTTCATTATCCATGTTCAACGGCTTGTCTTACAATAAAAAAAGAAACTGATTCATGGTATTATACTTTTTTATCAATTGTTATACCAACTTTTATAGGGGTATTCCTATGTTTTATAATTAATTTATTATTTTGATATGTTACAATTAATTTAAGGACTTGATG
The DNA here is from genome assembly GCA_015059405.1 of Bacillota bacterium. Lineage (GTDB taxonomy): Bacteria > Bacillota_I > Bacilli_A > RF39 > UBA660 > RUG11788. Next base: position 64,871 of record SVAL01000005.1, read on the forward strand.
TATATGATAGATTTAGATATTAATGCTTTTTATTTTCATTCAATTATTTTAGGAAAAGATGAATCTTTAGAGGTTTTAGATCGAATTTTTAAAAGTGGTAAGATACTTTCTTTAAATAAAGGAGGATATGATTCAAAAACTTTGAGGATGAATTATCGAGATGAAGTTTGTCTTAGTAGAAGAAGTGTTTCAAATTTATCAGTAGGTGCTTATGATTTGTTTGCGAAGAAAAAATTAAGTCTAATTGTTAAAGGTACTTTACCAGGTATTTATAAACCATCTATTATTTCGGAAAGAGACTCTTTTAAATATGTAGAAATGGGGAAAACGGATTTAGAAGGTGAGTACCGAGTAAAAGATGAGATACCACTTGATTATGTAGTTGGGTTAAATTTACCAGTTGGTTTTATTTTAGATAGTATGTTTGGATATAAATATTTTTTTAGTAGTAGTGAAGAGTTTAGAAAGATGAAGTTTGTTAGTGGTAAGAACAGATTAAAAGATGTTGTTAGCTATTATGAAGAATTAAATGAAATTATGAGAAAAAATAATATATTTTTACCTATTTACGATATAGAGTCTAATATGATGATAGAAAGTTCATTAGATATAGAAAAAATTAAGAAAAAGATATAAGTTGCTTTATTAGTGACTTTTTTCTTTTTATATGATAGAATTATAGGCAGTTTTGAGGTGATAAAATGATTCAAGTTAATAATGTTACTTTAAAGTTTGGAAAGCGTACTTTATTTGAAGATGTTAATATTAAATTTACTCCAGGGAATTGTTATGGGTTAATTGGAGCTAATGGAAGTGGAAAAAGTACTTTTTTAAAGATTTTATCAGGGGAAATTGATACTACTCATGGTGAAGTTATTATTGATAAAGGTGAAAGACTTGCTGTACTTCGTCAAAATCATTATGAATATGATGAAGAAAGAGTTATTGATACTGTTATTATGGGGAATAGTCGTTTATATGCGATTATGAAAGAAAAAGAAGAATTATATTCTCATACTGAGTTTACAGATGAAGATGGAATGAGACTAGGTGAACTAGAAGCTGAATTTATGGAACTTAATGGATGGGAAGCAGAAAGTGAAGCAGCAGAACTTTTAAATAATTTAGGAGTAGAAGTAGATCTTCATTATTTACAAATGAAAGAACTTCCTAATAACAAAAAAGTTAAAGTATTACTTGCGCAAGCTTTATTTGGTAATCCAGATATTCTTTTACTAGATGAACCTACTAATAACCTAGATATTGAAGCTATTAATTGGTTAGAAGAATTTTTAATTAATTTTAATAATACAGTTATTGTTGTATCACATGATAGACATTTCTTAAATAAAGTTTGTACGCATATAGCAGATATAGATTATAGTAAGATTAAATTATATATTGGTAACTATGATTTCTGGTATGAATCTAGTCAACTAGCATTAAAACAAATGAAAGAACAAAATAAGAAGAAAGAAGAAAAGATAAAAGAATTACAATCTTTTATTGCAAGATTCTCTGCGAATGCATCTAAAAGTAAGCAAGCTACTAGTAGAAAGAAAATGTTAGATAAGATAGTTTTAGATGAAATAGTTCCATCATCTAGAAAATATCCTTTTATTGATTTTAAACCAGAAAGAGAAACTGGTAAGGAAGTATTAACTGTTAAAAATATTAGTAAAACAATAGATGGTAAGAAAGTATTAAATAATGTTAGTTTTATTATGCAAAAGGGAGATAAGATTGCTTTTGTAGGGACTAATAATATTGCTAAGACTGCTTTGTTTAGAATATTAATGGGTGAAGATATGCCTGATAGTGGTACAGTGGAATGGGGAAAAACTGTTAAGTGTAGTTATATGCCTCAAGATAATGCTGAATATTTTAATAAAGATCAAGACATTACTGAATGGATGGGTAATTATTATCATGTAGATGATGTTACTGTATTACGTGGATTTTTAGGTAGAATGTTATTTTCTGGAGAAGAAGTATTTAAAAAAGTAGGAGTTTTATCTGGAGGAGAAAAGGCTAGATGTATGTTATCTAAAATTATGTTAGAAGCAGGTAATGTTATTATTTTAGATGAACCTACAAACCACTTGGATCTTGAAAGTATTACGTCTTTAAATAATGGATTAATGAAGTTTAATGGAGAATTATTATTTTCTTCTCATGACCATCAATTTGTTCAAACAACAGCTAATAGAATTATTGAACTTACTGATGATGGTTTAATAGATAGAATGACTGATTACGATACTTATTTAGAAGAAAAAATGAAAAGAGAAAATAAATAAAATATAGACTAATAAAATTTATTGATATCTATATTTTTCATAATATACTATGGGAGGTATTTATGAAGAGTATAGATATTTTTAATTTAATGAATATATCTAATCCTAGAATTGTTGATATTAGAGATAATTATAAGTATAGTTTAGGTACCATTCCCGGTTCTATTAATGTTCCATATCTTTTTTTGGTTACTAATCCTAGTAATTATTTAAATAAGAATGAAATTTATTATTTATTATGTGATAGTGGTAATACTAGTCTTAGATGTTGTTTAGAACTTATGGGAATAGGGTATAATGTTATTAATATAGATGGTGGATATAATAGTTATTTAAAATATAAAAAATAAAAAGTATAAAAAAATAAAGGCTTAATGCCTTTATTTTATGTATCCATTTTGAACTAGTTTTGTTTCTGTTATGATAATAAATGCTTGTTTATCTAATTTTTTAATTATATTTTTTACATCACCAATATTTTTATTATTTACTTCTATTAGTAACATATATTTTTTAGCATCATTATATCCTTTAGCGTCAATAACTGTTACTCCATAACCACTACCACTAATAACGTCAATTATTTTTTTGTTTTTAGTAATTACTTGTAGAGAAGAATTTCCACTTATAAACTTTTGAGATAATTTACCACCTAGAAAAGTTCCAGTAGCAAAACCACCAGCGTATGCTATTGCTACAAAGATACTATTAGAGTCAGTATTAAGGGCTTCTTTAACAACTAAGAACCATATTAATACTTCAATAAAACCAATCATACTAGCTTGAATTGGTTTTGCTTTAACAGTAAGAATAGTTCTAAAAGTTCCCATAGTTACATCTGTAATTCTTACAAAGAATACTTTTATACATAAAAATAATAATTCCATATATTCACCTTACCTTATCAAATTGAGTATAAGAAAAATAGTAAACTTTGTCAATTATTTAAAAATACCAATTTATTATATTTATTATTTATATTATAATTAGAAATGTAAAATATATAATATAAAGAAGGTGAAGTATGGATATTATTATTAATGATATAGTTAATAATTTAGTTAATTATGTTCAGTTATATGGAATATGGTTAGGATTTTTAATAATTATATTAGAATCAATATTACCATTTTTACCTTTATTTGTTTTTATAGCATTAAATGTAGAAGCATTTGGATTTATAATAGGTTTTTTATTATCTTGGTCAGCAACAATAGTAGGTTGTTTAATATCTTATTTCTTTTTTAAATATTTAGTAGGAAATAGAATAGATAAATATATTAATAAGAGTAAGAAGAAAAAAGAAAAATTAAGAAAAGTAGTTAATGCAATTAAAAATGTTAAATTTTCAACTTTGGTAGTATTAATGGCTTTACCTTTTTCACCTGCATTTATGTTTAATATAGCTTGTGGAATAACTAAAGTAAATTTTAGAAAGTTCTTTTTATCTTTATTAATATCTAAATTATCTATAATATATTTTTGGGGATTTATAGGTACTAGTTTATTTGATAGTATTATGGATGTTACAATATTAATAAGAGTTGTTATAATGTTGTTAGTGGCTTTTATGATATCTAAGTTCGTTATGAAAAAATATAATATAGAATAGGAGTAATTTTATGGAAATAGCAATTATCGTTTTATTAAGTATATTAGTTTTATTAGTACTTATATTAATTATATTAGTGCTTAAAAACAAAAAAGATGAAACTAGAATAGTAGAAAAGTTAGGTAGATTTGAATTCAATATAACTAAAGAGATTAATTATTTTAAGAATGATTTTGATAAAGAAATAAATGGTAATTTTGATAAGATGAATGAAAAGATTGAAAGAAAATTAAATCTTATTAATGATAGAGTTAATGAAAGACTTGATCAAAATTTTGAAAAGACTAATAAGACTTTCTCTAATATATTAGAAAGATTATCTAAAATAGATGAAGCTCAAAAGAAGATTGAGACTTTATCAGGAGATATAGTATCTTTACAAAGTGTATTAACTGATAAGAAGAGTAGAGGTATATTTGGAGAAGTAAATCTTAAACATATTTTAAGTAATGTGTTTGGAGAAAAAAATGATAAGATTTATAGACTTCAACATACTTTATCTAATGGTACAATAGCAGATTCGATTTTATTTGCACCTGAACCTTTAGGAACAATTGCGATTGATTCTAAATTTCCACTTGAAAACTATCAAATGATGGTAGATAAGAAGAATTCTTTAGAAGTTAGAGAAAAGTGTGAAAAGTTATTTAAAGCAGATATGAAGAAACATATAGATGCGATTAGTAGTAAATACATTATTCCAGATGAAACTAGTGATCAAGCAATTATGTTTTTACCAGCAGAAGCAATTTTTGCGGAAGTTAATGCATATCATCAAGACGTTATTGATTATGCATATAAGAAACATGTATGGGTAACATCACCAACTACTTTAATTTCGACTTTAACTGTTGTTCAAATGATTATTAAGAATATGGAAAGAGATAAGTACACATCTATTATTCATAATGAATTAAATAAATTAGGACAAGAATTCTCTAGATATAAAGAAAGATGGGATCATTTGGCTAAGAGTATTCAAAGTGTTAATAAAGATGTAGAAAATGTACATATTACTACTGAAAAGATAACTAAAAGATTTAATGAAATTAGTGGAGTAGAAGTAGATAAATTAGAGTTAGAAGATAAAGATTAGTCTTTATCTTTTTTATTTGAATATAAATATCTTTATTTTTACATAATATAAAGTAGGTGGTTTATGTTAAAGAGAATAATTTTATTTTTAATTGGATTTATTTTAACAGTAATTGGATTTACTTTTATAATTATTTATTTAAATTTAACTACTATGGGATATAGTTTTTTAGAATATTTAAAATATATTTTTCAAAGAATAGAATGTTTATTTGGACTTGTTGGAATTATTTTAATTATTATTTCTTTATATGAAAAAGGAGGAAAAAGTCTTGATATATATTTATGATTTAATATTAAATTGGTGTCGCGATAAAAAGTATGAGTTTTTTGAATGGAAAGAAAATGATGAAATAGAATATATAAAAAAGATTCCTATTTTTAAAGTTAAAAATTTTGATAGTTTATTTAATAATGATATCAAGGTAAGTAAAGATTTTTTAAATAGAATTTATAATAAGACAGAAGTATATGGTAATAAAAAAATAGATAAAGTAGAATATGCTTGTGTTTTTTGTGATGAAGAATTGAATAAAACTTTTGCGATAGAATTTAATGATGAAGGAGAAAATTTGTTTAAAAGTATAATTTATATTTATGATATAGAAGATGTATTTATTTTAGGCAGAAGAATTGATTTATTAGATTTGGAGTTTATTATATTAGAAAAGAAAGAAGAAAAAGATATTTATTTAACAAGGGAAGAAATTAAGAAAAAGAAATTATTAGTTAATGAAATAAAAAGTTCTTATACTAATAATAATTTAGATAAATTAAAATATTTTTATTATGAAATTTTTGGGATAGAAATAGATGATATAGATATGATTTATGATAAGTTGATTGATAGTTTAAATAATAATTTTAATTATAAGCATAATGTTATATATGATGTTGTTAATATACCTAATTTTTAACTAATCTTTGATTAGTTTTTTTGTGGTATAAAGTAAAATCTTGATATATGCGAATACGAATGATAAAATTATATCTAGAATAGGAATGGTGTTATGAAGGAAAATAAAGGTTTTACATTAATAGAATTACTGGCTGTAATAGTAATACTTGGTTTACTTATGGCAATAGCAATACCAAGTGTTACAAAATATATTACTGAATCTAGAAAAAAGACTTTAACTACAACGGTAGGTAATTATATAAGTGCACTTGTTAATGAAGTTAACGATCTTTCTTATATATTTACTGATGCTAATACAATTTACGCAGTACCAATAGAGTGTATATCACTTGAAAGGGGTGGAACAGATCCTTTTGGATATTGGTATCAAGCAAATGATGCATATTTTGCATATGTACTTGTACAATATGATGATGTTAATTCTAAGTACATTTATGGATTTACATTTAAAGATAGTGCTGGTTATGGATTGTATCCAACTATACAAGGAAATATAGATGAAAATGGTAAGCAAGTTAAAACAGGATATGATTTAAATAGACCAAAGACAGGGGAACTTACTTCTTTAACTGGTTTAGCTAAATGGCAAGAGTCAGGGTTTAAAGTAGATTCTTCGACTTATTTACAAGTTTTAGAAGCAACTAGTGAAGGCACTATAGGAGATGGAATATCAACCTGTACTTTATGTCAAAAAGGTGATAATTATGCTAAAGTAGAAGAAGACAAAATTACATGTAACTCGAATAAAGATCCTAGTTGTGATAGTACTCCTGGGATTTTAACAGGGAATGGTAAGCAAAACGACCCTTATTTGATAGAATCTATGGAAGATTTAGTAGCTTTTGCTAATATTATTAATAATAAAAAATACGAGACTGGTTTTTATACTCCTATTATTTTTGAAGGTAGAAAAGTTTGGTGTAATTTTTATGTGGAATTAGCTAAAAACTTGGATTTTAAAGATCCGTCTTCATATGTTAATTCTAATACAAAAGAATTTGGGGATGTTAATAATAATGGAATTGTTGAACCTTTGATTGTAGAATTGAATTCAGGGGATGGATTCCCAACAATTAATTCAAATAACGATAATGAATTGAGGTTAGTCTTTGATGGAAAAAATCATTATTTAAAGAATTATAATTATAATATTGTTAATACTGATGCATCTAAGGTTGTTAACTTATCGTTATTTGGTGAGTTTGATGGAAGTTTTTATAGTACTAATATAGCTAATTTAGCTTTGAAAGATGTTAACTTTTTTGTAGATACTGCAGGAGATGCTTATATAAGCCCTGTTATTAAAGAGATTAAGTCTTATTATACATATCAATTATCTAATATAAGTGTTACAGGAAAAATTCAAGCTAAGTGTGGAGGGGCTTGTAATGTAGGAGGAATGGCTTATTCAATATTTACTTATGGTAATGGTGCTGATGATGCTGTAAATAAAATAAATGTAAATTTAGATATAGATGTTTCTGGTAATAATGTTGTTGTTGGTGGTATTGCTAGTAGGTCTTCTAATTTAGGATATTATATTTTAGATTCTAATTTTACTGGTGATATTAATGTAAAAGCAACTAATGAGGCTTATGTTGGTGGTATTAATGCTACTTCTATTTATTTTAAATCAGTAAATTCATCTGTTAGTTCTGATATTCATGTGGAAACTAAATCGGGTGAAGTTTATGGGATTGGTAAAGGTACTATTTATAATAGTTTTTATAAGGGTGATATGTATGTAAAATCATATACGCCTCTTAATATGGCTGGTTTAGGTAGAGATAATGTATATAATTCGTATGCAATTGGGGATATAATTGTTGATGCTGAATATAGATATAATTTTCCAAAAATAGGAGGTTTAACATCTTCTGGTCAAGTATTTGATTCATATTATATTGGAAATGTTTCTTATAATACTAATACAAGTTATGGTGGTGGGGGACCGACTGTTTTATTAGGTTTATTAAGTGGTGGAAATTCTACTTTTAATTCTTTTTCAAGAGGAAAGATTACTAATACTCAACAAACAACGTATAGAACTTTTTTTGGAATTTTAAGTCCTCATGATACGGATAGAGCAGCACCTGAAATTGTTAATAGTTATTATGGAGAAGATAGCTCATATACTGGAAATGCTCCTTGTTATTATGGTGGAGAGAAAGTAACAATTAATAATTTGAAAAATTCTAATTGGTATATAAACAGTTTGAAACTAGATAATAATTGGGTGTTAAAAGATGGTTATTATCCATTGATTAATAGATGTAATTTTGATTCTAGTACTTCTACTTGTGTTGCTACTACTGAACTTTTACCTAAACAAGATTGGGTTAAGGTGAATTGAGTTGTTAAAAAAAGAATTGTTTATCAGTTCTTTTTTTATTTGGGTATAAATAATTGTTTTTTTGTGGTACAAAGTAAAATCTTGATATATGTGAATACGAATGATAAAATTATATCTAGAATAGGAATGGTATTATGAAGAAAAATAAAGGTTTTACATTAATAGAATTACTAGCTGTAATAGTAATACTTGGTTTACTTATGGCAATAGCAATACCAAGTGTTACAAAATATATTACTGAATCTAGAAAAAAGACTGTTACATCAACAATAGGTAATTATATAACAGCCATGGTAAATGAAGTAAATGATTTAACTTATACATTTACTGATGCGAATACTATTTATGCAGTACCAATTGAGTGTATTGCGTTAGAACGAGGTGGTACTAATCCATTTGGTGCATGGTATCAAGCCAATGATAGTTACTGGGCATATGTTTTAGTTCAATATGATGATGAAACTTCATCATATAGATATGGATATACCTTTAAGGATAGTGCTGGATATGGATTATATCCAACAGCGCAGTCTAAGTTAAATGAAAGTGGAAAACAAATCCAAACTGGACTTAATTTAAAGAGACCAGAAACTGGTAAAGTAACAACTATAACAGCAGTAGATAACTGGAATGGATTTGGAGTAAATAGTTCTACTGATTTAGTAGTATTAGTTGCTGAAAGTGAAGGAAATATTGGAGATGGAATAAATACATGTACATTACACCAAAAAGGAGATAATTATTCACAGGTAGAAGAAAATGTTCTTCCTCCTAAAAATGAACCAGACGAACCAACTCCTCCTATAGAAGAAATACCTGATGATATTCCAGAAGAAACTCCTCCTCAAGATGATTCTACTATTATTTTATCTAGTTGTACTGGAACTGGTACAAAAGTTGGCAATATGATATCTTGTGGTAATGAAAAATTTTATATAATTGAAAGTAACGAAGAAACAATTACTATGTTATCTAGGTATATGATTACTAAAGATTTAAATAATCCTGTGCAAACGACTACTTTTAGTACAATTAAATTTGCTAATTCTAATTATTGGAGTTATAATGTATCGAAGTATCCTGCATATGTTTATAATGAAAAATCAAATTTATATCCTTATGTTGAAGCATATGAAAATTATTTAAAAATTAATTTTAATCTGAATACTGCTTCTGCTAGTTTAATTAGTTATGAGCAACTAGTTGCTTTAGGTTGTAAAAAAACAGGTTTTACTTGTAATGGCTCTTCTTATAGTAGTTGGTTAAGACCTATTTCTGGATATTATTGGACTGGAAGTGCTGACACTAAATCTACCTTGTTTTATGTAAATGAGGGTGGAGGATTTTTGAGCCATAGTACAGCAAGTGGTATAAGACCGATAGTGACAGTTAATAAAGAACAAATAAAATTTTAATTTAAATATCAAAAACTATATTTTGAATATAGTTTTTTCTTTTTCTATGTTACAATTATAGAGCGTAGGAGGATTACAATATGAATGAAAATATAATTAAAGAGATAAGTAAAAATTTAAATATAAGAGAAAAGCAAGTAGAAGTAGTTTTATCTTTACTTAGTGAAGGTAATACTATTCCTTTTATTGCTAGATATAGAAAAGAAGCAACAGGTGCTTTAGATGAAGAAGTTATTCGCAGTATTAATGAAGTATATGAATATGAAGTAAATCTTTTAAAGAGAAAAGAAGATGTTATTCGTTTAATAGATGAAAAGGGTATGCTTACTGAAGAATTAAAAAATGAGATTCTTGCATGTAGTAAATTAGTTGAAGTAGAAGATTTATATCGACCATATAAAGAAAAGAAAAAGACTAAGGCAACAGAAGCTATTGCTAATGGATTAGAACCTTTATCTAAAATGATTTTAGAGTTTAAAAATAGAGATTATAATGTTGAGGCGAAAGCATTTATTAATGATAAGGTTAAGTCTATTGATGAAGCTCTTATTGGTGCTAAATATATAATTGCTGAGATTGTTAGTGATAATGCTGAATATCGTAAATATATTCGTGAAAATATTACTAAGTTTGGAACTATTTCTTCTAAATTAAAGAAGAAAGTGGAAGATCCAGGAAAAGTATATGAAATGTACTATGATTATAGTGAAGCAGTATCTAGAATTAAACCTCATAGAGTTTTAGCAATTAATCGTGGAGAAAAAGAAGGGATTTTATCTGTATCTATTGATGTAGATGAATCATATATTTTAAATTATTTATATAAAAAGAATATTAAAAAAAGTGGAGTTAGTGAGGAAGAATTAGTTAAAGAAGCAATAGATGATAGTTTTAAGAGATTAATTTTTCCTAGTGTTGAAAGAGAAATTCGTAGTGATTTAAAATTAGTTGGAGAAGATTGTGCGATTGATAATTTTTCTAAGAATGTAGAAAACTTACTTCTTACTCCACCAATGAAAGAAAAGGTAGTTTTAGGATATGACCCTGCATTTAGAACTGGTTGTAAGTTAGCTGTTTTAGATGTTACTGGTAAACCTTTAGAAATAGCAGTTATTTATCCAACTGAACCTCATAATAAAATTGAAGAAAGTAAAAAGATTGTACTTGATTTAATTGATAAGTATAATATTGATATTATCGCAATAGGTAATGGGACAGCATCACGTGAAAGTGAAGCATTTATAGTTGAAGTTATTAAAGAGTGTAAAAGAAAAGTTGAATACATTATCGTTAATGAAGCAGGGGCATCAGTTTATTCTGCATCAAAACTTGCGATAGATGAATTTCCTGATTTAACAGTTGAAAAAAGAAGTGCGATATCTATTGGTAGACGATTACAAGACTCATTAAGTGAACTTGTTAAGATTGATCCTAAAAGTATTGGAGTAGGTTTATATCAACATGATGTAACTCCTAAGAAGTTAGATGATTCTTTAGACTTTGTAGTTACTAAAGTAGTTAACCAAGTAGGTGTAAATATTAATACTGCATCAACATCTTTACTTAAATATGTTTCTGGTTTAAATAAAAAAGCAATTGAAGGTATAATTGCTTATCGTGATGAAAAGGGTAAATTTTTATCACGTAATGAACTTAAAAAAGTAAAAGGAATTAGTGATAAAGTATTTGAACAATCAATTGGATTTATGAGAATTATTGATGGTACTAATCCTCTTGATAAAACTTCTATTCATCCAGAAAGTTATGAAGCATGTGAAAAATTATTATCTAGTCTTGGTTTAGATAAGTCTATGATTGGTACTGATACTTTAGTTAATAAGTTAAAAGATTTTGATTGTGAAAAGATGAGTGAATCTTTAGAAATAGATAAATATACATTAAAAGATATAGTAGATGATTTATGTAAACCTAATAGGGATCCAAGAGATAATATGCCTAAGCCTCTTTTAAAGAGTGATGTCTTACACTTAGAACAATTACATGTAGGAGATAAATTACAAGGAACTGTCCGTAATGTAGTAGATTTTGGTGTATTTATAGATATTGGTGTTCATAATGATGGGCTTGCACATATTTCTAAATTAACTAGTAAATATATTAAACATCCTAGTGAAGTAGTTAGTGTTGGGGATATTGTTGATTGTTATGTACTTAGTGTTGATTTAGAAAAACAAAAAGTATCTTTAAGTTTACTTCCTATTGAACAAGTAGGTGAATAATATGAAAAAGATGATAAATGAATATATTAATTTTATTGAAGAAAAGATTAATACTAAAAAGATAGATAAGTCTTTAGTAGAAGATTTGCTTGTAAAAATATCTTTTTTTCAGCATGAAAGAATTGTTCATTTTCTAGTTACTATGCTAGTTGGATTAATTACAGTTATATTATTAGTAGTTAATTTATTTATAGAAAATATATTTATATTAATTTTACTTTTTATATTTATATGTTTATTAATTCCTTATATGTTTCATTATTATTTTTTAGAAAATAAAGTTCAATATTTATATAAGTTATATGACAAAATAAAAGATAGAAGAAATTGATTCTTCTATCTTTTTTATTCAAAGTAATTTATGTTGATAGCTTCTTTAACTTTTTTCATAGTTTCTTCGGCTTTTTCTTTAGCTTTTTTTGTACCATTTTTTAAAATATTATCTACTTCTTCTGGATTGTTTTCATAATACTTTATTTTTTCATGAATTGGTTTTAAGAAATTCATCATGTTTTCAATAAGTTCTTTTTTACATTGAACGCATCCACGTTCTCCTTTTTTACATTCACTACATAAAGTTTCTATGTTATCATTACCAATTAATTTATGATAATAATTAACCATACAAATATCTGGATTTGCGGGATCATCTTTTTTGATTTTATTTGGATCGGTAACTGCAGACATTACTTTTTTTCTAATTGTTTCTTCATCATCGCATAGGTAAATAGCATTACCTAAACTTTTTCCCATTTTATCATTTCCATCTAATCCTTTAATTCTTTTATTTTCAGATAGATATGCTTCTGGTTCAGAAAGTGTTTCTCCATATATATTATTAAATTTTCTAACTATTTCACGACATTGTTCTAGAAGAGGAAGTTGATCTTCTCCAACTGGAACTAATTGTCCATTGAAAGCAGTTATATCAGCAGCTTGACTTACAGGATATCCTAAAAATCCATAAGTAATACCTTCGCCATTATTTCCAAATAATTCTTTCTTTTGTTTTATTTCTGTTTTTACAGTTGGATTTCTTTCTAATCTTGCGATTGTTACTAGGTTAGAATAATAAACTGTAAGCTCAGCTATTTCTGGAATCATTGATTGAATAAATAATGTTGTTTTTTCTGGATCAATTCCTACTGCTAATAAATCTATTGCTAATTCTTTAACACTTTTTCTAACTTTTTCTGGGTTATCAAAATTATCTGTTAAAGCTTGAACGTCAGCTATTTCAACATATGTATTATATTTATCTTGAAGTGCTACCCAGTTTCTAGTTGCTCCAAAATAATGTCCTAAATGTAATCTACCTGTTGGTCTAATTCCTGTTAATATGTTTTTCTTTTCCATGGTTTTTCTCCCTTAAATAATTCATATGCTTATTTTATCACTTATAATTGTATTTTACAATAATAGTAAAATTTACTTTTTTAATTTGTAAATAAATACATAAAATAATATTAATATATATGAAATTTATTTTTTTATGATATAATTTTTTTAGAATAGTGGTGATAGTATGAGTGAAGAAATTAAAAAGAAAAAGAAAAACACTAAAAAAACTAGTGTAAAAAATAAATCTACAAATAAACCTAAAACAGTTAAAAAAGAAAAATTAAAAGAAAGTAAAGTAAAAGAAGAAAAAGTAGTTGAAAAAGAAAATATTGAAGTAAAAGAGCCTGTAAAAAAGAAAAGAAAGAAAAAGAGTTATGTTCTTTTAGGTATTTTGGGTTGTGTTATTTTGTTTTTAATTTTTGCTAGTGTAATTGTATTTAAATGGTATTTACCATCTGAAAAATATACTTTTGATTATTTTAGTTTAAGAACAATCAATTATTCTATTTCTAAAGAACAAGATAACAAATTAGTTAGTGATAATGGTAAATGTATGATTGTTGTTGCAAATGAAATAAAGAAAAGCAAAGATGATGATATTAGTAAATTAGGTGAAGTTGTAACTATTAAACATCATGAGTGGGCTAAACAAGAGTTTTCTACTGGTTATACTTGGATTTCATATTATAAGAATATGACTTATATAATTCAAATGTATGCTAATGATGAAGAAACATTTAACGATGTATGTAAAAAAGATTTTGATCAAATAAAAAAATCATTTTCATTTCTAAAAGATGAATAAAAATTTAAATAGTGATAATAATACTACTGAGGAGGAATTTTATGAAAAAAAGAGTAGTGTTTATTATTGCTATTTTATTTTTATTAGTAGGATGTGGAGCTGAGTTTAATACTCCTACAAAAGAAGTAGAAATGTTTTTGAATAAATATCAAAAAAATGATAGTGAAGTTGTTAATCAATTTGATACTAGTTTATTAGATGAGGGTAATTTAAGTGATGAACAAAAAGAAAAATATAAAGAGATTATGTTAGGTCAATATAAGGATTTAACATACGAAATTAAAGAAGAAAAGATAGATGGAAATAAAGCTAAAGTTGAAGTAGAGATTGAAGTATATGATTATACTACAGCTTTAAATAATGCTTATATGCATTTAGAAGAAAATCAAGATCAGTTTTATGTAGATGATGTTTTAGATGTAGTTAAGTTTGTTGATTATAAATTAGATCAATTATTTAATTATAAAAATAGAATAACTTATACTATTGTATTTAATCTTGAAAGAGAAAATACAGAATCAGAATGGGTTTTAAAAGATTTAAGTGAAGCTGATTTGAAAAAAATTCATGGAATATATTCTAACTAGACTAATTAATTAGTCTTTTTTAATTTTATAAATCATTTATTAAAATAGGTGATGTTTTTGAAAAAGGTTTTTCTTTTACTGATTTTGTTTGTGCTTATTTCTTTTGATTTTACTTATGCTTTATGTAGTAGTAGTCATAGTTGTATTTTAATAGATAATGAAAGTGCGCGAATTCTTTATTCTAAAAATATAAATAGTAAACAGTTAATTGCATCAACAACAAAATTAATGACTTTTTTAATAGCGTATGAAAATGGTAATTTAGATGATTATTATATAGTTTCAGAAGAAGTATTAAAAATGTATGGTACTAGTATTTATTTAAGCATTGGTGAAAAAGTTAGTTTAAGAGATTTGTTATATGGTCTTATTTTAAGAAGTGGTAATGATGCGAGTGTAGTTATTGCGAATAATGTAGGTAAAAGTTATGATCATTTTATTGAACTTATGAATAAGAAAGCTAAAGAAATAGGGATGCGTAATACTATTTTTAAGAATCCACATGGTTTAGATGAAGAAAGTGAGAATTATTCTACTAGTTATGATATGGCTCTTTTATCTAGATATTTACATAAGATTCCTTTTTATTTAGAGGTTTCTTCAACAAAACATTATATGATGAAGTCGGATTTAAAAACTTATGATTGGTATAATAGAAATAAATTATTATCATTATATAAAAATACTATTAGTGGAAAGAATGGATATACACCAAGAGCAGGTAAAACTTTAGTTAGTGGGGCTATGAAAAATAATTTATCGTTAAGTGCTGTTTCTTTAGATGATGGAGATATTTATAATACACATATTAAGTTATATGATTATGGATTTAATACTTTTAGTAGATATATGGTCGTAAATAAAGATGAATTCTTTTATGAAGATAAGTACTATGGTGGGAGATTATATGTAGAAGAATCTTTTTATTATCCAGTTAAAGAAAATGAAGTAGATAAATTAAATATATTAGTACAGATTATAAAAGATGTTGATTTAAATGTTAGTAATAAAGTAGGTAATTTGATTGTATATTTAGATAATGAAGAAATATATAGAGAAGATTTGTTTATAGAAAAAGAAGAGGTTAAAAAAGATAAAGGTTTTTTTGATAAAATATTAGATTTCTTTAGGAAAATATTTTAGTTGATAAATTAAGGCGAATAGTGTATAATATGCTATGGTGATTTTTATGGAACGTTTACAAAAGGTTATTGCAGCTAGTGGAGTGGCATCTAGAAGAAAGGCAGAAGAGTTAATTTTAGCTAAGAAAGTTATGGTTAATGGAGAAGTTGTTTCTGAATTAGGTGTTAAGGTTAGTGAAAAAGATGAAGTTGTAGTAAATGGTGTAAAGATAAATAGAGAAGAAAAGGTTTATTATTTATTAAATAAGCCTCGTGGTGTAATTACTTCTACTAATGATGAAAAGGGTAGAAGTACTGTTGTATCTTTAATAAATGATGAAAAACGTATTTATCCAGTAGGTAGACTTGATTATGATACTACTGGTGCACTTATTTTAACTAATGATGGTGAGTTTGCTAATATGATGATGCATCCTAGTAATAATATTGATAAAGTATATGTTGCAAAAATTAAGGGTATTTTATTACCAAGTGAAATCATGGCTTTAAAAAATGGTGTTTTACTTGATGGAGTTAAAACATCTAAGGCAAAAGTAAAAGTAAAAAAAGTTGATAAAGAAAGTAATACTTCTATTGTAGAAATTACTATTCATGAAGGAAAGAATCACCAAGTAAAGAGAATGTTTGAGGCTGTAGATAAAGAAGTTCTTAAATTAAAAAGAGAAAGAATTGCATTTTTAGATTTAAGAGGTTTAAATTCAGGTGAATATAGAAAATTAAGTCATAAAGAAGTATCAAAACTTTATGTCTTAGCAAAGTAGGGGATTGAACGTGAAAACTATTTTAGTTTATGAAGATGGTAGTGTTAATGAGTATGAATTAGACTATGATCAAGAATATATGAATATATGTTTAGAAGAATATAGAAAAACTTTTTCTTTATTAAGAAAAGGAAGATGCATTATAAATAAAAATGCTTCTGAAGTTAATTTGAAAAAGATTGCGGGATGTATGGATGAGTTTGTATCCATGAAAGTTTCTAGTAGTGATTGTGATGATGATTACTTCGTTAGTTTTGTTGGTGCGATTAATCCAACTGTTTATAATATTTTAAATAGTAAAGAAGGATTTAAGTTAGATAATTCAAGAATTCATGCGTTATATGCGTGGTATCAAGCTATTAAAGATAATTCTTCAAATGAAAAAAGAGATTTATCACTAGCAAATTTTGATTATTATAATTTAGATGAAAAAGTTGATTTACATACTAATATTGCATCTTTATTATCAGATGTTTCATTGGAATATGTTGGTAGTGTTGATACTACTTTAGATGATGATTTAATTAAAGCAAGAAGAAATGCTCTTTTTATAGAAGAGTTTTCTATTAGAAGAAATGGTGTAAAGAAATTGAAAAAGTAAATTTTATTTACTTTT
Source organism: Bacillota bacterium (assembly GCA_015059405.1). Taxonomy (GTDB): domain Bacteria; phylum Bacillota_I; class Bacilli_A; order RF39; family UBA660; genus RUG11788. Next base: position 82,057 of record SVAL01000005.1, read on the forward strand.
TTATTTTGTCTTAATATTGAATTGAAACTTATAATTATGGTATGATAATTGTGAATAATACGGAGGTATTTATGGACTTTGATATACTAACAAATTTATTAAATAATAAGATGGTTTCTTTAGAAGAAGAATTAGCAAAAGAAGAAAAGAAGATAAGAGAAATTGGTAAGTTTCAAGAGATAATTAGAAGAATTAAAGAAGATCCATTTATTTTATATACTCCTAGTGGTGAAGGTTTTATCAAGTTACTTGGACTTGACGAAAAGAAAATGTTATCATTAAGAACTATTTATGATGGGTATTTAAAATATGGAAGAGAAGCAATTCCTCAAATATCAGTTGTTGAAGAAAATACTGAAGGTATAAAGAAAGATTTAGAAAGTAAGATTTTCTTTTTATCAGATGTAGTTGCGAAACATCAAGGAAATGTTTTGGTGCTTGAAGGTTATAGAAAGTTAAATGAAGAAGTTTCTAGTGAAGATAGTTATATTTCACAAATAGATACTTTAGTTGATTTATTAAATACTTCTGAATTGAGTATAGAAGAAAGAGTTAGACTTTTAAGTTTAGTTAATGCTAGAAATGTAATAATTCAAACTAAGAAAAAAGAAGAAGTATTAAAAGAGTCTTTAGTTGAAAGTGAAAAAGAAAGTAATTATGCGACAGCTATTTCAGCAATGAGAAATGAACTTGAAAATAATTATGGAGAAGATTCTTTAAAACATCTTGAAGTTGTTTCAAATCTTTTAAATAATTGTAGTAGTTCTTTAGAAGTAGAGGAAATATTATCAGGATGGGATTATTCTTTAGGTATTTCTTATTCTAAGATAATAGATGGTGTAATTATGCTTAAGAATATTGAAATTCTTGAGTTAAAAGAAACTTTTGGGGAAGAAGATTTAGATGCTAAAGAAGAGATTAATTCTATTAATGAACAAATAGCGGTTTTATCTAGTTACAAAGATAGTATTGAAATGGATAGAGAAGCAGTAGTTGTTGATACTACTAGTAATATGAATGAATATGAAAAAGCAATATATGAATATAATCCTGATCCTTTAAGTTATCCTAATCGTGTGTTCTTTTTAAATAATGCTGTAGGTAGAGATATTGATAGTATTAGGGATAAAGAAACTTTACAAGATTTATTTGTGCTTATGGAAAATTTAAAGAAGGGAAATGTGCAACCTAAGACTTTATCTGATACTTCTGCAAAAGAGATTAAACCTTTTAAAAGAGGAAGACAAGCAAGAATTAGATATGATGTCCTTGATGATAATGTTTGTGTAATAGTACAAATTATTGAAAGAAAGTCTGATAAATGTCGTGGGGAACAACAAACTTTAAAGCTTAGACAAAAAGAAGTTCCTGCTTTAGAAGAAAGAATGAAAGATCCTGAATTTGTTTCAGAATTAGTTAATGTTACAAAGGTTCATTCTGAAAAATTATTATCTTTGATTACAAAGAGTTCCACTAATAAAGTAGGAGGTGTTTCTTAATGAGTGTTGTTAATGAACAAATGAAAAAACAAGGAAATGACATTTTTAAAGATGTTATTTTAAAAAAGAATAGATTAAATATTAGTACTTATAGAATATGTTTAGACTTAGATTTAGAAGAAGAATTAGTTGCTGATTATTTCTTAGGTAATTGTAAAGATAATTTGTTTCTTGGAATAGAGATATTAAATTATTTAGAAAGATATGAGAATAATTAGTGGGGGTATTTATGAGAAAGAAGAGATCAATATTAGATAGAACGATTGCTTTAGTTGATAAGAGAAAAACTAAAGCTGAAGAAGATTTTTGTAATTTTGATGATGTTAGTGATGATTTATCTTTAATAGATAGAACTTTTAAAAATGATGGTTTAGATAGTTTGAAATCTTTAAGCGAAGATGATTTTAAATCTTTAGTAAGCAAAGTTTATAGTGATAAAGAATTAGATCTTGTTAATGGATTAGAAGGTGCTTATTTCCTTTTTAAAAATGATATAGATCTTGTAGATAGTCAAACTAAAAAATTAAATGATTTTGTTGGAAGAGTTAGATCTTTAAAGAAGAAGTTAACTAATTCTCAAGATAAGTTTTCTGTACTTGTTGAAAAAATAAAAGATTATGAAGAATTAGAAAAAGAGCTTGCCATTGCTAAGAAAGATGGAGTTATTTCTAATGATTTAGTGGATAAAGTTGCTTTAGTGCTTGGTTTTGACGATAAGACTAAGTTTGAATATTATGTTGATGTTTTAAAGTTTAATAATGATAGTTATAATGCTTTACAAGTATTAGTTTTAACACCACAAGAAGAGACTAAAGATTTAATAGATATAGATGATTTAAGAAAAGTATTTTCTAAGTATGGATATGATTTATCTAGTTTAGATTCTAAATATATTAAGGCATTACAAGAAGAAGGTAATTTAGAAAACATAGATGGTGTTTTTAAAGCAATTACTGATAATAGAATGAGTTTTTTACAAGAGAAAAGAAAGACTAATTTATTAACTCAGTTTTTGTTAAATTCTAATGAAAAAATTATAAATGAAGTATGTAGTGTATTTAAAGATAATTATGTAAGTAGTAGTTTCTTTACTAGTTATTTACCTGTATTTTTCCCATCTGAAGATAGAAGAAGTATTAAGTCTAGAAAAAGAAAGAAAACAGGAGAAAAAAGGGAAAAGAAAGAAAATGTTGATGGTGAAGATGATTTAACTGTTAAGGGATTACATAGGGATTTTATTAAGAATTTAGAATATATGAAGAGTAATTTTGATGTTGAAGAAAAGACGTTGTTAGAAAGAGGTATTAGACTTTTAACTCTTACTCATGATGCTTTACTTCGTCATATTGAAGAACTTGAATTATATGGTTATGATGTTCATGATTCTAAGTTTCCTTTATCAGCTATTGGGGCGAGTAGAATAATGGATTCAACTGATTGTTTTATTGAAGTTGGTGAAGAAAATTATATTAAAAGATTTGCGTCTAGATTATTGTTTACTTGTGAAGATATTGTAAAAAGAATATATGCTTATCAAGAAAGTGGTCTTGAATATCATTCTGAAGGTAGACAGGGTGCGATTAAAACGAATGTTATTAATTTATGTAGTGATTGTGAATTGTCACAAATGACAATTGATAGTTTAGTTCCTGATTGTGTATCTGGATTATTAAAAGAAAATAAATATAAGGAATTATTAGATTCGTACTCACCTAGAAAAATATCTGAAAAGACTTTAAGTGATCCAGTTATTGTATCATTAGAAGAAAGATTTAAAGTAAGTGATTCTGTTTATAAATTTAATGATGTTATGATTTCTAGAAGAAAAGTACTTCGTAATTATGAATTTTTAATGAATACTGATTTAATCGATTCAAATGAAAAGGATCCACATAGAATGCTTTTAGTTTCTACTATAAATAATTCTTTATTAACAGAAGTAGAAGTTGAAGAAATTGATAGGAGAATAAGTGAAGTATTAGGAATTAAGGGAGGTAAAAATGGACTTTCTAAAAAATAAAGGTTTTACTGAAGATGAAATTAATAAGATTATTAATAAATATGATGGTTCTTTAGATAGTTTTATGTTTATTTCTGATAATGTTGAAGATGTTATTGATTATTTAGATAGTTATGGAATAAAAAATGTAGCAGAATTGATGCTTCAAAAGATTGATATATTTTATCTTCCGGTAGATAAGATAATGGAATTATTTTCGCATTATAATAGAGAATATATTATTGAATCTTTAGAGGAAGATCCAGCTATCTTTGATGAATTAAAATAAAAAAGACTCGAATGAGTCTTTTTTTAGTCTTTCTTTTCTACGATTGCACCTGTTGGGCAACTTTCTAAAGCATCGTTAAAGTCTTCAGCATCACTTTCAGATACTTCTTCCATAATTACTTTAGATAATCCTTCATCATCAATTTCAAAAATACTAGGCGCGATTGCTTGACAAGCTCCGCATCCAATACAATTTTCTCTTATTACTTTTGCTTTCATATTTATTCCTCCATAAAACATTATAATATAAATAAAGAGTATATACAATTTAAAATTTTATTTACTGAATGTAAAGAGATATGATAGAATAAGGTTATGATAGGAGGTATAGATATGGAAACTAGATCTTCAAGATATGTTGATGAGACAGTAACAGCTAAACCTAAGATGAGTCGTGCTAATAAAAATAAATATTTATATGATGAGGTTAATAATAAGATTGGATATGAGGAAATAGATAGTTTTTCTCATTACAATGGTTTTGAACTTGATAGTACTACTCCAATAAAAACTAGGGAAGAGTATCAAAAGACAAAGGATTATTCTTTTATTTATGATGATGAAAAAACTATAAAAAAAGAAGAAAGAGAAATAGAAGAAGAACGTGTATATGATATAAATTCTGTATTAGAAGAAGCAAGAAAAAATAGAGTTGTTTCTGAAGATATGGAAAAGAAAAGAAAATTACAAAATGCGGAATATAGTATTTTGGCTGATTTAAATAAAAAGTATGTTTCTAAGAAAGAAAGACTTGGAGAAGATCTTGAAAAAGAAGGAATACAAGAACTTATTGATACGATTACTTCAAAGACTTTAGCAAATGATATAGAAGAAGAGGATGATGGAAAAGACTTGATGAGTGATTTGATGGCTACTAATACTTTAACTGAACTTCATCTTTCTGAATTGGAAGAAGAGATTGCTAAAGAGATTTTGAATGAAAAAATAGAAGAGGAAGTCGAAAGTGATGAAGTGGTTGAAGAGGATGGTAAGTTAGTTAATTCTTTTTATACTAAGAGTATGGATTTATCTGAACAAGACTTTGAATTTAAAGAAGAGATAATAGAAGAAAATAAAGAAAAGAGAAAGATACTTATATTAGTAGTATTAATAGTTTTAGTATTAATAGCAATTGGTAGTGTCTTTATATTAAAAAAGATAAATATTATTTAAGAGATGAAATAGATTCATCTCTTTTTTCATATTATGTAATATGTTTATAAAAAGATTTGTTTTAGTACTTTGTTTGGTTAGTCTTTGTGTAGGGTTATCAGTTACTTTTGTTGGTAGGGTTGTTGAAAAGAAGATGACTAAATATGTTTATGATGAAGTTAATAAGACATCTAAGATGTTAATTAGGGATATTTTGGATGAAAAATTTATTAGTAAGTTGGATTTGGATAATTTATTTATTATTATGAAGAATTCTTATGATGAAATTGAGTTAATAGATTTTGATATTACTAAACTTAATACTATTTTAGGGATAGTTAGTGATGAGGTTTCTCATAAATTTAAAGAATTTAATAGTGGTAAAGGCTTTGATAGTTATTATAGTTCTAATTTAATAAGACGTTATGATAATGGAATTATGCTTAGTGTTCCTTTAGGAGTTATTTTAGGTAATCCGTTATTTAATAATATTGGTCCCAGAATTCCAATTAAGTTGAAATTTAGTGGTCAAGTTGATTCGGATGTTGTTACTTCTATTAAGCAATATGGTATTAATAGTGTTTTACTTGAAATGAGTATAGAGATAGTGGTTAGACAAAAGGTATCTTTTTCTCTTAATAGTGAATATATAGAGGTTTCTTTGTCTTTACCGCTGGTTATTGAATTAATTTCTGGAAAAGTACCAGAAAACTATTTAAATGGAGAAAAGTTTGGTATAATAGAATAAGTTTGTATTTACAAATGAATATATGTATGTTATATTACTTCCCTTACATGTATGGGATGTAAGAAAGAGGTCTAGATGAAGAATTTTAAATTTAATGAAATTGAGTATAGTCTTGAAAAAAACTATAAAGATGCTTTTAATTATGAAGAAGTAGCTAGTTTATGTACTGATTATTTTGAAGGTTTTGATTATATTTTTGGAGATTATTCTTACTCTAAATTAAGACTTAAAGGTTTTTACGATAGTACAAATAAAAAGGCAAAAGATATTAATGATATTAAGGGATTAGATGATTATATTAAGAATTATTGCTCCTTTGATTGCAAATATTTTTTGTTAAGAAAAGAAAAAGATAAATAATTGTTGAAATATATTGTAAAATCGTGTTAAAATTATAAGTAGTAGAGAATTAGAGGGAGGCAATTATATGTCAGAAGAAAAGAAAGTGATGTCTATAGTTTTAGAAGATGGTTCAATTGATGAAGTTGAAGTTCTTTTATCTTTTGAATTTACTGATACTAAAAAAGAGTACATTGTGTATACTAAGAATGAAACAGATGATAATGGTAATGTAACTATTTATGTTGCATCATTAGTTAGAAAAGATGATAGCGAACCTGTATTAGGTAGTGTTGAATCTGACGAAGAGTGGACTAGAATTAAGAGTGTTTTAAAAGAATTATCTAAACCTGATACTGAAGAATAAACAATAATAAAAGGAGGTTTTTATTATGTCAGAAGAATATGGTAGTGCTGGTCTTGTAAGAAAGACTGAGGCTCCAGAACGTGCGGTCAAAGGAAGTAATCCTAAGAAAGCTAGATATACTGGTTTATCAATTGCTAGTTTAAGGGAAAATATTGCTCGTGGTCGTATTGATAGTAAGATTGAAAAATATAATAGAGAATTTGAAAAATTAAAAGAACTTGCTAGTGAAGTAAATCAAGGTCGTAAAGACATCGAAGGAAAAGATGGTGAAGAACTTGGAAGTACTTACAGTGATGTAATGGTTAATATTGAAAGATATAATGCACAAGCTAAGAAACTTGCTAAATTAGGTGTGCAAATTTTAGCGTTTGATGAAGATATTCAAAAAATTACATTAGCTGGTAATAGTGCTGCTAAGGCTATTAGAGTTCCTGGATTCTTAATTGGACCTTTAAGAATGCTTACAAAAGCAGGTCGTGAAAAGGCAAGACTTGAAAAAGAAGCTAAAGCTGAAAAGAAAGTATTAGAAGAGCAAATGTTTGATGCTATTGTTAATACTGCTCAAGAAGCTATTGGTCAAGAAGTAGAGGGAAATATTGATGTTGCTAAGTTCGATAGTATTTCTACTATTGGGGACGCTAAGGATGTTGCATTAGGTGCAATTAGTAGTGAAGGAGAAGTTGCTCCTCCGACTGTAGATGTTGAAGACACTGAAGTAGTAGCACCTCCAACAGTTGAAGGTACAGTTGAAAAAGTAGTTATCAATGATGAATTATTTAAAGAAGCAAAAGCTAAATGGGAAAAAGGTATCCATAACGTGTTATCAGAACTTGTAAATACTAGATTACAAGAAGTTAATTCTGCTGCTACTGAAATAGAAGGATTAGAAAAATTAGGAAGATATACTAATAGTGATCGTTTCTATGTTAAAAAAGCAGGGGATGATATGTTAGTTGGTTATGTACATGGTAACCAAAGACCTGATTCTATAACTAAAGATGTTTTTGCTGAAGCTTTAGGTATTGAAAACGAAGAAGAACAAACTAGATTGTTTAATAGTTTCATGGATTTATGCTTAATGCGTGATGCATGGGAAAAGGCTGCTTCTAAAGGTGATATCGCTAAAACAATTCCTGAAAAAAGAGAAGTTGTTGATGGTGTAGAAGTTGTTACTCCTGAAATTAAACCTTTACCTGGTGCATTACATGGTGAAGAAGGAATCTATGATGAAGATAGAGTTGTTGTATTTAATTATGTAATTAGTTCTGTTAGAGATGGTAAGTCTCAAGAAGAAATAGTTGCTGGTATTCCTGATGCGTTTGATGAAGAACAAAGAAAAGTAGTTGAATCTTTTGTTTCTAATTATGAAGTATTAACAAAAGGAGTTGCAGCTTTAGATGAATTTGTTGCTGCTAAGACTGCTACTTTAGTAGAAGAACCAGTAGAAAAAACAGAAGAAACTGGAATGTTTGCATTCTTAAAAACTAATTTTGGACAATATGGTGTTGGAAAAGGTAAGTTAAAAGGTGCTGAAATTGATGTTCTTTACATTAAAGGTGAAAAGGGAGAAGCAAAAGAAGTTGTTAATCCTGCTAAATTCGCTGAAATATTTAATGTAGGTCCTGAAATGAGTAGGGAAGATATATTAAATTTATATGGTGCTTTCACTAAAACAGTTAAGTTTGCTAATGTGTGGGCAGAAGTTGCTAACAAGAGAGTAGATGAAACTATTTATGAAGGAACTATTGAAAATGAATATAAAGAATCAGCTTATGATTATGATAGAAAACCAGTATTTGACTTTATAGTTAATAGTGTTAGAAGTGGTATGAGTGCTGAAGAAATTATTGAAAAAGCAAAAGAAACAGAAATTTTCAATGAAAATCATATTGAAATAGTTACTACAATGGTTACTGATCATTATGATTTAGTAAAAGATGCTGCTAGTATCTATTATGGAGATAAACCAATTAAGAAAGAAGATGCTGACTTAGTTGATATGGAAAAAGCAGCTGTTAAAGAAGTAATTGCTGAACTTGTTGAAAAGAAATATGGTAAACCAAAGAAAGCTACTGAAGATGAAGACGAAAATGTTGTTACTGGTGGAGAAACTGGTGATGATGAATTTGTTGATGAAGAAGTTGTTGGTGGAGGTTCAACAGGAAGCGATGATGAAGTAGTAGATGAAGAAATCGCTGTTGATGAAGATAGTTATGTAGCTAAGATTGGAAAATTAGTTAATGAAATTTCTGAACTTGCTAGACATAGAGATGCATTAGAAGCTGCTTTAGGTAGTGAAGAAGCACAAAGACAATTAGATGCATTAAATAATCTTATTAATGAAAAATTAGCACAAATCGATGAGTTAACTAATAATAATGTTGTTGGTTTAGCTAGAAATGATGATGAAGATGAAAAAAATAATACTACAGGAGTTGGAACTGCTACAGGTAGTGAAGGTGAAGTAGTAGACGAAGAGGAAGTTCTTGATACTGATGATGAATTTGCTCAAGTACTAGATGAAGAAGCTGGTCTAAGTAATGAAGAGTTAGATGAGTTATTTGAAGGTTATGAATTTGTAGATGGTGTTCATAATTTTAGAGTACATGTAGAAAATTTTGATGATGCACAACGTTATGTTTGTGCTGTAGGACAATTATTATTTGATCATGAAAGATCTAATATTCAAATTGAAGTTGGTCCTAGAGTATTAGTAGAAGAAGAAGAAGTTCTTGATACTGATGATGAATTTGCTCAAGTATTAGATGAAGCTGCAGGTACTGGTGCTGCTGTTGTTGATGCAGATGAAGATGAAGTAGTTGTTGCTGGTGGTGCAACTGGAGTAGATACAGTTGTTGAAGATGAAGTTCTTGATACAGACGATGAATTTGCTCAAGTATTAGATGAAGCTGCAGGTACTGGTACTACTGTTGTTGATGCAGATGAAAACGAAGTAGTTGTTGCTGGTGGTGCAACTAGAGTAGATACAGTTGTTGAAGATGAAGTTCTTGATACAGATGATGAATTTGCTCATGTATTAGATGAAGCTGCTAATGAAGGTATCGGTATGGATGCTGTAGTTGAAGAAGAGGAAGATTTAGAACATAAAGATGCAATTCAATGGTGGACTGAAATGGCTCCTATCTTAGATGATCCAGATCAAGCGTTACTTTCAAGAGTGCATATTGCTGAAATAGAAAGAGAAAGAGCTGCTGAAGCTGCACATAGGGCTGTGGAAGCAAGAAATTTTGAAGAACGTAGAGCAGAACTTATTGCTGCTGACAAAGAAAGAAGAGTTGCGCTTGAAGCAGATCCAGAAAGAAGAGAAAGAAGAGCACGTGCTATTTTAGATGCTAATGGTCTAGAAGACACTGATACATCTTTCTTAGAAGAAGTTAGAGCATTAAATCCTGAACTTTATGAAAAATTATGCGAAACTTATCGTGACGTAAAAAGAAATGAATTAAGAGAACTTTCTGCAAATCTTGCTAATGAAAATAGTGCAGGTTCTGCTAAAAAGTAATAAATAAATCCTAGTTTATACTAGGATTTTTTTTTATTCATATAATTTAGTATGGTGATTTAATGCTTACTAATCTTATTTATTATTTATATAATATAAAAACGGATTATATTCGTAAGAATAAAGATAGTTATATATTTATATATAAAGATATCTTTTATATATTTAAACCTACTACTTTAAATGAAGAATATATATTTTATATTACTAAATATTTTGTTTATAATGATTTTTTTCATATCTTAATAAAGAATAAAAATAATAAATATATAAGTAAGTATGAGAATAAAGATTATGTTTTAATGAAAGTTAGACTTAAATCAAATAGGTTATTAACTGTTAATGATATTATAGATAATAATTTTGTTATAAGTATAAATAATATTAATTGGGTTGATTTATGGAAAAGGAAAATTGATCAAGTTGAAATGTATCTATATAATAATGAGATAAGTATTTATAATTTAACAATTATTAATTATTATTTAGAACTAGGGGAGTGTGCGATTAATTATTATATAAATAATGTAAAAAATGATTTTTTCCCTATTACTTTTTGTCATAAGAGAATAAATAAAGATTTCGACTTATATGATTATTTTAGTATTACTGATATTGTTTTTGATCATCAGGTGCGTGATATAGCTGAATATATTAAATGTGATATATATAATGATAAAGAGATAGTTTTAGATAAATATAAGAGTCTAATTAATTATAAAGATAAAGAATTATTAGTATCTCGTTTATTATTTCCTTGTTATTTTTTTGATATTATAGATGATTTTATTATTAATAATAGAGATTTTAATGAATTTAGTTCTTTTTTTACAAATATGGAAGTATATGAGACTAATTTATTAAAGATAGTAAATTATATAACAAAATAAAAAGAGTTTATTCAACTCTTGTTACTCCTAATACTTCTGGGATTTCATCCATAAGCATAGCTTCTATACCATCTTTTAAAGTAATATCAATCATACTACAACCAGCACATGCACCTAGAAGTTTAATATAGACTATTCCTTCTTCAAATTTAATATATTCTAGATTACCACCATCATTTTCAAGATAGGGTCTAATTCTATCTAAAACTTCAATAATTTTCTTTTCAATATCGTTGTTTTCTTTTTTCATATAAATCACCAATAAAAGTATACTACTTATTAAATAATAATGTAAAGTGTTTGCGTAAATATTAAATGAGTGATATAATATGCAAGTAGGTGGTATTATGTCTAAATATGAATGTGGAAAAATTGTTACTGGGTGTGTTACTGGTGTTGAAAATTATGGAATATTTGTTAGTTTAGACGAATATTATAGTGGACTTATTCATATTTCAGAAATTTCTACTAAATTTGTTAAAGATATAAATGATTATGTTAATATTGGAGAAACTATTAGAGTTAAGATAGTTGAAAAAGATGATGAAACATGCCACTTAAAATTAAGTATTAAAGATATAGACTATAGAGTTAATAGTAAAAGACGTAATAAAATAGTAGAAACTGAAAAGGGTTTTGAGACTTTATCAATAAAATTAGAGGATTGGATAGAAGAAAAATATTCTGAAATAGAAAAGAATGAAAATAATTAAAAAAAATAGAAATTATTTGTTGACAAAGAAAATCTAAAATGATATATTATTAATTGTCAATGACAAATTTTATATTGTTGTTGGGCGATTAGCTCAGTTGGTTAGAGCACCTGCCTTACAAGCAGGGGGTCATAGGTTCGAGTCCTATATCGCCCACCATTAAGTGCCGAAATAGCTCAATTGGTAGAGCAATTGATTTGTAATCAATAGGTTACGGGTTCAAGTCCTGTTTTCGGCACCATTTATTTGGAGAGGTAGCGAAGTGGCTAAACGCGGCAGACTGTAAATCTGTTCCTTCGGGTTCGATGGTTCGAATCCATCTCTCTCCACCACTTGATTGCCTCGTAGCCAAGCGGTAAGGCATCAGACTTTGACTCTGACATGCGCTAGTTCGAATCTAGCCGAGGCAGCCATATATATGTTCCGTTAGCTCAGCAGGTAGAGCATTTGACTTTTAATCAAAGGGTCTGGAGTTCGAATCTCCAACGGGACACCATTTTTTGTGAAAAAACTCATTGAGTTTTTGATATAGATGTCTGAAAAGACTTGATTGTTAAGTTAAAATACGATACAATCTAAATATGCCTGAGTGGCGGAATAGGTAGACGCACAGGACTTAAAATCCTGCGAGATTCAACCCTCGTGCCGGTTCAAGTCCGGCCTTAGGCACCAATTATTATGGAGGAATACCCAAGTCTGGTTGAAGGGACCGGTCTTGAAAACCGGGAGGTCGTGAGAGCGGCGCAGGGGTTCGAATCCCTTTTCCTCCGCCATTAGATATCGCGGGATGGAGCAGCTCGGTAGCTCGTCGGGCTCATAACCCGAAGGTCGTAGGTTCAAATCCTACTCCCGCAACCAATTAATGTGGTCTCGTAGTGCAGGGGTTAACACGTCTGCCTGTCACGCAGAAGATCGCGGGTTCAATTCCCGTCGAGACCGCCATATGGCTCTGTAGCTCAGTCGGTAGAGCAGAGGACTGAAAATCCTCGTGTCGATGGTTCGATTCCATTCGGAGCCACCATTTTTTTAATAAGTAATAACGATCATCTGGTCGTAATCATGCGCTCGTAGCTCAGCTGGATAGAGTGTTTGGCTACGAACCAAAAGGTCAGGGGTTCGAATCCCTTCGAGCGCACCATAATCGAGAAGTGGCTCAATTTGGTAGAGCACCTGGTTTGGGACCAGGTGGTTGCAGGTTCAAATCCTGTCTTCTCGACCATTTAGTATTAACTCTTGGAAACAAGAGTTTTTTTATTGTTTATTTTATATAAAAAAAGAAGACTCTATTTAGAGTCTTCTTCTGGTATTGGTTTGAAAAATTCAGTAATATCAGTATTAGTTGCAATACATATTCTTCTTAGTGTTTCTAAAGAAGGATATCTTTCTAATAATGTCATACTTTCCATATCAGCTAGTGATTGAAATTGTAAGTCAATCTTAATAGATAATTCATTTACACTCATACCGCTTGCTTTTGTTATTCTTCTTAAATTATACTTTATTGTTCTAATAAATTCTGGTTTATCATAAAAATTATTAGTTTTAGTCATTGCCATCACCAATATTATTATGTTCAAAAATAAGATTTAATTATATCGTAAAGAATACGAAATATATGATAATTATAAATATTTTTTTATTTCATCTAAACATTTTTCTTGGAATTTTAATACTTGTTTTGCTAGTTTTATTATTTCTTTATCAACTTCATCTTCATATTCTTTTATTTTCTTTTCCATTTCTATTATACCCATCGTTAGGCCTTGGATTATTATTTCAGCAACTTTTGAATCACTATTATCCATCATTACATTCATATTTACTCCCATTTTATTCATCATTTCAATAAATGGACCTTTATCTTTTGGTTTCATATTGTTTTCTTTTAGTAAGTTTTTAGTTTTCTTTTGAAGTTCTTCATATCCTTCTAGTTGTTTTTCTATATCTTTTTTTATTTTATTATCTTTATCTTCTAAAGCTTGTAGTAGGTGAATTAAACCTTTTTTTCCTAAATCTGTTGTTTGGTATATATATTCTAATAATTCATTTTTATCATTCATATAATCATTCCTTTCATCTTTATTATGTTTGTTTTTTAGGTATTTATACATCTATATGTTATAATTATCTTAGGTGATAATATGAAGAATATTTTAAAAAAATTATTGATTATATTATTTATATTAGTTTTAACTGGATGTGGAAAAAAAGGTGAAGAAAAGGAAATATCTTTATTAGGAAAAGATGATGAATACTATAATTGGGTATATTCTATTGAAGATGATTCTATTGTTAGGGTTTCTAATGAAGAGTATTATGGTGAAGAAAATAGTGATGAAGAATATTTATTAGGTGGTAAATATATTTTTACTTTTCAAGCTTTAAAAACAGGAAAAACTAGAGTTAAGTTTTCTTATGTTAAATCTTGGGATAAAGATGATGAAGTATTTAATTATTATGTTGATATAGAAGTTGATAAAGACTTAAATATAGATATTACTAAGGAATTAGGTAATTACTTATACTTATTAAAATTTATTAAATTAGATTTAAAGACTTTAGGATTAGATAAAGATTTTTATGAATATCATTATTATTTTTCTGATGATCCTGTTGAATTTGATGATTATGAGTGTATGAGGTTATCTGTATATGATTACAGTAATAATCCAGTTGGTTATTATGCAATATCAGGCTCAAATGATTATGTTTTTAAGGTAATAGATGATGAATATGTATTATTAAATAAAGATTGATTTTATCAATCTTTTTATTTTGAATATATTGTATATTTTTTCATATATTTTAATATGAAAAAATATTTTATTTATATTATATTATTTTTTATATTAGTATTGTTTTTGGTAATTAAGATTTTTTTATCTTCTAATTTGTCTAATTTTGTTTTTTCCACAGTTAATGGGTTTGAGGTAAAAGATGATGAGATCATAGGATGTAGTTTGAAAGGAGGAAATATTGTTATTCCGAAGATGATAGATGGTGTTTTAATTACTAGAATAGGAGATAATGCTTTTAAGGGATTAGAAATTGAAAATGTTTATATTCCTGATTCAATTACAAGTATTGGTTCTTATGCTTTTGCGGATAATAATATTACTACTTTAAATATTCCATCTAGCGTAAAAGAGATTGGAGAAGGAGCTTTTATTCATAATGAGATTATGGATTTAAATATTTCTAAAGGTACTATTATTGGTGATGCTTGTTTTAATGATAATAAATTAGATAGTTCTAGTGCTTTTTTTTATAGAGATAATGTCTTAGTTAGTTATGGTGGTAGTATAAAGGGTAATGTAGTAGTACCTAATATTAAAAGTATTGGTACTAAGGCTTTTTTTGAGAGTGGTATTATTTCCGTTACTATTCCTAACAGTGTTGAAAGAATTGAAGATGATGCTTTTAAAAGTAATTATTTAATTGAAGTGTATTTATCTAATAATATAGATTTTGTATCAGAAACAGCTTTTTCTAATAATATATATTTAAGTGAAATTGTAATTGATAATAATAAAGATAAGTTATCTAATTATCCTTGGGGTGCATATAGTTCTAATCTTTTTTGGTTAAAATAAAAAATAGGAATTAATTCCTATTTTTCTTTTTCATTAAATATTATTTTTACATTGGCAAGTTGTGCAGCTTCTAATTTTTTAGTAGCTAGATCACTTCCATCTAAGAAAATTAAATCTAAGTATTCCCATAAGAAGAACCATAATCCAATTGCTATGATTTCAGAAATTGTTGGGATAACATTTATTAAATTAAGCAACATAAATAGAAGAGTACTAATAGCGCCAAATATTAATAATGTATATGATTTTCTTTTCATAATATTAATATCTATAATAGCGTCTCCAAATTTTAAACCAAAGTATTGAGTTAAGACTCTTTTAATTAGATTTTGTTCTTTTTCATTAAATTTATGTCCACATATTTCTATAACTATTGATTCTTCAACAGGAATATAATAAGCCATAGTTTCTATATATTCTATAAATGTGGGATTAACCCATTCATAATCTTCTATAGAGTGTTTAGAAATGATATCGTATAAAGATGTTACTTTAGCGGAAATATAAGCTTTTCCGTCATCGTCTATATAATATTCACTTATAAAGTTTTCATAGTTGAATTTAGTTTTTCTATACTTTCTTAGATTTCTTTTTACTTTTTCATTTCTCTTAGTAATTAATGCCATAAATAATTATCACATCCTTTTAACATTTTATCATTTTTTTGATTACTTGTAAAATCATCTTATTAAATTTATAATAGTTATGGGTGTGGTAATATGAAGTATTCTTGGGATTTAAAAAGATTATATATGAAGATAGAGGATTTTTATTTAGATATGACTTTAATTAGGGATAAAATAAAAGTTCTTTGTAGTCATAGGGAAATAAAAATAGATGGGAATAGTTTGTATGAATTAATGAGTGAGTGTTTTTCTATTAGAGAGATGAATTTTAAAACTCTTTTATATGCTTCATTAAATTATTATTTAGATATTAATAATGTTTCTAATATAAAGATGAAACAACAAGCAGAAGAATTAGATAGTTTTGTGGGAAGTGAGACTTCTTTCATAGATGAATTGTTATGTGTATTCGAAGAAGATAAATTAAATTTATTATATGAAGAAAATAGTAAGTTATTAGATTATAAGTTTTATATAGATACTGTTAGAAGGAATAGTAAATATTTTGTTAGTAATAATAAGATAGATAATTATAATAAGTTAATTAATAATAATTTAATTAAATATAATTTATTATCTAAGAATTTAGATTTTGGTGATGGTATTAATGATTCTAATATAGGATTATTTTTAACTAGTAGTGATAGAGAAATTAGAAATAATTATTTTCATTTACTTAATAATACATATTTATCTAAGAAAGATGATTATTTTAATATTTTTAAAGATATTATTTCATCTAGAAAGAAAATATCAACAGAGAAGAATTATTCTAGTGTATTAGAATTAGAGTTATTTAAAGAGGATATTGATAGTAAATACTTAGATAATTTAATTAAAAGTGTTAATGATAATATTAATATAATGAATAGATATTTAAAAATAAAATGTGATTATCTTTCAATAGAAAATCCAAGACTTTATGATATTAATTTACCTATAGGTAGTTGTAATAATAAATTTAATTTAGAAAATGGGATAAAAATCATAAAAGATATTTTTAAAGTATTTGGAGATGAATATATTGAGATTGTTGAAGAATTATTTAAGAATAATTATTTAGATTTAGAATGTAATAATAAAAAACATCCTAGTATTGTATTTAGTTGGAATAAATATTCTTTTATGAATTATAAAGATAGATATATTGATTTAAAAAACTTAATACATGAGATTGGACATATTGTTAATAGTTATTTATCAGTAGAGAAACAATTATTTATATATAGTGATAGTAGTGTTTTTGCTGGAGAAGTAGCGTCTTTAGTAAATGAGATTATGTTAAATGATTATTTATATAGAAATGCAACTAATGATGAAGATAAAATATTTTATTTATCAAAACTTATAGAGAATTTTATTTCTCAGGTTTATAGACAAACTATGTATACTGAGTTTGAGAATATAATTTATTCTAAAGATGAATTAGAAATATCATTTGTTTTAGAAAGTTATTTGTCTTTGGTTAAGAAATACTATGGTAATGTTTTAGAAATAGATGAAGTTATTTCTAGTGAATGGATGAGAGTTGGTCATTTATTTAGATGGAGTTATTATGTTTATAAGTATGCATCTGGTTATGTTTTGGCATTTAATGTGATTGATAAAATAAAGAATAATGTAGATAAATATATGAATTTTTTATCTAGTGGATGTTGTTGTAGTAATTATGATTTATTTAAAGAATTAGGTATTGATATATATGATATAGATTTGTTTAATAATAGTTTTAAAATGTTAAATAAATATATAGATGAATTAGATACTTTAATAAAAAATAAAAAGTAAAAGATTATTCTTTTACTTTTATTTTGGATTTATCTTTTTGTATTAATTCTTGCCATGTATTTATAGCGTCTGGATAGTTTGTGATATAAGATACTTTATTATTTAAGTCTTGTAGTTTTTCATTTGTATCTTTAAAGTCTTGATAACTAGCTATAGTCCATATAGATACTTTTTTATTATTATTTAGAAGAGTATTTATATCATCGTAGTTAATTAGATTTTTTCTAATAACATAACCATCTAAATCTTGTTTTTTTAATTCTTCATAATTATCTTTTTTTATTATAAGATGGTATTCAAATTCTGGATGTAGTTGTTTCATTTTTGTAATTTTTTGATAATCATTACTTTGAATTATTATTTTAGAATAGTTATATTCTTTAATTAAATTATCGAATTCTTGGATAAAATCATCTTCATTATCTTCAAATTTAAATTCTATTATTAATTCTTTTTCTTGATAATCTTTATATAAATCTAATATTTCTTTTAAAGTACTTATTTTGGTTGTTTTATTTTGAACTATTTGAAATCTTGTTCTTATTAGGTTACCACTTATATTATCAAAAAGAGATGTTATATAGTCAGTAGTAGTTGGTATGTTTGCTTTTATTTTTTCTTTTTGTAATTCTTCTAGAGTAGAAGTAGATACTTTTTTATTATTTATTTCATCGTCATGAATAACAACAATTTTTTTATCTTTGGTTAGTCTTATATCAATCTCAACACCAGTAGTGGACTTATCTTGTAGTCCTAATTTTATAGCTTCAAACGAGTTTTCTATTTCAATAGATGATAATCCGCGATGGGCAATTACTGATATTGTAGTTTCATCATCATCTTGATTAATTATCTTAGTTATTTTAGATGATTCTACATCATTAATAATAAAAGTAGTGGAGGTAGCGATTAAAAGAACAAAAGCAGATGTAATAAATAGTTGTTTTATGTTTCTGTTCATATAATCACCTCCGAATTGTTTTCTATTATAACATAAGATAATTTTAAAAGTTAAGTAGATATTTTTAAGTATTTATGATATTTTTATATAGTAGGTGATAGGATGTATTACTGTGATAAGTGTGGAGAAGTTATTAAAGATACTAGTATGCCATGTCCTACTTGTGGAATGATGGTTGAAAGTAGTCAGGTTATTAATAATAATTCTAATAATAAAATTTTTAATATTTTAATGGTTTTAATTGCATTTTTTGGAATTATTGTAGGAACATTAATATTTACTGGTAATATTAATTATTCTAATGAAGAAATAGAGTTTACTGGTGAAAATTATTCAATTTTGTATGATGGTGAAGATTGGATAGAGACTGATTTAAATACTAGTGAATATTATGTATTACAAAATGTCCATGATCTTAATGCTTTTTTACAAATACCAGTAGTAGCTTTAGAACTTAATTTAAATATTGCGAATGGTTATGATAGGGAAGGATTACATGCATCTTATTCTTATCTTTTAAAGAATGATACTAATTATAATTATCATAATATTACTTCGGAGTTTATGAGTTTGAAAAATACTAATAATTATTATATGTCATCAGACTTTTATAAATATTCTGATTCATCCTTAAAAGGAAAGGTATTTATATTAGTTTCACCTCAAGGTAAGACAATGAGTATTGTATTAAAAAAGGGTAGTATGAGTATTTCGTCTTTAGAAGATGAAGTGTATGAACTACTTGCTGATATTGAGATATAAAAAAAGAGAACTTGAGAGTGTTTTATTAAAAAAGACATTTTCAAAAAAAGAGCTATTTAGAGAACTGAAGACGATATTGAATCGGTGTCAGTTCTTTTAATTTTTCTTGAAATCTATCATAATTATAATATTTTATATAA
>SVAL01000018.1 GCA_015059405.1 Bacillota bacterium
TAGTATACGTTGCATGTTTTTTTGTTGTTCTCATAATTCCTCCTCATTATTATTTTATCAAATTAAAAAGCATATGATTTCTCATATGCTCTTTTTTTAGAGTCTATTTTAAACAAACTAACTCAAAAGTTCTTTTTTTTCGACAAAACTTTACATAACTAGCTAATATTCGCTATATAAAAAGATAATATTTTGTTGTATAATCATAAGTGCGTGAAGTAAGAAAGGAAACAATTTAAATGAAAAACATTAAAGTGCTTATGATTGATGACAACAAGGAATTAATCAAAATGGTAAAGGAGTATTTTAGTGATCACGCAAGTATTGATATATCTTTAGAGGCTCATGATGGAGTAGAAGGTATGAGATTAATCAAAGAAAATCAATGTGATTACGATGTTGTGCTTTTAGACTTAATAATGCCTAAAAGAGATGGAGTAAGCGTATTGGAAGAAATTCATGATTTAGAATTAAATAAAAAGGTTATTATTTTAACATCATATAACAATGAAAGTATGATTAGAAGAGTATCTGAATTAGGAATTAATTATTTTATACTTAAACCTTTTGATTTAATTGATTTAGAAAGAAGAATTTTATCTTGTTTTGAGGAAAAGAAAGAAAAGAAGAGTATAGATTTATTTCAAAATAATCTTCAAATATCTGTAACTAAAATATTACATGAACTAGGAGTTCCTTCACATATTAAAGGTTATCAATATATTAGAGAAGGAATAATGATTATATATAAAAATCCCGATGTAATTGGTGGAATTACCAAAGAATTATATCCAGAGATTGCAAATAAATTTGATACAACAACTTCCCGTGTCGAACGTGCAATTCGTCATGCTATAGAGGTCAGTTGGAATAGAGGGAATTGGGATTTAATGGAAGATATTTTTGGCCATAGTGTTGATATTGATAAAGCCAAACCAACAAATTCAGAGTTTATTGTAACTGTTGCAGATAAACTTCGACTAGAATATCATCAAATATCGTATGTGTAGTTGTCTAAAGACAACTTTTTTTATTAAAAATTTACAAATAGTTGACTCTAAAATTAAAAAATAATATAATTAAACTAGAATAAAAAGTATAGGAGGACATTTTATGGAACGAAAAATTAATGCTTTCCTGAATCGTTGGAAACGAGATCCTGAAAAAAAAGTATTAGTTGTATATGGAAATAAACAAGTAGGAAAAACTTACTCTGTTTTAAAGTTCGGAGAAAAAGAATATAAGAATGTAGTTTATTTCAACGCAGACAATAATATTGAACTTCTAAATACACTAAAAAGAGAAAATAATGTGGATAAGATAATAATGCACTTATCTTTATTATCTAATGAATCTATTCTTACTAATGATACTTTAGTAGTTATTGATAATGTTAATGATATAGAAATTATTAACGCTATGAAAGTATTTGGTAAGATGCAAGAATTAAATTATCATATAATATTAATTACATCTTTAAGAGAAAATATTAAAAAGTTTAAATGTGAAGAATTACAATTTAAACCAATGAATGGAGTAGATTTTGAAGAGTACTTAGTTGCTATTAATAACAAACAATTAATTGACTTTATCAAAACATCATTCAAAAACAATACTCCAATGCCATTCCATTCAGTAGCAATGGATTATTATGATGATTATTTAATGACTGGTGGACTTCCTGAAGCAGTAGAAATGAGTATTAATAATCAAAATAAATTATTATTAAATACTATTTATAATAAAGTAAGTGATACATATAAAAAAGAAATAAGTACTTTGGATACTCTAATTGATATAACAAGAGGGTTAGAAGTGTATGATAGTATTCCTTATCAACTTCAAAAAGCAAATAGAAAGTTTCAATATGGACTTATTAAAGCTGGAAGCAGATCTAAAGATTATGAAAAATCAATAAATTTTTTACATACAAATGGTTTTGCATATAAATGCTATAAAATAAGTGATGCCAAAATACCTTTAAGTGGATGTAAAGATCCAGAAAGTTTTAAAATGTATTTAAATGATACTGGATTATTATTTAGTAGAATGCATCTAACTAAAAATAAATTTTTAACGGATATAAATATAAAAAATATAATATATGAAAATAGTATTGCAATAAGTTTAATAAATCTAGGGTATAACTTATATTACTATCAATCTGAAGGAAAAGCTGAAGTAAGTTTTGTTATTCAAACTAGAACAGGTAAGATTTTACCAATAGAATTAGTGGATAAAAATCTATCTAAATCAAAATCTCTTACACTATTTATGAATAAAACAGGAATTAAAGAAGCAATTCGTGTTACTGATGAGAATTTTAGTATAAAAAAAGGAGTAAAATATATTCCTATTTATGCATTATTCTGTTTAAATGAAGGAATTTAAAATGACTGAGTATCTACAATATAATTCTCCTGTTGTTTTAACTTTCTTTTTTGTTTCATTCTTTGTATTAATTCTAAACTGGATTACTAAAGGAATAAGTAATACATTATTATTTTCTACATATAAAAGTTCAGTTTTAAGTCCTTTGACTTATATTCGTTTATTTACTCATTGCTTAGGTCACATGAATTGGTCTCATTTCATGAATAATTTTCTATATATACTATTAATAGGACCAATGCTAGAAGAAAAATATGGAAGTCTTAATATCTTAATTATGATATTAATAACAGCATTAGTAACAGGTATTATTAATAGTATTATAGGTAAATATCAGTTATTAGGTGCAAGTGGTATGGTATTTATGTTTATCATTTTAAGTTCCCTTGTAAATATTCAAAGTGGAAAAATACCAATTACTCTAATATTAATCTTTATTTTCTATATCGCAAATGAAATAATTGCAGGTATATTTAAGAAAGATAATGTGTCACATTTAGGACATATAATTGGAGCTATATGTGGCTGTATATATGGGTTTTATATACTGTAAAGAAGATGTATTATTATATCTTTTTTTTATTTGGTTTGATATAATTACTATGAAGATAGGAGGAATATAATGAAACCTTTATTATTATGTATTATGGATGGAGTAGGAATAAAAGATCTAGAATATGGTAATGCTTTTAGACAAGCCAATACTCCAAATTTTGATTATTTATTAAATACATATCCTAATTGTAAAATAGATGCGAGTGGAAAAAGTGTTGGTCTTCCTGCTGGACAAATGGGAAATAGTGAAGTAGGACATATGAATATTGGTGCAGGACGAATTGTATATCAACCATTAGAATTTATAAATAATGCTATTGAAGAAAAAACATTCTATCAAAATGAAGGATTACTAGAAGTAATGAATTATGTAAAAGATAAAAAATCAAAACTTCATTTAGTAGGACTGGTTAGTGATGGAGGAGTCCATTCTCATATAAATCATTTATTATCGCTTCTTGAAATGTGTAAAGAAAATAATGTAGAAAGAGTATACTTACATTTATTTACTGATGGAAGAGATGTAGAACCAACAAGTGCCTATACTTACATTGAACAAGTAGAAAATAAAATAAAAGAATTAAATTTAGGAACTATTGCTACTATTGGTGGTAGATATTATGGAATGGATCGTGATAATAACTATGATCGTCTAATAAAAGCATATGACGTTATTGTTAATGAAGTAGGACCTAAAAAAGATAATATAAAAGAGTTTATTGAAGATAGCTACAACCAAGGTATAACTGATGAATTCTTAATCCCAACAATGTTTACAACAGATGGTAACATTTCAGAAAATGATGGAGTAATTGCCTTTAATTTTAGAAAAGATCGTTTAAGAGAATTATTCACAGCTTTAACTAATAAAGAATTTAATGATATGGAAGTAAAAAGATTTAATAATTTAAAAGTAATTACTATGATGCCTGTAGTTGAATCAGTTAAAGCACCATCTGCATATGAAGATCCAAGTTTAAAAAATATACTAGGTGAATATTTAGAAGAAAAAGGATTATCTCAATTAAGAATTGCTGAAACTGAAAAATATGCTCATGTTACATTCTTCTTCGATGGTGGAAAAGAAGTAAACTATGAAAAAGAAAAGAAAGTACTAATACCATCTCCAAAAGTAGCAACCTATGATTTAAAACCTGAGATGAGTTGTTATGAAGTAACAGATGCACTATTAAATGAGATAGAAAATTTTGATGTTATTATTCTTAACTTCGCTAATGGTGATATGGTAGGACATACAGGTGTATTAGAAGCAGCAATTAAAGCAGTAGAAGCAGTAGATTATAATTTAGGTAGAATCTATAATAAAATAAAAGAATTAAATGGTACTATGATTATTACCGCAGACCATGGAAATTGTGAAGAAATGTTAGATGAAAATGGTAATGTTTTAACTGCTCATACAACTAATTTAGTACATTTAATTATAACTAATAAAAATTTAAAATTACATGATGGTAAATTAGGTGATATTGCACCTACTATGTTAGATTTATTAAAATTAGATATACCAGAAGAAATGACAGGAAAATCATTATTAGAGGAATAATATATATAAGAATAAATAGGTGGAATTATGGAATATGTATTATTAATTTTTAGTTTATTAACTATTATAAAAGCATCAGATATTTTAGTAGATGCATCAGTATCAATTGCTGAAAGAATGAAAATGCCTAAAATATTAATTGCACTTACAATTATGGCTTTCTCAACATGTGCTCCTGAACTTGCTATATCATTTACAAGTATAGCAGCCAAAAATGGAACTATAGCATTTGCTAATGTAGTTGGAAGCTGTATTGTTAATATATTATTAGTTATAGGTTTAGCCGCAGTAATAAATCCAATCAAAGTAAAAGATACAACTATAAAAAAAGAGTTACCACTTCTTATGTTGATAACTTTAGCATTCGCAACAACTTTACTTGAAGGAATAACATCACCTGGTGCTACAAATATTTTCTCAAGAAGTAGAGGAGTTCTATTTATATCATTATTTTCATTATTTGTCATTTACATAGTTCAATTAGTTAGAAGAAGACAAAAAACAGATGAAGAAGTAATCAGTAAATATACTATGAAAAGAGCTATAACATACTTTATATTAAGCATTGCTGCTATCATAGTAAGTAGTGATTTATTAGTAGATAATGCAATAGCAATTGCTGGAAAAATTGGAGTTAGTCAAAAACTAATAACAATGGTAATTATAGTAATTGGTACATCACTACCAGAATTAGTAATGACAGCAATGGCCGCTAGAAAAAATGAGCATGAAATGGCAATAGGTAACATTATAGGTACTAACATATTTAATATATGTATAGTTTTAGGTTTACCAATATCTTTACTAGGAGATGTAGCAATAGTAGGTTTCAATGTTATTGATATATTCTTTGTAGCAATAGCTGCAGTAAGTTTATTTTTCTTTGCTAATAATGGAAGAAAAGTATCAAGAAGAGAAGGAATTATCATGTTAGGTACATTTATTACTTACTATACATATTTAATATTGTCATAATAAAAAGACTTTTAAAAAGTCTTTTTTTATTTATCAAATTTAAATAAGTTTCCTATATCTGTATTTAAAGCAATTGATATTTTATATAAAGTATCAACGGAGAAAGTTTTAATACCTTTCTTAGATTCAATTCGACGAATGAATTCATGTGAAACGCCAACTCGTTCTGATAATTCTGCTTGTGTAATATTCGCTTCTTTTCTATACTTCTTAATATTAGAAGCAATAGCTTCATAAAGGTTGAATTCGCTTTCATTCATAACACTCACCATATTTATTATGGCAAAAATCAGCCAAAATATATGTAAACTACAACTTTACATTTAACTTTATCGGTGTTAATATATATTTATAGGAGGAACGAAAATGAGAAAAAAGGAATTAGGAGCAAATAAAAAATGTAAACACTGCCAAAGTGAAATTGACCCAAAGGCAAAAGTATGCCCAACATGTAAAAAGAGTCAAGGAATGTCAGGATGTCTTAAGGCAATAATAATTTTGATAATACTTATTATTGGTATAATTTTAATGATGGGAGCTTGTACAAAGGAAGTTGTTGATTCAATTGATGAATCAATCGAAGAAACAGAAAACAGTTATAAGGACAAAAACGGAAAAACATCATTTAAAAAAGGAGAAACTTTTGAAAACAGCTATATAAAAATGACCATGACAGAAGTTAATTTAAATTTTAAGGATTATAATAAATATACAAGTGTAAAAGATGGATATAAATTAGTGATGGTTAAATTTAATGTAGAAAATATTGGTGATGAAGATAAATATGTAAGTTATTTAGATTTTAATTGTTATGCAGATGATGTTGCTATGGAAGAAAACTATTTAGTATTTGACAGATATGAACATTTATCAGCTACAATATCATCTGGAAAGAAAACAGCAGGATATGTTTTCTATGAAGTACCTAAAAATGCTGAATCAATTGTTTTTGAATATGAACCAAGCTGGTTCCAAGATGTAAAAGTAGAATTTGTAGCAAAATAAAAGAAGAGCAATC
Source organism: Bacillota bacterium (assembly GCA_015059405.1). Classification (GTDB taxonomy): domain Bacteria; phylum Bacillota_I; class Bacilli_A; order RF39; family UBA660; genus RUG11788. The sequence continues at coordinate 6,507 of SVAL01000018.1, forward strand.
TTCTTTTTTTGTTCGATTGTTTTAATCGAATTTATGTTCTATAATTAAGTTGGTGATGAAGATGAAACAAAATATTATATTTCATATTGATATTAATAATGCATTTTTATCATGGACAGCAGTTAAACTTTTAAATGAAGGATATGAAACAGATATTAGGACTATTCCTTCTATAATTGCAGGAGACGAAGAAAAAAGACATGGTGTTGTTTTAGCTAAGTCTCCTGTTGCTAAAAAAATGGGTATTAAAACTGCGGAAACAATTTATAGTGCCAGAAAGAAATGTCCTAAATTAGAGGTGTTTCCACCAGATCACGAATACTATCAACAAATGTCAAAAACCTTCTTTAAGCATTTGGAAAAATATACTCCAAATATAGAAAAACTTTCAGTAGATGAATGTTTTATGGATATGTCAAATTCATCTCTTTTATATGATGATTTAGTTATATTAGCATATAAGATAAAAGAGGAAGTAAAAGAGTTATATGGATTTACCGTAAATATTGGAATTTCTACTAGTAAAATCTGTGCTAAAATGGCATCTGATATGGAAAAACCTAATAAAGTACATACTTTATTTTTAAATGAAATAGAAAGAAAAATGTGGCCTCTACCAGTAGATGAATTATACATGGTTGGTAAACATGCATCTGAAAAACTTCATAGTCTAGGTATTCATACTATCGGTGATTTAGCTAAAACAGATGAAAAGACTCTTATTAAACATTTTAATAAACATGGATCTACTATGCATAATTACGCTAATGGTATTAGTGATGATTTAATGGTACCATCTGATGATAAAAATAAAAGTATATCAACTTCAGAAACTTTATCCACTGATATTGGGGAAAAAAATAAACTTCTTCAAGTTTTATATAAACAAGTAGATATATTAGGAAAAGATTTAAGAAAACAAAAACTTTATACTAATACAATTGCAATAACTTATAAAAATTCTGATTTTGTATCTTATTCAAAACAACTAACTTTATCAACAGTAACAAATTCAACAGAAGAAATAAGTAAGTATATAACTAATTTATTTGACCAAAGTTGGAAGAACGATAAAATAAGAAATATAGGTGTTCGTTTTTCAAATTTAACTAATAAGAAACAAAAACAGATTTCTATTTTTACAAATAGCACTGAGGAAAATAAAAGTGATACAGTACAAGAAACAATGGATAAAATAAATGATAAATATGGATCTTCTATAATAAGACAAGCCAATCTATTCACAAAATAGTGTAAAAGAGCATGTCTTTTTTTATAAAACAATTAAAATAAGTACATAATATTGTTATAATTATAATAAGATGGGTGATAGTATGAATATTGATCAAAATAATATAAATGAATTGTTAAATAAATATATTAGTTTCACTAATCGTATCAGTGAAGAAAATAATTATCCAAATAACATTAAACATGTTTTATATTTAATAATACCTGCTTTTATAATTAAATATGGATTAAAATACGAAAATATGATTTTAGGATGTTTTGAAAAAATAAAGATTCATATTAATGAAAAAGAAAACAATGCTTGTACTGCATACTTTTCTAGAATTTTAAAACAGAGTCCTGAAGGAGAAAACCCTAAATATTATACAGTTAAAGCAATTGTTTTAAATCAATACAAAAGTGCATCCTTAGTAGATATGTTAGATAATGTAATTCATGAGTTTAATCATGCCGTTAACTCAATGATAAATGAAATTAAATATGATGAAAAACAAGTGGGAATGCGTACTGGATTAAGTTATATGTTATATGATGTTAATGATATTAAACATGTTAAAGATAAAACAAAAGATATAACATTAGAAGAAATCATTAATACTAAACAAACTGAAGATATTATTGAAATAATTAGATCTTTTTCTAAGTATGAAGTTCATAATGAAGAATTTAATAATACTTTTTATGCTTTAAAGCACTCAATAGAAGGAGAATATACATCAAATGCATATTATCTTCAATCTTTTATTTGTAAACAATTAATGGAGAATAAAACATTTATACCTACTATAGAAAATTTAAGACTTAATGGTAATGTCGATGATATCGCAGGTTGGTTTGACAATATTACTGGTCGTGAAGGTAGTTATAATGAATTAACGTTATTACTTGAGAAAGTTTTAGAAGATGAAGAAAAACTAATTAAAGCAAAGTGGTTTAAAAAATATAAAATCAATAAAATACGTGAAAAAATGCGTAGAGCAATGGATATTATAAAAGAATATGAAGATAATTGTATATTTAAATAGTCACTATTTCTAGTGACTATTTTTTATTTTGTGTAATTATATCTTTATTCGTAATGATTTCTTTTCTAATAACATTACTTTTTTTCTTTTTAAATTCATTATTTAAATGATAATAATAAGCACCTGGAGTAATAACACCATTTAATCTTAAAATATCTCCACCAGTAGCCTTTAAAATATTATCAACTAATTTAACACAGTTTGTCCATAGTGCAAAATATAACTTATAGCTACTTTGAGTAAATTTATAAAATTTAGCATTCGTGGAACGATATAAACAACTGGCATAATCTCCAAATTCTTGACTTTTATCGTTTTCTTGTACACATTTCCATCGATATGTATTGTTTTTAATTTTATTTAATTCATTTCTAACTTTTTCTTTTTGCTTATCAGTTAAAGTAATACCAAATGCAAATATAGTTTTTTTAGAGTGTTCGGCACAAAATCTTAAGTATTTCATTCTATCATCAATAATAAATAAAGTACCATCTCCAATAGTATCAAATAATTTTTTAGAATCTTCATCGTAGTGCCCATATGAATATACCTTACCTTCAAACCATAAATCTGCATGACCAAAAGTACCTATCAAACTATCTTTAACACCAATAAAAATTTCTAAATCAACATCACCACTAACATCTTTATCAATTTTTACAGGAGTAATTTCATCACTTAGTTTTTTATTGATTTTAGTATAAAAAGCATATGGTATTAATAATGATATTATTGTAGGTAAAGTTATTCTAAATCTTCTTTTTTTGAAAAAGAAATTATTAGGGAATTTAACTCTTAAATAATCAATTAAATGATTAAATCCAATTAAAATAAAATATATACCCAAAATATAAGTTAATGGTTTAATACTTCTAGAAGGATTAGTAATAATAATAAATCCAAATACAAAGTCTAATATTGATGCAAATAGGGTTCTGAAAAAACCTTTGAAATTATTACTTTTATATACACAAAAAGTAGAGAACTTAATAATACCATTTAAAAATATATATAAAGAAAATAATATTGGAAATATTGATAAAAAAGTTTTAGGATTATGTAAAAAATAAGTGCCTATAATAAAAAGTACAAATGATAACAAAATATTTGAAATAGTATCTTTTCTATAAATTTTAACAAATGTTAAAGCAAGTCCAAGTAATATTATTGAGATAGAAATAGTAAAGTGAAAGATTGATAAAGAGCCAATAGGAGTTACTATCAGAATTAATCCTAATAAAAAAGAAAGTAACGCTGTAATAAATATTGAAATATCAGAAATAGACTGTTCTTTCATAAAGCACCTCACAACTATTCTATTACATATATTAATTTAGTTATAACATAAAACTAAAAATATAGGAATAAATTAAAATAATAAAAAGTAAAATATAATAAATAAACATACTAAAAATATAAATAAATTCCCTTTTATAAAAGGCGATATCTCTTGAATATCACCTTTTTTAATGGTATTATCAATATGAGACCACAACATAGTTAAAACAACAAAAAAATAAATAAAAGTAGGTAGAAATAATGAAGAAAAAATATAAATTATTCCTAAAAAATTATGATATTATACATAAGCATTATGAGTATTTGGTAAATCTTACAAAAAATCATATATTTGTAGGATCAACTAATGAATGGATTATTGATAATTTTTATTTAATTGTAGAAACTAGAAATAATTTAAAAAAGTCCTATAAAGGTTGTCAAAAATTCAAACATGCTAAGACTAATAATGTTGATATGTATGAAATAATAGAAAATATTTTTAAGGAAAACAATTATGATATAAATTATAAAGTATTAGTAACATCACTAAATGATTATCAAGAAAAGAATAATTGTTATTTTACTTATCAAAATATTGAATTGATTCCTAGTATAATTGGAATGGTAATTATTGATAAGTTAAGTGAAGTTTGTGTAATTAGACGTAAGAAACAAGAAGAAAAACAAAAAGTAAGAGACTTGATGAAAAAGATTGAAACACATCGTCAAAATGGTGAACAAATTAACTTAAAGGACTATATTACAATTGATGAAGAAATCATTAATAATGAACACTATTTAGAACAATTGAATTCAGAATTACAAGAATATGGTGCTTTAGCCAACGAAGTATTTAAAGAATTAAATGAATTATTAGAAAAGAATAATATTAGTTTAAAAGATATAGCTAAAAAGGAACACAATGAAAGTATTGAATATAATATTTTAATTTCTAATTTATTTAATGAATTAAGAATGCTATCTAAAATAGATAACTTGACTTTAATAAATAAAGTTAGTAAGACAGAAAAATTATTAGAAGAAGATCCAACTTATCCTAATATGACTATTGATACTAAAGGATTATATCGTAGCCAAATAATAAAAGATTCTAAGAAAAGTGATGAGTTTTCATATACAGAAAAACTAATGAAAGATAGTAAAAGACTTAATAAACATGTTGGTGAAATTCTCTTAAAAGAGCCAAACTATGAATTAAGAGCAAGAGTATATATTGGATTGTCAATCTTCTTTACTATTCTTATCTCATTAATTTTATGTTGTTTCTTATTTGAAAGTAAAATAATTGGATTTATTGTTTTACTAATACCTATTAGTGAAGTAGTAATTCAAATTATAAATAAAGTACTAGGTAAGATGTATCCTTGTAAACCATTACCAAAACTTGATTATTCAAAAGGAATTCCAAAAGATCAATCAACTATGGTAGTAATTCCAACTATTGTTAAAAATAGTGCTAAAATAGACGAAATCTTTGAAAAATTAGAAAGTTATTATTTAGCTAATAAAACAGATAATCTATATTTCAGTTTACTAGGAGATTGTTTTGGAAATGATAAAGCATTTCATGAAGCTGACAAAGAAATCGCTGAATATGGTGTAAAAAAAGCAAGAGAATTAAATAAGAAATATAAAAAAGATTTATTCTACTTTGTATATCGTCAAAGAGTATACAATTCTAGTGAAGATTCATATATTGGTTATGAAAGAAAAAGAGGAGCATTACTTCACTTTAATAAATTGTTATTAGGGACAATGAGTCCAAAAGATAAAGAAAAATATGTTTATTGTGAAACAGTCTCTGAATTAGAAGGAAAAATCAAATATGTAATTACATTAGATACTGATACTGAATTAATTTTAGGTGCTGCTCCTAAACTAGTAGGATTAATGGCACACCCATTAAACAAACCAGTATTAAATAAAGAAAAGAATAAAGTTATAAAAGGGTATGGTATTGTTCAACCAAGAATTGGTATTGATATTGAATCAACAAATGCATCAAGTTATTCACAATTAATTGCGGGTATTGGTGGATTAGATGTATATTCAAGTATTGTTCCAAACTTATACCAAGATGCCTTTGGTGAAGGTAGTTTCTGGGGAAAAGGTATTTATGATTTGGAAATCTATAATCAAGTCCTAGAAACAGCATTCCCAGATAATTTAATATTAAGTCACGATCTTATTGAATGTAATTATTTAAGATGTGGATATGCATCTGACATTGAAGTAATCGACGGTTTCCCAGCAGAATTTTTAGTAGATACATCACGTCAACATAGATGGACTCGTGGAGATATTCAAATTATTGGTTGGTTAAAGAAAAAAGTTAAAAACAAAATGAATAAAACTATTAATAACCCAATATCATCTATATCTAGATTTAAGATATTTGATAATATTAGAAGAGTTTTATTCAATCCATCTTTATTATTAATTATTATTTTATCTTTCTACGCAAGTAGAATTAAACCAATTTATTCATTATTAATAGTTATTGTAATTATTGCTTTACCTATTATTTTCTATATAAGAGAATTCTTAAGCATTCAAGCAAAAAGAAGAATGAGTATTAAATATTATGATGATTTATTATTTGGAAACTTTGCAATAATTGCAAGAGTTATAATGTCTTTTATAACAATTCCATATTATTCATATTTATATTTAGATGCTACATGTAAGTCTTTATATAGAATGTTTATATCTCATAAAAATTTACTTAACTGGATTACAAGTGAAGATGCAGCTAAAATGACTAAGAATGATATAAAAAGTTATATAAACAATTTTAAACCTAACTATGTAGTAGTTGCAGTATTATTATTAGCAGGATTTATTTTTGAGTTTAAATATCTAATCTCAATCATTATTCTATGTATCTTATTCTTATCAGCACCATTTGTTATGTGGTTAGTAAGTCAAAAACAAAAGAAACAATTAAATGAATTAAATAAAAACGAAACTAATGAAATAAAAGAAGTAGCATTTAAGACATGGTTATATTTTGATAATTTATTAAATGAAGAAAATCATTATTTAATCCCAGATAATTATCAAACAAATCGTGAAGAAAAAGAAGATGTAAAAACTTCACCGACAGATATTGCAATGTCTTTAACAAGTATTATTTCTGCACATGAATTAGAATTTATTGATAATAGAAAAGCTATCCATATGATAGAAAAGGTTATTACTTCTATCGAAGAGTTGGAAAAATGGAATGGTCATTTATATAACTGGTATCGTATTTCAAATATGAAAAAAATGACTCCTTTCTATATCTCTTCTGTTGATAGTGGTAACTTAGCAATAGCATTATTAACAGTTAAAGAGTTCTTAAAAGAATTAAAAGAAACTGAATTACAAGAAAGAGTAGAAAAATTATTCACTGCTATGGACTTTTCTAAATTCTATAATCAAGATCAACATGTATTTAGTATTGGGTATGATAGCATTGAAGAAAGATTATCACCATATAACTATAATAAATTTGCAAGTGAAAGTAGAATTTTAAGTTTTATAGCTATTGTAAAAGGAGACGTACCAAGTAAACATTGGCTTTGTCTTGATAAAACTCTAACAAAGTATAAAAATAGAAAAGGTTTAGTTTCTTGGTCAGGAACATCTTTTGAATATTTTATGCCAATGATATTTATGAAGAGTTATAGTAATACTCTTTTAGATGAATCATATCACTTTGCTTACTTCTGTCAAAAAGAATATATAAAAGAAGTAAATTCAAATCTTCCATGGGGAATTTCTGAATCTGCATATGCAGAATTAGATGATGGTTTAAATTATAAATATAAAGCCTTTGATACTCCATATTTAAAAATGATTGAAGATAAAGAACAAAGAATTGTTATATCTCCGTATGCATCAATTCTAGCTATTGATATTAATCCAAAAGAAGTGTATAAAAACATGGAAAAATTAAATAATTTAGGAATGTTGGATGAATTTGGTTATTATGAATCATATGATTATGATAAAGATGAAAAAGTTTTATCTTACTTTGCTCATCACCAAGGAATGATTCTAGCATCACTTACTAACTATTTAAAAGATGAAGCAATTAGAAAATATTTCCATCGTGATGTAAGAGTACAATCATTTGATATTTTATTAAAAGAAAAAGTACAATTAAATCCAGTAATTGATTTAAAAATGTTTGGTTATAAGAAATATAACTATGAAAGAGAAAAAGTTGAAAATGATATTCGTGAATTTAATTCAATTAATGAAGTACCTGAAATATCAATTCTATCTAATGCAAAATATTCATTATTAATAAATGATAGAGGTAATGGATTTAGTAGATATAAAACTATTCAATTAAATAGATATCGTAAGATTACAGAACAAGATTATGGTAACTATTTATATATTAAAGATTTAAAAACTAATAAAGTATGGTCTAATACCTATGCACCAACTAATGTAAAACCAGATAAATATAATGTTGTTTTTGCAACTGACAGAATTAAATTCTTAAGAATGGATGATGGGGTAAGTACAAAAACAGAAATTATTGTCACTAAGGAAAAAAATGCAGAAATTAGAAAAGTAACATTTAAAAATACAACAAATGAAGAAAAAGTATTAGAATTAACAACTTATACAGAACCTATAATTATCGAAAATATTGATGATATTACACATAGAACATTTAGAAATTTATTTGTAAGTAGTGAATTTGATAAAGAAACTAAATCACTAATTATGTGTCGTAAAAACAATACTAAAAAGATTAAATCATACTTTATCGGAAAATTATTTATTCCAGATAATGAAGAAGAAATTACATATGAAACAGAAAGAGCTAATTTTATTGGTAGAAATAATAATGTAGATGCACCTATTGCCTTAACACAAGAAAAACTAAGTAATACTGTTGGATCTAACATTGATCCTGTAATGAGTATGAGAAGTACTATTAAAGTAGCTCCAGGAAAGAAAAAAACAGTTTATTATATTTGTGGATTTGCAAAGTCTAAAACACAAGTATTAGATATAGTTGAGGAATTTGATTCTAAAAATAGAATTAAACAAGCATTTGATTACGCAACATTATCTAACAATATCAATACTAAAAAACTAAATCTTACTGGACCTGATATGCGCACATTTAATATTATGCTTAACTATTTATATCAAACAAGTAAACATTTTGTTAATGATGAACGTAAAGGTCTTCTTGGTATGAATAGTATGAAACAAACTAATTTGTGGAAGTTTGGTATTACTGGAGATTTACCTGTAATTTTAGTAGAAGTTAATCATAGTGAATCTACTAATTTAGTAGAAGATATTTTAAAAGCATATGAATATTTTAAAACTAAAGCAATTTTTATAGATATAGTTATAATTAATCGTGAAAAAGATAGATATAAGTCTGTTGTAACACATAAGATTGAACAAGAATTATATAGAATGAATACTTTATATAATTTCTATTCTACTCCAGGACGCATTTATGTTCTTGATTCATCTGAAGTTTCTCCTGAAGAAGATATTTTGTTAAATATGATTGCGCGTTTAAGATTTGATACAAATAAAACAGCATCTTTAGAAGAAAGCATAACTCATCTACAAGAAGCAAATGCGATGGGATCTTATGAAAAACGTACAGTTGAACGTGCCAAAGCAGATCCAAATTATTCAGAAGATTTAGAATTTTTTAATGGATATGGTGGATTTACAAAAGATGGAAAAGAGTATGTTGTTACTAATCCAGATACACCAACACCATGGAATAACGTTATTGCTAATCCACGATTTGGAACAATTGTTTCTAACAATGAATGTGGATTTACATATGCATACAATAGTCAAATGTTTAAAGTTACTTCTTGGACTAATGATATTGTATTAAATGATAAATCTGAAGGTATTAGAATTAATGATGTTCAAGTGGATCCAAAAATTGCAAGACATGGATTTGGTTACTCTACATTTATTCACGAAGGAAAAGATTATGAATTAACAACAACACAATTTGTAGCTAATGAAGATACTATCAAATTCTATAAATCTAAATTAAAGAATAATACGAATAATAAGAAAAAATATAAAGTTACGTTCTGGTTTAATCCAACATTTGGACCAAACGAAGAAAAATCAAGTAGATATTTATTAAGTGATTATTATGAAAAAATGAATGCTGTTTTAACAAGAAATGTTTATAATATTGATTTCTCACATATCACAGCCTTTATTTCATCAACTTTACCAATTAAGTCTTATTCTATTGATAGAGTAATTATGAAATCTATTGATGTAGAAATAGAACTAGCTCCAAATGAAGAAAAAGAATTTTCATTTATGTTAGGTACAGAAATTGGTAATGATAAAGTAAAAGCCTTAATTGATAAATATAATACTGAAAAAGTAATAACTACTGAGTTAAAAACAGTAAAAGAAAAATGGAATAAAGAATTGTCAACTGTTAAAGTAAAAACTAAAGATAAAGCATTTGACAATGTAATGAATGGTTGGTATTTATATCAAACTTTATCATCAAGAGTTTATGCTCGTGCTGGTTTCTATCAAGCAGGTGGAGCATTTGGTTTCCGTGATCAATTACAAGATACTACAAATTTAGTTACAATTGATTCAGAACTAACAAAACAACAAATATTAAACAATGCGAAACATCAATTTATGGAAGGTGATGTATTACACTGGTGGCATGAAGATAATAGGTTAGGACTAAGAAGTAGATATAAGGATGATTATCTATGGTTAGTATATGCTACTTGTGAATATTGTCGTGTTTCTGGAGATTATAAAATTTTAGATGAAAAAGTACCATTTGTATCTGGTCCACTTCTTGCAGATTGGGAAGAAGAACGTGGAATGAACTATAATTATACAAAAGAAGAAGCAACACTATACGATCACTGTTTAATTGCATTAACTAGATCTATGACTCAAATGGGTAAAAATGGTTTACCACTAATGGGTGGTGGAGACTGGAACGATGGAATGAACAAAGTTGGTATTGGTGGAAAAGGAACTAGTGTTTGGTTAGGGTTCTTCCAATATTGGGTTATTGAAAAGTTTATTGAATTATCTAAAAAATATAATAAAAAGATTGATGTAGGTAAGTATGAAAAAGCACTTGAAAAATTAAAGAAAGCTCTAAATACAGTTGCTTGGGAAAAAGATTATTATATTCGTGCCTTCTTTGATGATGGAACTAAACTTGGTTCAAGTGAATGTGATGAATGTAAGATTGATTTATTATCACAAAGTTTTTCTATCATAACAGGAGTAGCACCAAGAGAAAATATATCTAAAATATTAGATTCTGTTGAAACTAATTTAGTTGATAAAGAATTAGGAATTGTTAAATTATTAACTCCAGCATTCCAAAAAACTAAACATGTACCTGGATATATAATGGATTATCCAGAAGGTGTTCGTGAAAATGGTGGTCAATATACACACTCTGTTGCATGGTATATAATGGCTTTAATTAAAGCAGGATATCCAGATAGAGCATATAGTTATTATCAAATGATAAATCCAATTAATCGCACTAAAGATAAAAAAGACACAGATATATATAAAGTTGAACCATACGTAATAGCTGCAGATATTTATAGTAATAAAAATAATCCAGCTCGTGGTGGATGGACTTGGTATACAGGAAGTGCAGGTTGGTTCTATAATGTAGGTTTAACAGAAATATTAGGTTTCATAAGAGAAGATAATAAGATAAGATTTAAACCTCACTTACCAAGTGGATGGAAATCATTCGAACTTGAATATCATTATTATGATACAACTTATAAAATTAAAGTTAATCTAAATGGTAATAAAGAAGATATTATTTTAGATGGAGAAAAGGTGGAAAAAGATTACATAACAGTTAAAAATGATAAACGTGTCCATGCTGTTATTGTTAATATTAAAGGCTAGGTGATATTATGTTGAAATTTGATTTTAATACATATAACAATAAATATGTAACACAAGACAAATTAGAGACTTATAAAGAAAAAAATGAAGAGATTAAAAATCTCTTCTTTACTGATGAATTATCTCATTGGACTAGAATCGATACCTATGTTAGTGATGAAGAATTATTAAACATAAAAAAAGTATCTGATAAAATAAAAAAACTATGTGATGTATTTATAGTAATTGGAATAGGTGGATCATATATGGGGGCAAAAGCTGTAATAGATGCCTTAACCCCTGTATATTCTAAGAAGAAACCAGAAATCATATTTTTGGGAAAAAATATAAATCCTAATGAATATAATGAATTATTAGAATATATTAAAGATAAAGAAGTAGCAGTAAATGTTATTTCAAAGTCGGGTACTACTTTAGAACCATCAATAGCATTTGATTTGATTCTAAATGAAATGAAAAATAAATATAATCAAATTGAACTAAAAGAACGCGTAATCATAACAACAGATGAAAAAACAGGAACTTTGAGAGAGTTAGTTAATCAAGAAGGATATCAATCTTTTGTTGTGCCAACAATTGTTGGTGGTCGTTATTCTGTCTTTACACCAGTAGGACTATTACCAATAGCAGTAGCAGGTATAGATATTATCAAACTATTATTGGGTGTAAAAAATGCAATGACAGAACAATTAGATAACGCTATTAACTATGCAACTATAAGAGATATTATGTATAACAATGACAAGTTCATTGAATCATATACCATCTATGATGAGAAATTAAATTATTTAGCAGAATGGTTAAAACAATTATATGCTGAAAGTCATGGTAAAGAGCAAAAAGGAATTTTACCGATTGCAAATGTTAATACTAGAGATTTACATTCTATGGGGCAATATTTACAAGAAGGTAAAGATATAATTTTTGAAACAGTTATAGGAATTAAAAATAATACATCATTATATATAGATAAATATAATTGTGATTTGAATGAATTAAATAATATGGCTCTAGAAAAAGTATGTGAAGCACACAATAATGGATATACACCGAGTTCTATAATTTGGTTAGAAAAATTAGATGAAGAAAATTTAGGTGAATTAATGCAATTCTTTATGTTTACGGCTATAGTTGGTGGAAAACAATTAGGTATAAATCCGTTTGATCAACCAGGAGTTCAAGAATATAAAAGGTTAATTAATGAAGGTTTAAATGAAAAGTTTACTAATTAATAGTAAACTTTTTTATATTTTTAGTGCTTGCTTTTGACAATTAGCTTTTATTCAAGTTATACTTAAATTATAAAATAGGAGGTGTAATAATGTGGGACGATGATATAAACTTTTCAGAAATCCAAAAAATATTTGCCGATCGTGATAAAAAACAAGAAAAAGAAGCTCAAGAAAGAAGATCACAACTAACTCTTATCGATAGAAGAAGTGAATTGCGTGATGAACCAGCATATGAAAATATGCATGCTAAAAATATACATGTAACAGAAAAAGGGTATCAAGCAGCCAAAAATAAAAAACTATCTTTAAAAGTCGGTGTAGTTGTTTTAGCTGTGGTTGTTTTAATGGCTATAGTAACTGCATTAGGAATTCATTCAATGGGTGGAGATAAAGGTGGTTCAACAGGTACTACTATAGGAACAATGGATACTGGTACGCATAATAATGGACAAACTTCTATGACAATAAATCCAGAACAAATAGATTTATCTAATCTTACTGTTGTTTTAAGAAAATCTACTTCTAATGTTAATAAAGTCGTATCAGTAACTGAAAGAGAACTAACAGAAATGGGTGTTGAAAATACAGTAGTTGGTTCAAATGAGGATATTGTATCTATTGTAGAAGAAATAAAAAATAATAAACCTAATGGAGAAGTTATTGTAATTAATGTAGATGGTGTTACAAATAAAACTAAAGTTGATAATGTAATTATGACAAATTATAATAACGATGCAAGAAGTGCAGATGCAATAGCATTAGCAATTAATAATGGATGTAATGATATATATCAAATTGAAAGTGAGATAAGATGTGGTAAAAAGACATCAGATGGAAATAGGGCTCCAGTGTCTGTAGAAAAAACATTATTAGATGCTGGTCATAGTGACGTAATTTGTTTAACAATTGCTCCATCTTCAGAATATATTGATTCAGAGATCGAATATAACAATTTAGCAACTTCTATTGCAGAAGGAGTTATAAGATATGCTTCACTATCCAAAGAAGAACAACAAACAGACTATATAAAAAGGACAGAGTATGGAGATACTGTTAGTAATTTTGCAGTTGAAAACGGTGTTAGTGAAAGTTTTATTAGAAGTGAAAATAAAGATGATTTCTATAATGGTATATTAGCTCATAATTCAGCTGTTTTAGTAAAGGAAGTACCAACTAATTTAAAAAACACTGCAACAGTAGTAAATAAATCAATTACTACAAATATAGGAGAAACTGGAACTGCTATTTCATATTATGAAGTAAAACCAGGAGATACTTTATCAGAAATTGCAGAACAATTAGGTGTTAAACAAAGTGATTTAGTTGTGCCAAGTGGGGATAATGATGTTATTCATCCTGGTGACAAAATAGGATATGAAAAAGAAGTTGGTAAAATTTTAGTATCAAAATCAACCAGTAAAAGTAAGTAAGGAATATCTGTGAAAAGGTATTCCTTTTTATATAAAATTATTCACCCCTTTGAAAAATAAAGAAAAAGTGTTATAATTGTGGAGAAAGAGGAATTTTTTATGAAAAAATTAGAGATAGGAGATAGGCTTGTAATACACAGTTATAAACATAATGGTTGTATTCATAGAGCTTGGGACGAAGCTGTTTTCATAGAAGAAACCGATGATTATTATATATTTGGAAATGATAAAACAAAAGTAATTGAATCAGATGGTAGAAAATGGAAAACAAAAGAACCTGCTATATTATATTTTTTTAAAAATTCTTGGTTTAATATTATCGGACAGTTAAAAAAGAATGGTATATATTATTACTGTAATATTGCTTCTCCTGCAATTATCGAAGATGGAGCAATCAAATACATTGATTATGATTTGGATTTGAGAGTTTTTCCGGATGGAAGTTATAAAGTCTTAGATAAGGGAGAATATAAGTACCATAAGATTAAAATGAAATATCCAGATGAATTGGATAAAATATTAAATGAAGAGTTAAAAGTACTTATAGAATTAAATAAGAACAAAGATAGAGTATTTAATCACGAAATGCTTATTTCATATAATGAAAAATATGAAGAAATCAAAAAAAATATGGCTGAAAGTGTTTAAGCAATCTCAATATAAAAAAGAAAGTTAAAAAAGTTTAAAAAAACGTTGACTTTCTTTTTTTATTTTGATAATCTAGTAACAGTTGTTTGAAAAAAAGACCAATAAATGTCAAAAAAACAACATTAAAAAAATATATTGAAAAAAGTTAAAAAAAGTATTGACTTAGGTAACTTGATTTGATATATTAATTAGGCAACTTGCAAAAAGAAGCAAGTGAGCAAAAGATAATGATCTTTGAAAACTGAGCAAAACGTCAATTTTGAGTAGCTAGGAAAAAATAAGTTAAATCAAACTAAAAAATAAATTTTATTTGGAGAGT
>SVAL01000006.1 GCA_015059405.1 Bacillota bacterium
CTATTATCTATTTAAATCTTACCCCCCCCGGTCTTTTGTCAAGGTTTTACATTTTTTTATTTTCTTCTTTACAAATAAAAAAAGAGAAGTTTTCTTCTCTTATTTATGTCCTGTTTTTTCAGTAGTTTCTGTTTGAACTAATTCTGGGTGTCTTGATTCTAAATCTGCTTTTATTACTTCTAAACCTTCAAAGTATTCTGGTTTATATGCTCCTACTTCTAATAACATTTCTTTATCATTTAAAAGACCATTAATTATTTCAGGTGCTTGAGCAACAAAGTTTGGATGATCAGCTCCACCATTTAGTTCACGATATCTAGCGTTTAATCTTGCTGCTACTAATGGATCATTAAATGGATGATACATTGATCCATCAGGTTGTGGAATTGGATCACCATTATAGATATTTAATTGATCATTTACTTCTTCTAAAGATGCATTAGGTAGTTCACCTAATACTTCATCTAGTGTTTTCTTTGGTGGTTCAATTTCTACTTCTTCAGTATCTTCAATTGGTGGTAGTATTTCTTGGGTTGCATTAGGATTTTGTAATTCTACAAAAGTTACAATTTTATTTACATCTTTACCTTCTCTAAATAATTCTTCAACTACTGCTTGTGTTCTTCCACCAAGTGTTTCAGCATCTTCAGCTAAAGTTTCAATATCTAAAATGCCATCATTATTTTTTATTTCTGCTTGAATAAAGTTATATGTTTCTTCTGCTTCGGGTGAGAATGCATCTTCTCCATTTACTCTTACCCATTCACTTGCAAAACCTGCGATATCTTTTGTTCTTTCACTCATGATTGGTTGCCCAGTTTGTCTATTTACAATTACTTCATTACCATTTTCATCAACAGTTACTTCAATTTCACGATATACTGTTTCTACTTCTTCTAAAGATATTGGTCCAGATTCTTCTATTGGTAATTTATCTTTTTTAATTTTCTTTACCATTTCTTTTCTTTCTTCAATACCTTTATTAGTTGCTTTGGCAATATTTCTATCCATACCAATATCCCAACCATCAGAATAAGCTTCTAATAAAGCTTCTTTCCATCTATCTCCATAACGCATTAAAAGATTTGGAGTTGGTTCCATTGTTTCAATACTTGCTTTATATGCTTCTATAGAATTTTGTTTAAGTTCTACTAATACTTCATCATTTTTATCAACTGGTTGACCTGTTGCTTTAGCAATTGTTACAGCTTTATCAAAGATTGTTTTATTTTCTTGTTTATAAACTTGTCCTGTAATATTATCTATAACAAAGTTATCACTTAAATTTGGATGTTTTACTTCTTTTTTATCTTGATTTTCTTCAACTGGAGGTTTTGTTGTTGAAGGTGGTCTTGTTGTAGCTTCTTCAGCTGCTTTTCTACCTGCTTCTCTTGCCCTTGCTAATTCATCTGGTTCTTCTTCTTTTGCTTTTTTATTTTTTCTTTCTTGTCTAATTTTTTCTATTTCTTCTTCTAAATTAGGAATCTTATGAAAATATTTTTTTAAGAATTCTTTATATTGTTCTAAACTTGCTTTAGTACTTTCTAATTTAGTTGTTTCAGCAGCTAATTCAAATTGATCTAAGACAACAACCATTCTTTCTAGTTCTCTTCTTAAAAGAGGAGTCATTTTAGTTGAATTATCTGTTGTTAGAGCATCTTCGTTTTCCATATAGAATTTATCTACATTTTCCATATATCTATTTGCAGTTACTGCACTTGTTCTTTTTGTTTCAACTATTTTTCTAGATGCTTCCCTAATTTGTTCAAAATCTATTCCTGTTTCATTAATTTCTTTTCTTATTCTTTCTAAGATATTATCTGAGATCCAATCACTATTATGATGTTTAACTACATATTTAGCAACTGGTGTTAGAAGTGGTTCATGTTTTAAAAGAAGAGGTAATAAGTTTTCTTGTCTTACACTTTTATCTTGTCTTTGTACTGCTGGTATTACAACATTAGCAAATACTGATTCTACTAATCTTTCTTGTTGTGCAGCTAAAACAGCTTCCATTCTTTCAAGGGATTCTGGATCTTTTGGTTTAATTGATCCGTTTTTTATTCTTCTTATAGTTGTTTGTAGTTTATTTATAGTATCTAAATCTTTATTAAATCTATCATAATATTCTGGATCTTCTGCCATTAAATTCATAGCATTTTTTAAGAAATTAGGATCTTTAAAATATGAGTCACTAATAATACCAGGACCAAGAGTATCTTCAAGTAGCCCTACTATTTGTTTATTAAATGAATAACTATCGATTTCATCAGATACAACTTTACCTGTAATTTGTTCTGCTAGGTATTGTGTTATACCTTCATTTAAACCAACATTTTTACGTCCAATTACTTTTCCATTTTCATCTCTTAAATAATCTATTACACCAGTTAATCCTTTTTTACGAGAGGCTGCATGTAGTAGTTCATGAACTAAAATTGTTTCAATATATTCACAACCTGGTTTTAAAGAGAATGAATCTTCTGTTAAATCTGCAAATTGTGTATCCATGTGGATTTGTTTTTGACTACAACATAATCTACTTAAACCATTATTTACACGATCTCCAATAATAAATTCTGTTATTTCATTCATATTACTACTTACTATAGCTTGTAATTCAGGATTATCAGAGAATGAATCTATTATTTGTTGTTTATATTCTTCTAAAAAGTCAGGATCATATACATAATACTCTGTGTAATGATTTTTCTTTTTTTCTTCTAAAGTTCTTTCTTCAGAAACAAATATGCGTCTTGGTTCTTTATTCATCTATATCACTTTCCATACTAAAATATTTTTCTTCTAAGATTCTATTTATTTCAGAATCTACTTTTTCTAATGTTCTATTTCCTTGTTCATCAATTATTTCTTTATAAAAAAGACAATTGTTATTGCTATCTAGAAATTGAACTACTGTACCGTATTCATTATCTTCATACGTTGCTAATTCGATTAAGTTATCCATCTATTCCACCTCTATTATTAATTATATCATATTTTTTATAAAATCATAGAAAAAGAAGTAACTTTACGTTACTTCTAAAATAAACTTAATTGATTTGATTCTCCCATTCCATCTAGTATTCCCATAACTTGCATTTTTTCAATTAGAGTTTTAGAAATATGACCTCTTTTTTGTAAGTCTTCAATACTCATAAATGGTTGTTTTTCACGTTCTTCTACAACTCCTGTTGCGACGTTTTCTCCTAAACCATCCATAGCTCTAAATGGGATAATAAGAGTATTTTCTTCTTCTTCATCAAGAATAAAGTATTTACCATGACTCTTATTAATATCTACATTTTTAAATTTAATACCACGGGCTGCTGCTTCTAAGCATACTTGAAGAACTGAATAAGTATCTTTTTCTTTATTAGATGCACTATTTCCTTTTTCTTCAATTTCCATAATCTTATTACGCATAGCATCATATCCTCTTACCATTGCATCTATATCAAATGCTTCACATCTAATTGAAAGATATGCAGCATAATATAAAAGTGGATGATGTACTTTATACCATGCTATTCTAAAGGCACTTGTAACATATGCGGCTGCATGGGCTTTAGGGAACATGTACTTGATTTTGAAACATGAATCTATAAACCAAGGTTCAATATTAGCATCAATCATAGTTTGTTTCCATTTAGCCCAATCTTCTGGTTCTTTACTTGCTTTACCTTTACGAACAAATTCCATTATTTTAAATGCTTTTAAAGGAGCAACACCATGATAACTTAAATAAACCATGATATCATCACGACACCCAATAACTTCTTTAAATGGAACTACTTTATTGGTAATTAAGTCTTGAGCATTACCAAGCCATACATCAGTACCATGTGAAAGTCCTGATATTTTAATAAGTTCTGAGAATGTTTTTGGTTTTGTATCAACAAGCATTTGAATAACAAACTTAGTACCAAATTCAGGAATACCAAAAGTTCCTGTTGGACACATAATTTGATCTTCTGTTACTCCTAGTACATTAGGGGATGAGAAAATACTCATTGTATCTTTATCATCAAGTGGTACACAAGTTATATCTACTTCGCCATCTTCATTTAATGGGAATAAAGTTTTATCTTTACCTTTATTTATTTCTTCTTTAGATAAATCTTGTAACATACGAAGAACTGTTGGATCATCGTGTCCAAGTATATCTAGTTTTAATAAATCTTGGTCAATTGCGTGGTAATCAAAGTGTGTTGTACGCCATGGTACTGTATTATCATTAGCTGGATATTGGAATGGAGTAAAGTCATATACATCACGATAATCTGGTACTACAACAATTCCTCCTGGGTGTTGTCCAGTTGTTCTTTTAACACCTGTACATCCAACTGATATACGTTCTACTTCACAATTACGCATCTTACTTTTTATTAAACCTTTTTTCTTTAAATCATCTTTTGATGGTGGCTTAATATTGTAAGAAGACATAATTACTTTTAATCGATCATATTCTTTTTCTTCTTCATAACCTTGTACATATCCATATGCTGTTTTATCAGCTACGGTACCAATAGTACCAGCACGATATACATTATCAGTTCCAAATAATTCTTTTGTATATTCATGAGCACTTGCTTGGTTATCACCTGAAAAGTTTAAGTCAATATCTGGAACTTTATCAGCATTGAATCCTAAGAATGTTGCAAACGGCATATCTTGTCCATTTTTATTCATTCTTGTATTACATTTTGGACACATCATATCAGGCAAATCAAATCCTGATGAATATTCAGCCCCAAGTGGATTACCTTCCTCATCATCAAATATTGAATGTTTACACTTTCCACATACGTAATGTGCAGGAAGTGGATTAACTTCTGTGATTCCCATCATTGTCGCAACGAAACTTGATCCTACTGATCCACGGGAACCAACTAAATATCCATCATCATTTGAGTGTTTAACTAGCAATTGAGCAATTAAATAGATAACGTCAAATCCTCCACCAATTACTCCACCTAGTCTTTTCTTTAATTCTTTTTCAATAGCATCATTACTATTATCTATATCATTTCCACTTTCTATTTCTTTTTGGAAAGATTTTTTTATATCTTCTCTTACTACATTTAAGACATTATCATATCCACTTCGTACAGTTTTATTTAATGTTTCATATAGTAAGTTTTCAAATTCTTCTTCAGACAATTCTTCTTGTTTTTCTTTTAAAGCCCCTTTTAGACTATTAAGCACACAGTCTCCATATAACTCTTTAGAAATTCTTTCTTCAATATGATGCGGAAGTGGATTACCATAAATACTTTCTGCTTTATCATAAACCATATCTGTACACTTTTGTTGAGAATTTTCAATTATTGGCGAGAATGGAGCTTCTGGAAACTCTATTACTTCTATTTCTTCTGCTTGATCTAAAAGTTTTTTAGGATTATCTATAATTATTTCTTCTCTTAATTCTTCATCTAGGAAATCAAATTCCTCCATCATTTCGTTAGTAGTTCTAAAGAATTGATTTGGAATATGTGGTTCTTCCTCTTCTTCTTTTTTATTTAATTCATATTTTAAAACATATACTTCTTGACCAATTGCTTCTATATATCTAGTTTTTATAAAATTACGTGATTCAAACTTACGAAGTGCCGAAAGAATTGCTTCTTTCTTTTCATCACCAGTTTTACTTTTTCTAAATACTTCTTCATTCTTATCTGGTTGATATAATTCTAAAAGATTGGTTCTTGTTATTGGGATATCTTTAAATTCAGTTAATGCAAAGATTAGTTTTAATACTTTTTCTTCTACTGGATTTATACTATCTCCATATTCATTAATACTTATTTGTTTTAATGTTTCTAATAAATTATCATTATTATTAGGTCTTTTCTTAGCACTTAGATACCTAGCTAGAGGGTGTCTACCTTTAGCAGGAGAGTTTTGATTAACAACAATTTCACGATAGATTCGATCTTCTTTGTTAATATTATGAACATCTCCTGTTGCTACAATTATTTTACCTATCTTTTTAGCACAATTGATAATTTTTTTGATTACTTTGTGTAAGTCTTCAACACTTGCAACATCTCTACCTCTAAGTAAATGACTATAGTTTTCTGGTGGTTGAACTTCAATATAATCATACCACTCCATAACTTTCATTAATTCTTCTTCAGTCTTGGTTAAGGCAACATCAAACACCTCACCATTACAGCATCCACTACCAATAAGTAATCCTTCCCTATTTTCATCTACTATTCTTCTTGGAATTCTAGCACCTTTTATAACAAATCCAGTATTTGCAAAACTAATAATTTTAAATAAATTTTTAAGTCCAGCTTTATCTTTAGCAAGAAGGTTAATATGCATTACTCTTCCTTGTTCGTTTATTACTTTTTCGGCTACTGTTTTATCTGGAATATTATCATAATGTGTTTCAAGTGGATTTAGTTCTTGATTAGAATGCTCACATAAATATGCAACATCAGCTAGTTCAGAAAGATTAGTTAATTCTTTTAATTGACCTAACATTTTAACAAACATTTCTGCTGTTTTTTCAGCATCGTAGTCTGCTCTATGGTGACTTCTTACCTTATTAACAACAATAGTAATATCTTTTTCTTCATCGTTTTCTACATATTTAATTTCAATATAATTTTTACCGGGTTTTATATTTTCTTTTCTACTTCCATAACCAGTTATTGAAGAAATCGAATCATTTATATATTCTACTTCTATTTTTACTTCTGTTTCTTCTTCAAATTCAACTTGATGGGTTTTTCCCTCTTCTTTATCATAAGCAACTTTTCCATCTACTAATACTCTTTTAACACCATCATAGTTATTTGTAAATGAGTTGTTTTCTTCAACAATAGTTTCTCCCTCTTCATCGTCTTCTTCATCTACTTCATCCATTTCGATTTTATAGTACTTTGTTAAAGCAGATAAACTATGTCTTTTTAAATCTTTATTGATAACACGTGATAGCATCATAGTATCAACAATAGGATTAGATAGTTTTCCTAAATTATATTTATAATATGCCATATCTAACATTGATTTATCGAATTTGGCATTATGTGCTACTAGTATTCCGTCTCCAATAAAATCTTTAAATCTTTTAACTACATTTTCTTCATTGTCTGAATCTTTAACTTTATAATCACTAATACCAGTTAAATTAGTAATAACAGGATCAATAGGTCGTCCCGGATTAATAAGTTCATCAAATCTTTCTTCTTGAACAATACCATTTTTAACTTTAACTGCACCTATTTCAATAATAGAATCCCCAATACCAGCATTAAACCCAGTTGTTTCAACGTCGAATATAACAAATGTTGCATTATCTAATTCTTGTTCTCTTTCGTTAAATACAACATTTAAATAGTTCTCACTCATTTCAAGTTCACAACCATATAAAGCCTTAAAATTAGGATTATTCTTTTTCTTTTCTGTTTCCTCTTCTAATTTAGTTTTTGCTTCTTCTAGTTTTTGATTTAGTTCATTTATTGCTTCTTCATAGTTGATATCGCCTAAATTATTACTATCTTTCTTCTTATTAAGACTTATTATTTCATCTTCTACTGCTTTTAAGGCTTTTTTAGCATCTTTTAAAGGTGCATTTAACCCTTTATTATATTTAGTTACTTCACTAAATACATGAGGGAATGCTTGACAACAGTCATGATCTGTTATTGCAATTCCAGGATGCCCCCAACTAATTGCTTGTTTAACAAGGGCTACTTCATCACATAATCCATCCATATCACTCATTTTAGTATGAGCATGTATTTCTATTCTCTTTCTTGGATATGTATCTTTTCTTTTTTCTTCTACTTTTTCTATTTTATTAATATCTCTTATATTAAATACAAGTTCATTTCCAGCATATTTATCGATTTTAAGACCACCACGTAATTTTACCCAAGTTCCTGGTTTTGTCTTTTTAACTATATCTAAGTATTCATCCTCTTCTCTAGTAAATAGTTTACAAGTAATACTATCTGTGTAATCTGTTACTTTTAAAGTAATTATTTTAAATGCTTTACTAGCGGGTTCAAAAGTCTCATTACCAAAAATTTGTCCTTCAATAGTTATATTTTCTTCTTCTGTTTTTAAATCTTTAATAAAACTAGCTTCATCAGTTATAACTCTACCTTTAATAGTATTTTCATCTACTACTTTCTTTTCATATTTCTTTTTTGGTACTTCTTCTTTTACTTCTTCTTTTGGTATTACTAATGTTGTTACATCTACTTCTAGATTTTTCTTAATGTTTTCAACAACATCATTTCTCTTTTCTTCATTTAAATAAGTTTTAATATTTAAATTATATCCAAACATCTCCATTATTTTATTTAAATCATTAATAAAAATACTTACTTGTCTTTCTTCAGCTTTATTAATTACTTCAACAAAATACTTTTCTTCTTTAGATATTAAACGATCACTAAAGATATCGATAATTGGATTTTTTCTTTTAATTATTTCAATAGTCTCATTAAAATAATCTTTAAAATAGGCATTATTAGGATAGTCTACATTTAAATATAAATATACTTCTTTTCCACCAAAAAAATTTTTTAAAGAAGAAGTTAATAATTTATATAACTCTATTGTAATATTAGTACTATTTTTTAAGATAAGTTTTATCTTACCTATTTCTTCATATACTAATACTTTTTCAATAGAAGCTTTTTCTACTTCACTAAAAAATCTTTGGTCAATATTTAATCTTTCTAAAAGTGTTTTTATTTCATTATTCATATATAGACCCCCTACTAGTTTTTTTATATCATGTCTAAGTTATTTAGTCTAATTATGTATTTTTGGTTTTTAC
This sequence comes from Bacillota bacterium, assembly GCA_015059405.1. Taxonomy (GTDB): domain Bacteria; phylum Bacillota_I; class Bacilli_A; order RF39; family UBA660; genus RUG11788. The sequence goes on from SVAL01000006.1 coordinate 8,807, forward strand.
AACAAAAGTCAATAAAACCAAATAAATCTACATTTCTCAATTCCCTTTCTACTGGGTATCTATCAATATCAAATGGCATTTGATCTCGCATCATATAACTAACTAACTCTTCTTTGTCAGCTCCTAAATACATTAAAAAGTATGGATATAATTGTTTCTTTAATAATCTTAAACTCTTAAATCCTTCATTAAATGTACTTTTACCAGTTAATCTTGTTTGTAGTTCATTTGTGATAGTCAAATCAATAATAGAATTAACTATTTCTCTATTTTCTTTTTGAAATGAACCAATCTCATATTTAACTAGTGTATATATAACTCTCATAATAGTTTTTATACTATCTTCTTTATCATCTGATTTTCCCCACGCTATATTTTTTTTGGGATTTGTTCTCATATATTCAACAGTATCTAATTTTGGATGTATTACTAAAATATGATATTTATCTTTAATATTAAATCTTAATATATCTTTTAAAATAGATTTTATTTTTTTACTATTAGTATCCCATGCCTTCATTAGAAATTGACGGTGTCTATCTGTTTCTTTTTTAATTTGTTTAAATACTTCACTTTCAAAAATAATATTATAAATAGTATCATCATCTGGGATAAAATCATTATTATACTTTAATATTTCAACATTTTCTTTTTCTAGGCGCATATATTGTTTACCATAATTTTGATATAGTTTAACTTTTAAGCGTTGTACTTCTTCTGAAAAAGATGGTTTAAATAATAAATACCAAGCTAATAAATAATCATTAGTCATAAATTCTATATTCATACTTTTTCCACCTTCTTTATATATAATATAAATATATCATGATAAGAATTTTTTTTAAAGATAAATAGAAAGAAAAAGAAGAGATTTTTCTCTTCTAATATAGTTATTTTAATTTATTCATATAAAACTCTTATCTTGTCGACAACTAATTGATATTTATCCATTCTTCTTTCTACTTTACCACGTACCAAAAGAATATCTCCTCTTTTTACTTGGTATTTACTATAAATAGATGGGAATAAAGTTAAATCAAGAGTATCGGTCTCATCACTACCAGTAATAAAAGCCATTTTTTCTGACTTCTTAGTAGTTATTTCTTTTATTCTATCTACTAAGACAATTACATCTATATTTTTATTAAAATATCTTTCTATTTCATTTAAATTAATTACTTTAAATTTAGCTTTGTAACTTGTTGTTGGATAATTACTTAAATAAAAGCCAAATAACTCTTTTTCACGTTCCATTAACATTTCTTTAGAATATTCTTCTTTTATTTCTATTTCAGGTTTTAATATTAAAGACTCGTCTAAATCTTTGGCTAGATTAGCATAATTTATTAAATTATCTAAATTATCATTTAATGTTTTTATATTATAACCAAAATCAGCAAAACAAGAAGAATCAATCAATGCTTCTAATACTTTTTTATTAACATTCTTTGATACTATTTTACTTATACAGTCATATATGTCTTTATAATTATCTCTTTTAGAAAGAATATCATGACAAGTAACAGTACCTACATTTTTTATATTAGATAAAGGGAATCTAATACCTTCTTTTTCAACAGTATAATAATTCATACTTTTATTGATATTAGGATTTAAAATTTTTATATTAAGACGTCTTGCTTCGTCGATATATTCTTTTGTTTTAGACTCACTTCCAATAACACTAGAAAGTAAATTACTAAAGAAATATTTAGGATATTTTGCTTTTAAATAGGCCATGCGATAAGCAATTATAGAATAAGCAACTGAATGAGATTTATTAAATCCATAATTAGCAAAGTTTAAGATAAGGTCATATACTTTCTTACTTATTTCTTCACTATAACCTTTATTTTTACATCCCTCTAAGAACTTTTCCTCTTCACTTTTTAATATTTCTTTTTTCTTTTTACTCATAGCACGTCTTAAGATATCAGCTTCACCAAAAGAAAAACCAGCCATGACACTTACTATTTGCATTATTTGTTCTTGATAAATAATAATTCCATAAGTACTAGAAAGAATTGGTTTTAAATCTTCATGTAAATATTCTATTTCTTCTTGACCATGTTTTCTTCTAATATAGGAATCAATATTAACAGCTGGTCCTGGTCTAAACAGTGCAATAGCTGCGATTATATCATCTAGATTACTAGGTTTTAATTTTCTTAAGAAATTGCGCATTCCATCAGATTCAAACTGGAATATTCCACTAGTATCAGCAGTTTGAAATAACTTAATAGCATCTTCATCTTCAAAAGGAATACTAGAAAAATCTATTTTTATTCCTTCTCCTTTTTCAATATCATCAATTACATTCATGATTGTAGTTAAATTTTTAAGACCTAAAAAATCCATTTTTAATAGACCTAGTTCTTCTAAGTGTTCCATTGTAAAACCTGATAAATAAATATCATTATTCTTTACTAAAGGAATAACTTCATCAAGTGGCTTTTCGCTCATGACAATACCAGCGGCATGCATTGAAGTATGCCTTGGAAAGCCCTCTATTATATTACATATTCTATATAATAGTTTTAACTTATTATCACTATCTATTAAGTTCTTAAATTCACGATCTGTATTATAAAAATCATTTAATTTTTGTTTTGTTACTGTAGGAATTCTTTTGCATAGAAAATCAATATCACTAGTATCAGCATTTAATACTCTTCCCACATCTCTTATTACTTGTTTAGCACCTAGGGTTCCAAAAGTCACAATACCACTAACATTTTTTTCTCCATACTTATCAGTGACATATTTAATAACTTGATCACGATAAATATCTGGGAAATCAGTATCAATATCTGGCATAGTTACACGTTCTGGATTTAAAAATCTTTCAAATAAAAGATCATAATAGATTGGGTCAATATCAGTAATACCAAGCGAATACGCAACTAAAGATCCCCCTGCACTTCCTCTTCCTGGCCCTACTAAAATACCATTTTTTTTAGCATATTTAATAAAATCATAAACAACTAAAAAATAATTAGAAAACCCCATATCATTAATAATATTTAATTCATATATTAATCTTTCTTTATATTTTTCAGGTATATCATTTCCTAGTCTTTTAGATAGACCTTTTATACTTAAATTTTTTAAATATTCAAAACTATTTCCACTTTCTACTTTATATATAGGAAGTAAATTAGTACTTTCTTTAAATTCAAAATTACAACTATCTATAATATGATTAGTATTATTTAGACCTAAATTATTAGATAAGTTTATTACTTCTTCAGGTAAAATAAAGCAGTTATCATTTTCCTTGTAGTAAGTATCATCACTAATAGTCTTTCCATCTCTTATCATAAATATATATTTTAAATAAGTTGCTTCATCTTTATTCAAATATAAGACTTTATTTAAAAAGACTATATCTTGAGTGTATTTTCTTACTTCTTCTTCTTCATTTTTATTTTGATATCCTAAATATATTTCTTCATATATATCTTTTAATTCTTCGAATTTTACTCTTGATTCAAAAGGCAACACACATATAAGATTATCTTTTCTTTCTTTTAAATCATCTATGTAAATATTTCTTTCATATTTTTTGGTAGATAGTTTAATTAGATTTTGATATCCTTCATAATCTTTAGCATATAAAAGAACTGATAAATCATCTAATTTAACATCTAGACCTATTACTGGTTTTATATTATTTTTCTTACATTCTTTATAAAAAACCATAGTAGATGTCATGTCATCATCACATATAGCTATGCTTTTTAGGTTATGTTTTTTACATAGACTAATTAAATTATCAATAGTAACTAAACTAGATAAAAGAGAATAATTAGTTTTTACATATAATGGTGTATACATAACATCCCTCCTATTTATAATATACCATATCTAAATTAAAATAAAAATCGAACAAATGAAATTACTTCAAAGAAAAACATTTGACTTATTCTTTTTTTTATGTTAATCTTAATAAGCAAGTGTTATTATATTCAAAAAGGAGGAAATTATAATGGCTGTTAATGTATCTAATAGAAAACCAAATTTTAAAAACATTCGTTCTCACGCTCTTAACAGTACTAAGAAAAAACAAGGTTTAAACCTAGTTGTTGTTAGAGATGTAAACGGTAAAAAATATAGAGTTAGCGCTAAAGAATTAAGAACTTTAAAGAAAGATCAACAAATCGCTGCTTAATGATATCCTTATAGGATATTTTTTTTGCACTTTTATAAAAAAAGAACTAGTCTTTTAAATCTAGTTCTTCTATATCTTCTACTACAGCTAATTGTTGTTCAACAATTAGTTTTAATTTTCTTTTGAAAGTTATAATATTTCTTTCAAGAGTATCTGCTTTAATTTCTATTTTCTCAGCACGAATTAAAGCATCGTTAATTATATGAGATGCATTTCTTTTAGCATCTGTTATTATGATTTTACTTTCTTCGATAGCATTTTGTTTAATATCATTACTAGCTTTTTCAGCATTTAGAAGAGCACTTTTTAGTGTTTCTTCTATTTTTTTGTAATGTTCTAACTCTTTTTTTAAACTTCTAATTTCATCTTGTTGGTTTCTTACACGATTGATTACGGCTTCAGTTTGAACAATGACATCATCAACAAATTTGTTTACTTCTTCTTTATTGTAGCCATTTTCTTCACGACTAAACTTTTCCACCATAATCACCTCTCTTTACAACAAAATAATATCAAATACTACCAGTTAAAATCTTCATCTTCGTCTTTTTTAGTTTTTGGTTTAGCACTTTCATCGCTAATTGATCCTTCAACATCAATTGAACCAGGTGCACATAAGAATATTCCTCCACCAAGTTTTTGTAAGTTTCCTTCGATAGCATATAATGTACCACTTAAGAAATCTACTATTCTTTTAGCTTGATCAGGAGTTACTCTTTTCAAATTAACAACAACAGCTGAATTTGCCTTTAAGTAGTCTGCGATTTGTTGAGCTTCAGAGTATGCTCTTGGTTCTAAAAGAATCATTTTATTGTTATTAGATTTTTTTTCTTCCGCTACATAATTTACATCATTTTTTTCATTTTCTACATAATCACTTTCATCTGGATTAACACCTGTTAATTTATCAATAAATTTATTAAAAGCCATATTCTAATCCTCCATATCATATATATTTAATTATAGCATAATGCTTTTACTTTTAAAAGTACCAATTTTAACCGAACCAAGCTGATACTACATCACTATTATTACTTAGTGGTTCTGGGTTTGGTTTTTCAAATTTTATTTCTACTGGTACTTTAAACGCTGAACCAAAAGCAAGTGCATTACCGGGTTGTAATGTTTTTAATTGTTTTGTACTTTCTTCACTCATATTTGGTACCATTTCTTTTATATAACTTAAATCTTTTGGATGTAATGTTCTTAATATAATAAAGTTAGAACATTGTGATACTGATGTTTCACTAAGTTCACTCGGTCTTTGAGTAATTAATCCTAGTATTACCCCATATTTACGACCTTCTTTAGTAATACGATCGAAAATATTATATCCAAGTAATGCAGTATCATTATCTTGTTGAACATATCTGTGTGCTTCTTCTATGATGATATGAGAAGGATTGTTTCCTCTATTTTGTTCAAAACAAGCTTTATCAAATATCATTTTTGAAATGATTTTTGTAATAGACTTTGCTAATCTATCATTAACATGATTTATATTTATATCTATAATTTGAGCTCTTTTTCCTTCTTTAGTACGTGAAAGACTTTCAATATATGCATCTCTACTAATCATTTGTGGATATTCAAAGTATTTAGCTGCATCTGAATTTATTAATGAATGAAGTCTAACTGATAAAACATTGGCATAGTCAAATACTTTATCACTTTTTAGAATACCTTCAGATATTAAAGAGAAATCTAATGCTTGTTCTAAGTCTCTTAATGTATAATAAACATCACCTTTTGGATCAGGTATTTCTAACCCATCTACCATAAATCTTCTAATAAAATCTACTACTAATTCTATTTCTGCCATTTTTCCATGATTATCAACAAATATACATTGTTTTAATGTACGAATATATCCTGGTTGAATTATTTGTGATTCTAGATTTAGTTGTTCTGTATTATAAGTAGTTAAAATAGAAGTTATTTGGTCTCTTATTTTAGTAGAATCTTTTCCACTTTGTAAGATTTGCATAATTGCTCTTGCGATAACATCATTTTTAAAAATAATAACATCTTGATTATTTTCTTTTAGGATTGGAACATATTTTAGTGCACGTTCAATTATTGATAACTGACTTCCTTCACTTGCCTCTAATAATATAGCAATATCATCAGTATTTAATGTCCAAAGTGGTATTCTAAGTAATTCATGTTCTGTATCTTCTATATTTGTTGTTAGAACTTTGTCATTTAACATTGGTGAAATTTCTCCAAGTTTAGAGAAAGCTCTTATATATTCTCCGTAAGCATCAAATATAAATATTTTAGCATTTATTGGTACATAGTTACTACTTGTAAATATATTTTGTAAAATTCTTGCTGTTGTACAACTCTTACCACTACCAGTATTACCTAATATAGAAAAATGATTACTAAAAAAATCATTAATATTTACATTAATACGAAAGTTTTTATAAACGTTTGATAAACCTAAATATACTCTAGAATTATCTACTACTTTTTGATTACCTAATACCATATATAACTCTTCTAGATTAATAATTCTAATTTTAGATCTAAATGATGGTTTTTTATTGATTCCAGGAACAAATCTATCTTCTAGAATTTCTCCTACTATTCCAATTTTAGCTACCGTTTTATCGATTTTTTGAATTTCCCCAACAACCCTATTGGCACCATCTTCAAAAATGACATGAACGTTAATTAAATTTTCTTGTGTTGATATATCAATAGCTAAATCAACAAATACATAATTTTCTTCTATACTATAAATTTTTCCAATCATACTATCAACCCTATTCTATAATAAATTATAACACTAAATAATAAAAAAAAGAAAGAAAAATGACGTAAATTAATCATCTTTCTTTTCTTTATTTTTTAATATTAATGTACTTGTATTAGAAAAGTCTATTTTTTCTTTTATTTTAAGTAATTTTTCATAGTTCATATTTCTAATATACTCTATTTTATTAGTTTTTATTTCATCATATTCAATAATATCATTAATCAAAGCTGATATTGTTGCTTCTACATTATCAGTTGTCATTACTTCAGAAGAAATCCATACTTTTTTGCATCTTTCTACTTCTTCTTTTGTTACTTGATAATTTTTAAAATGTTTATTTAATTCCTTAATTAATTCATTTGGTTTATCTGTTTCTGCCCAAAATTCAATTATTAGAAAATCATCAACATACATTCTTTCTAAATATAAAGTTGATAAATATCCTTTTTCTAGCATCTCATCTTTAAATATAGAAGTAGATCCAAAATAAATGTTTAGAATCATACCAATATATAAACTTAGTTCAAATTTATCTTTTTCTTTAAACATAGTACTATCAATCTTAATAGCATAACCAAGTTTATTTGTTTTTACATTATCTAACTCTACTTCTTTATATTTTTCTTTTACATTAATAGGTTCTTTTACTTTTTTTATTTCTGGTATTTCTCTTTTTTCTTTTTCATTTAATATTTTATTGTTTTTTATAATCTTAATAATTTCTTCGGGATTTACTTCTCCACCAATCATTAAATACATATTATTTGGATTATAAAAAGCATTATATGTATTATATAAATCTTCTTTAGTAATTGTTCTTACACTTTCACATGAACCAGCTATAGGTATTCTAAATGAATGTTTTTGGTATAACATTCTTTGCATTTCTTCCTCAGCAAACCATTCTGGATTATCTTTTAACATATTGATTTCTTCACAAATTATTCCTTTTTCTTTTTCAACGTTTTCATCGGTAAAATAAGGACTATTAACATAGTTTATTAAATAATCAAGATTTTCATGTAAGTTTTCTGTTCCCATACAATAGTAGCGAGTTGCCTTATAACTAGTAGAAGCATTACAACCAGTTCCACTTTTAGCAAAGAATTCAAATGGATCTACTCCATCTTCTTGTTCAAACATTTTGTGTTCTAGGAAGTGAGCTATACCTTCTGGTACGTGAATCATTTTCTTCTCATCTTCAGAATAAAAATCCAATATTAGTGAACCAAACTTAGTAAAATAACTTACAAAATAATTATTCTTATTTTTAAATGGTAATATATATACTTCTAAACCATTATCCAATTTTTCAAAATATATATCTTGATCTATTCCTAATAACTCTAATTTATTCATCATCTTCGCCTCCTAGTAAATAGATTGTATCCATATATATTTTATTACTAACACTAATTATGTCTTCCTTAGTAACTTTATCAATCATTTTCTTTCTTTCTTCAGGTAAATCTGAATTTAATATTTCTGCAGCATAATAGTAAGAAATAATTTGAGATGGATAATCATACATTTCATCCATTAAAGAAATATATCTAATTTTAGCTTTTTCTATTTCTTCTAAAGTAAAATTACCTTTTTTTATTTCATTTATTTCTTTTCTTATTAATTTTATTACTTTATCAAAATTATTTTTAGTAATACCAGAAGTTATAAATAACAAATTATCTATTTTATTAGAGTTAGAACTTATGTAATAACATAAAGAATTCTTTTCTCTAACATTTCTAAATAATTTAGATTCACTACTACCACCTAATATCATGTTGAAGATTGTTAAAGCATAATTTCTTTCAAACTCTGTTAGATTTTTTATTTTGCATCCAATAGATAATTTAGATTGTGATGATGGATAATCTTCTACAATCTTTTTTGGTATTTTTCTTATTTTTTTATGTTCTATGACAAAATCATTATCTTTTTTATGATAGATATTAAATTTAAAATTATCTTTAAATAATTTTTCTACTTGTTCGAAGTCTATATCACCAATAATAAATATATCTAACCCACTACTTTTGATAAAATCTTGATAGTATTCATATATATTTTCTTCATTTATCTTTTCTAAATCTTCTATATATCCAAATCCATGTAAAGAATAGGTTTCACTTTCACCCATATTCTCTAACATTCTAACTAAACTATATTTTCTTGTATCTTCTTCAATACTATGAATTTGTTTAATAGTATTGTTTTTTATTATTTCAAAAGAAGTACTATCAAATTTATTGTTTGTTACATTAGGATTAAATACTATTTCTGATAAATATTTAATTGTTTCATCAAGCATACCTTTTTCAGTATATTTTTCATTTAAACACAATAAAGATATATCTGTATTATAGTAATTACCTAATCTATAACAACTAAAATCTACTTCACAAGCATATAGGTCTTGTTGATGTATAGCCATTTCTCTGCGTGTTGGATATTTTTTGCTTGAGAAAGTTAATAAATCTGCTAAAACATTTCTTTTAGTAATATCTTCCTTTTTTATTTTTTTTCTAAAAATTAGATCTATAGTAATCGTTTTAAAACGATTTGTTTTTAACATATGTAAATTATAACTACCTAAAACTTTTTTTATGTATTTCACTTTATCACCTCTAATATTATGTCTATTTTTTAGGATATTATTTATATACAACTTTGTTGTAGTAATATTATAACACATTGTTTGACTTAAAGTATTTTTTTTGTTATCATACCAAATACAGAAAGGGGGATTTTTTATGTATTCATGGGATTTTGATAGTTTAAGAAAAATGAAAAATGAATTAATTTCATTAAAAAAACTTAGAAGAAAAGAATTAAATAAGAAAGATTTATTAAGAATAGATTATTCAATTGATACTTATAATTTTTTACTTAGTTTTTTTGATGAATTTGAAAATGAACCCGATTTAGAAAAAGAATTAGATGATAAAACTTTTAGAGCAAGATATTTTTATCATATTCATAGAGAGATTAATTCTAAAATAGTTAATTCTTGTGTAGAAGCTGGAAGAGTTTTTGAAAATATTCAATATAGTGACAACATGCAAAATTTTAGTTATTTAGACATTTCTTCTTTTGATGTTATTAATATGACTAAAGAAATATTTTCTAAATTTAATGATAAGAGTATTATGGATATGGTAAATGATATACTTGATCCAAATAAACATTTACTTCATGTTATTGAAGATGGTATTTCTAGTGATATGGATGCTGTTTATAGTGGTTTTTCTTCAAGAGATTCTTATAATAATATTGGATATATTGTTTTATTTAAAAATGGTAAGATAAGAGATTTATATACTTTAGTACATGAAATATTTCATATTATAATAAAACAACAAATAATACCGGGATATTTTACTGATGATAAAGTTTTCTTATCGGAAGTAGAAGGTGCTTTTTCTGATTTAATTGTTACTGATTATTTAAGAGAAAAAGGTATTTATCTAGGAGATATTAGAAATATAGAATTATTAAATTATGATACTATTCGACATTTTATTAGAAATTTAAATGTTTCTCATAATTATAGTAATATTATGGATGGTAATAATTTTTCTATAAGTAGAATTAATGAAAAATTAGAAGAAGATGGTTATCGTTATGCAGTTTTTGATAGTAATGATATTAGATTAAATTTATTATCTTTTACTAGAGATTTAAATTATAGTTTTTCTTATTTAGTTGCTTTAGATTTATTTTATGATTATAAAAATGGTTCTTGTGATAGTATAAGAAAACTAAGAAGAGTTGCTAAGTTAAATAATAATGTTTTAAGTGCATTTAATAGTTTAGGTATTACTTTCATAAAAGATGGTTATAAAAATTTAAAAGATTATCAAAAAATTATTACAAGAGAAAAAGAATAAGTGTTACTTATTCTTTTTATTTATTCTTCATCTATAGGATCTTCATCATTAGATGATGCATCTTGTTTTATTAAAACTTCTCTTGGTTTAGAACCATTTTGAGGACCAATAATTCCTCTTTCTTCTAATAAATCAATAATTCTAGCAGCACGATTATATCCTACTTTAAATCTTCTTTGAAGAAGTGATGCACTAGCTTTTTGTGTCTCTATAACAAAGTCAACTATATCATTATATAAAGGATCATCATACTCTTCTTCCACATCTTTTGGATGACCTCCAGCATTTCCTTGTTCTTCAGCTGCTGCTTGAAGATTTAAGAAGTTCTCATCATATTGAGCTTTTTGTTGATTAATAGTCCAGTTAATAATATTTTCTAATTCTTCATCAGAAACATAAGCACCTTGAATACGTTCTGGAGCATTTTCTCCCATTGGTAAAAATAACATATCACCTTTACCAAGTAATTTTTCAGCACCTGTCATATCTAAAATAGTACGTGAATCAATACTTGATGATACAGCAAACGATAAACGAGATGGAATGTTTGCTTTAACCACCCCAGTAATAACATCTGTTGATGGACGTTGTGTTGCAACGATTAAGTGAATACCAGCAGCACGAGCCATTTGAGTAATACGCATTATAGAATCTTCTACTTCTTTTGATGCAACCAACATAAGGTCTGCAAGTTCATCAACAATAACCACAATATATGGCATTCTTCTAATTCTATCAGTATCTACTCTATTTTCATTTTCTTTATCTACCCAAGCATTATAAGTAGCTATATTTTTTACTTTTTTGGCTTCAAATTCATCATATCTTAATTCCATTTCATGAACTATTTTTTGAAGTGCTACACTTGCTTTTTTAGGATCAGTTACAACCGGCATAAGTAAGTGTGGTACACCATTATAGTTACTTAGTTCTACTTTTTTGGGGTCAACCATGACAAGTTTAACTTCATCTGGTTTAGTACGCATTAAGATTGATGCGATAATACAGTTAATACAAACTGATTTACCTGAACCTGTTGCCCCAGCAACTAATAAGTGAGGAGTTTTATCTATTTCAGCAAATTTAGTTTCACCCATGATATTTTTACCAAGAGCTACTAATAATTTAGAATTTGCTTTATTTAAAGGTGCTTTTTCAAGTACTTCTCTAAATCCTACTGGTTGAATAGAATCATTAGCAACTTCTACACCTACTGTTCTTTTACCAGGAATAGGTGCTTGTATACGTACATCTTTTTTAGCTAAAGCTAAAGATATTTCTTTATTTATACTTAGAATTCTACTTAATTTTGTACCTGTTTTAATGGATAATTCATATTGTGTAACACTAGGTCCTACATGAATATCAACAATACTTGCACCCTCAATTCCAAATTCACTTAATACTGTAACTAATAAATCACCAGTAGCACGAATTGCTTCTTCATTAAAATTATTTTTTTGTTTTGTTTTCTTAAGTAAATCTAGTGTTGGTAATTTATAATCTGATTTAGGTGGTAAATTAGTATTAAAATTAATTTCTGGTAGTTTTTGATTATTATCAGTATTTTCTTTTTGAGCATTTGCTTTTTCTTTTAATTCTTTTTTCTTTTCTAATTCTTCAATACGTAATTTAGCAGTTTCATTTAATTCATCAATACTTGTAATTACAGTTCTTTCATTTAAATCAACCACTTCTTCTTTATCTTCAGACTTAGAATCTTTTACTTCACCAGTTTCAGAATCATATTCTACTTCTTCTGTTTCATCTTGTTTTGCTTTATCTTTAGAAATTATTTCTTTACCTTTATCTACACCTTTTCTCAAATAATCAAAAATAGAAATACCAGTAAATAAACAAACTCCTAGTATCATTAAAATTATTGATATTATTTGTGTTCCTTGGTAATCAAATAATATTTTAAATAATATGGCAAGACAACAACCAATCATTCCACCACCAATTGTTGTAAATTCACTTTTATTCATGATTGTATTTATTACACTCATAATATCATTCCAAGATTCTTGAAAAATAATAGAATTGCCATCATTTAATTCTATATATTTTAAATGAGAATATACTAAGATACCTATTAATAATATATAAAAACCAATTAGTCTTTTATCAAAGAATGATGGGTATTGTTTTTTTAATATTAAATAAATACCTAATACTAGTAAAATTAATATAAAAATAACATCCCACGTTCCAAATAGGAATGTTGAAAAACTTCTAACTAATCTCCCAATTAATCCAAGAGGTTTTCCAGGTCCAAATCCTAATATTGCTAAAATTATATATATAATTCCATGTACTTCTATAGGAAGTTGAAATTTTTTTTCTTCTTGTTCTTGTTTTCTTTTTTTCTTCTTGGCCATATTCTACCTCCAATATTATAATCAATTTAATTATATCATAAGTATTTGATAAATACTAAAATTTTGTCAAAAAAAAAGTTCAAAATGAACTTTTAATTTTAATAATTTCTATTTCTTAAGAATGGTGGTAGTTCGTATGCACTACTATCATCATCATCGTCGTCATCTATTAATGGAACTTCTTCTTTTACAGGAGTTCTTTCAACAACTGGTTGTGGAGCTGGTGCTTCTACAACTGGTTTTCTAACAACAGGTCCTGTTGTTGGATATGCAGATTTTTCTTTTGCTGTTTTATCAAATCCTGTTGCGATAACAGTTACGATTACTTCATCAGTTAAGTTTTCATTAATAACAGAACCAAAGATAGTATTAATATCAGTATTAGCTGCAGCTCTTACTACTTCTGCTGCTTGTTCTGCTTCGAATAATGTTAAATTCATACCACCAGTGATATTGATGATTGCATCTGTTGCTCCTGAAATACTTGTTTCAAGAAGTGGTGAAGATACTGCTTGTTTTGCAGCTTCGATTGCTCTTTCTTCTCCCATACCAATACCAATACCAATAATAGCATTACCAGAATCTTTCATTACAGCTTTAACATCAGCAAAGTCTAAGTTAACTAACCCTACTACTGCAATTAAATCAGATATTGATTGAACACCACGACGAAGTACATTATCAACTTCTTTAAAAGCTTCAAGCATTGGTGTTGTTTTATCAATAATTTCTCTTAATTTATCATTAGGAATAACAATTAATGTGTCTACATGTTTTTTTAATTCTTCTAGACCAATAATTGCATTTTCCATTCTTTTTCTTCCTTCAAATGTAAATGGTTTTGTAACAATAGCAACTGTTAAAGCACCTAATTGTTGTGCAATTTCAGCTACTACAGGTGCTGCACCTGTACCTGTTCCTCCACCCATTCCACAAGTGATGAAAACCATGTCTGCGCCTTTTAAAGCTTCTTCAATTTCTTTTTTTGATTCAACAGCAGCTTCACGACCTGTATCTGGTTTTCCTCCTGCTCCTAATCCATCTGTTAGAGATGAACCTAAAGCGATTTTATTTTCAGCTAAAGATGTATTTAATACTTGTGCATCTGTATTTGCAACAATAAAGTCTACTCCTTTAACTCCTGATTCTATCATACGGTTAACGGCATTACCTCCGCCACCACCTATACCAATTACCTTAATCTTGGCTAATTGATCCATTGCTAAGTCACCAAACATAAATAACCTCCTTAATTGCTAGTAAAATATTATTCCTCAGTACTAGAATTATTTTCTTCTAATGGGACCATATTACCACTATCGAAATTCATCATACTATCTATTTGATTCTTATCAAACATGGAATATACTTTATCTCTTAGTTCCATTTTTTTATCAAAATATTTTATAACTCCAGCGGCACTAGAAAATTTATTGTTTCTAATTCCCATAATAGTATCATTTGATATACTAGCGTTTATGCCTAATGTATTTTCTACTACAGAACCAAATCCAGTTAATTCTGTAATACCACCTGTAACAATTATATAACTTATTTTCCTATTTGTTAAGTTATTTATTTGATTTTTTGAAAGTTTTAATAGTTCTACAATACGTGATTCTACTACTTTTGTAATATCTTCTTGATTAATAGTTACCATTTCATTATCACTTATTTGAACCTCTATTGTATCATTAACATCTGCATATCTAGTACTACATACAGCAAAATTTTCTTTCAGTTCTCTTGCTTTTTCTAAACTAACGCCATATATGTATGATATATCATTATCGATATTTTTACTACCTAATTTAATAATTTCATTCTTAATAATAATCTTTTTATTAAAAATAGATACATTTATTGTTTCTTCTCCAATATTTATTATAGCTCCTAGAGTTTTATCTGTATCTTTATTGGCATTAATATGATAATCTCCAATACTACCAAATACTATATCGACAATTTCAATATTACAATCATTAAATACTGTCATAAATGGGTATAAATATCTTTTTGGAGCAACACCAATAACTGCTTTAACTCCTAGTTCTTTTCCTTCTTCTCCTTTAGGGTCAAATAAATTATCTTTTTTATCAACATTGAAAACGATAGGAACAACTGTGACTAATTCATCTTCTTCATCAACATTTCCATAAACAGCATCTTCTAATACTTTATTAATATCTTTTCCACTAATTCGTGTATTTTCTTTTAATTTAATATTTCCTGATACTATTTGTAGTTTTCTTCCATGTGATGGTACTGTAATAATAGCTTTATCTATTCTTACTCCTATTTGATTTTCAATATCAGTTATAGCTTCTTCTAAAGATTTTGCAGCTTCTTCTCTATTAACCACTAAACCTCTTTTAATACCTTTACTTTTTATTGATGTAGAGGCTAAGACATAAAAATTATTTTTATCTACTTCTGCAACAACAATTTTTATATTGTCACTACCAATATCTATCCCTGTATAAATCTTTCTCATTGATATCCTCCACCTTTATCTTCTTAATAACATTATACTATCATTTTATTTTACATGCAAATAGAAAAAGACCATACTAGGTCTTTTCATTTAGCATATATTTCTACTTGTTGATCTTCTAAGAGCTGAGCCAATACTTCTTCCAAGTTCAAGAACAATTCTTGCTGTTGATGCTAATGCATTTAACATGCCACTACTGAAACTTATACCACCATTTATTTCATATAGTTCTTGTTCATTTTTTATTACTTGCATAAACACCTATTTATTGCATCCGAATGGTCTTGTAAAACCATCAAACAATCCTATTACAAATACTACGGCTGCTCCTATACCAAATAGTCCCCAAGGCATTATTCCCCCGCCTTGGACTTTTTCTAATTCTTGTTGCTCTATTTCTTTCATACTACCTCCATACTGTTTTAAATACATATTCTAATATCGACATTTTATTTATTATTATTTTAATATCTACTATTTCATTTTCAATTAATTTATTTTCTTTGATGATTAGTTTTACTTCTTTGTAATAATTATTATTTAAATAAATATTTTCTTTACTAATTTCTTTTATTTCGTAAGCAAACTTTTTTTCTTCTATATATATTTCTTCTTTTTTTATCTTTTCTAAGTCATCAACTAATACATATAAATTTAAATAATTTTCTCGATATTCTCCGACATTAGTATAATAATCATAATATTTAAAACTATTATTTATATAAAATACCCCTATAATTATAAATACAAATACAACAATCCATATTTTAGTAATACTCTTATCATTTTTAAATTTTATTTTATAATCGTTTATATCAATCAATTAGTTTCCCACTTTTTAATTGTATTTTTCTATCATATAAATCACTATTATCAAATCGATGAGAAATAATTATAAAAGTTTTATTTTTATATTTTTTAAATAAGTCCTTTAATATTTCTCTTTCTTTAGTTACATCAATCTGACTTAGACTCTCATCAAATATATATATTTCAGCATCTTTAACAAGAGCACGTGCTAGCATTATTCTTTGTCTTTCTCCACCACTTATATTAAAGCCATTTTCTTCTATTAAAAATGATGAATTAAATGGTGTTTTGTTCATAATCTCATCTACTTTTGTTATTTTACATATATTTAGAAATTCATCATAATCTATATAACGATTTATTGTCACGTTATTATATATTGTATCATTATATAAGATTTCATTTTGAGAAACATAACTTATCTTTTCTCTTAATTCTTTCACATTATAATAATTCAGATCTTTATCATCTATTTCTACTTGGTTGTTTTCAATATTTAAATATTTCATAAGGATTTTTACTAATGTACTTTTTCCACTACCACTACTTCCTGTTATTAATAATTTTTCTCCTTTTTTTATATTTAATTTTACTTTATCTAAAATATTATTTTTTGTATTGTAAGAATAAGATAAATCTTTTATTTTTATATTTCCCTTAAATTCTTTATTTGTATATTTTTCATTGAATTCTAATTCTTCTTTTTTTATTGAATATAAATCATTGACTCTTTTTATAGTTTCTTTAACTTTTTTTATATCAATATCAAAATCTAATATATTTTTAATTGGTTCTAGAAAAAATACTATTAGGCTACTATAAGTTATTAATTGACTTAGTGTCATTTTACTTTCTAAAACTAGTTTTGTACCAATTAAGATAATAATTATTATACCTAAATAATCAATTATATCTTTAAATAGATTTTCTATATTATATATACGATTAAAATTAAAACTATTATTTAGATATTTATTATATTTTTTTTCAAAATTATTATTTATTTTTTCTTCTAGTGATAGACCTTTTATTACATCTATACTACTAATTGTTTCATGTAGATAAGAATTAATTATAGCATTATCTTCTTTTAAAGTTTTAATATATTTTTTTATTATTTTATTAAATATAAATAAAACAATCATATAAGACAATGCGATTAATACTGATATTAATGTTAGTTTTTTATTTATAGATAGTAACGTTATAAATACAAATATTACTAATAAGATGTCAACAAATACTGTTATAAATAATTTACTTATTGTATCTCTTATTTCACATAAATCATTTATACGAGATATTATTTCTCCTGTTGTTCTATTTTTATAATATAGGTAAGGAAGTGAAATTATATGTTTAAAGATATCTTTTATAAGAATATGATCTAATTCATGATTTATATAATTTAATAAATTATTTCTAATAAAATTATTTATGATTTTTATTATTGTTAAAAATAGGATTATACTTATTATTAGATTTAAGTTTTTATCAGAATTATAAGATATAACATTATCTATTATAAATTGTAATTTATATGAAGTAATAATATTTATTATGGTACATATTAATGAAAAAATAAAAATAGATATTAAGACATTCATATTATTTCTGCATATAAAAAATATACTTTCTTTTAATTTGTTTTTTGTTTCTAGGATAGGAATTTTTTTTGTAGGAGTAAATAAGATAAATTGATTTGTAGTTATTTCTAAAAACTCTGTATAAGACATTAATCTTCTTCCTACTGCTGGGTCAGCTATGGTTAATATTTTTTTATTTCGATCTAATTTATGTATTACTATAAAATGCCCCATATTCTTATTAATTATTACATGTGCAATACATGGAAACATGTTATCTTCTAAATCAAAAATACTACCTCTAACAGCCTTTGAATCAAGTCCCATCTCCTTTGCGGCATTCATTATTAAATAAGCATTTGTTCCATCTTTTGTAGTTCTTGTTAAATCTTTTAAATATTCTAAACTAACATTACCACCATATGTTTTTATAATAGTTAAAAGTGCACAAGCACCACAATCTTTATTTCCTTCTTGCATTACACACTGATATTCTTTAAACAACTTTTATCACCTCCTTACTATTATCTTTATCTTTTTATTTTTAAGTTTCCTACAAAATAAAAAAAACTTGCATAAAGCAAGTTATTTTTATTTATGTTCTTCAATTATAAAACGATAAAATAAAGCGGCTAATACAGCTCCACATAAAGGTGCTAAAATAAATAACCAAACTTGTTCTAGTGCAAGACCACCAGTAAATAGTGCAGCACCAAAACTACGAGCTGGATTTACAGAAGTTCCAGTAAATGGAATACCTAAAATATGAACTAAAGTTAAAGTAAGTCCAATTATTAATCCACTTATTGAAGAATGTTCTTTTTTATTTGATACTGTTAACACTACTAATACAAATACTGCAGTTAATATTACTTCAACTATAAATGCACGATACCATACTATATTTAATGCACTTAATTCACCAAATCCATTAGCACCTAAACTAGCATTACTATTAAAAATAATAACTAATATAGCAGCACCAACAATTCCGCCTAACATTTGACTGATTACATATTTAATAAAATCATGTGTTGACATTTTACCAGTTAAATAAACACCTAGAGATACTGCTGGGTTAATATGACAACCTGATACATGACCTACTGTATATGCCATAGCCATAACAACAAGTCCAAATGCAAATGCAATTAATAATGTTGAAACTCCTAATGGTTGAACAACATCTATCATTAATAATTTATTTATTGCAACTGCACTCCCACATCCAAATATTACAAGCATCATAGTACCAAAAAATTCTGCTACATACTTTTTAAAATCCTTCATATAATCCTCCTTTATTGTATTATAACATACAAGTTAAAACAAAAAATATATTATTACTTTATTTTTTGAAAATTATACTGTATAATGTAATTATAAATAATAATAAGAAGTGAGGTGTTAGTGTGAGTCTTTTCAATGAAAAAGTAAAGTTAAACAAAGTTTTATGGAAAGAATTAATCGTTGGTGCTTTCGAAGGTTTCCTTTGGTGTACAGTTCTTTTCTTAATCGTTTATGGATATAACGAAGAAATGATCGATTTACTTCAATTTATGTCTGATAACGTTGACAAAGTTTGGTCTTTATATTTCTGTATGTTAGCTATCTTTGTTGTTATCGCAACATTGATGAAATTAGGAATGTTTATTCTTAAATTTGAAGCTCCTGCAAAAAAAACTAGACATGTAGAAGCTCCTAAAGCAACTGCAAGAAAAACTACTACTAAGAAAAAAGCAACTAAAAAATAAAGGTTGAGCCTTTATTTTTTTTTGATATTTTTACAAAATAAAAACTCGAGGTAACTCGAGTTATTTTTATTTGGAGGGCCTAGTCGGATTTGAACCAACGCTCGGGGAGTTGCAGTCCCATGCCTTACCACTTGGCTATAGACCCATATGACAATATTAATTATAACAAAGAAAAAATACTATTTCAATAAAAATATATAGAAAAAGAAGAAAAATATTACTAATTTTCTTCTTTATTTATTAATTCATATTTATATTCTTTATCTCTTACTTTAAATATTAAAGATACTTTGTTAGAATTTCCAACTGCATTTATTACTTCAAGATATGTATATTCTGAATTATTTGGTGTTAAATCAATTATATCTACTTTTTGAGTAAGCATTTTTCCATTAACTTCATATTCTATTACACCAAATTTTTCAAATATACTTGAATATACTTTTTGATTTAGTTTTGTATTTTTAATCATGTCTACTTTTATTTTTAATATTGTCTTTTTGTAGGTAGATTCATTTGTTGGAATTATTGTTTTTGTAAATTCTTTTTCTACTCCACCAATAGTTTGTTTATATTTATATGTATATCTATTATTAAATTCTACCTCATTAATTATTATAGATGTACCATCTAATAAACTTTCATCTAATTTTAACTCTTCCCCTACTTTTTTAGTTGTAATTAAAGTTTCTTTTTTATATTCTATTGGTTTTAATTCTACTTTGGCGTATTCATAATCTTCTGTTTCATTTTCTTTAGTAATATATTCCAATCTATAAGAACTATCTAAATATTTATTATCTATTTCATACACTAGTATTACTTTTCTTGATTCATTTGCTTTTAAGGTATTATAAGATAAAAATCTAAAACCAAATTCATTAAAATGATTTAAATAATCATCTGTAGGAGAATATTTATTTTCATCATTTAGTTTTATATAGATTTTGTTATATGGTAGTTTTGTTTCTTCATTTAAAGTATTTTTTAAATTAATTGATACTAATATAAAAAATTTATCTTTTTTTATTGTTTTTCCTGTAGGAGATGTATTTATTTTATAGCTTTTATCAACAGATACCTCTACTCCATATGCTTTAAATGAATCTCCTTCTAAAAGTGTTTTTTCTCCACCATTTAGAATAAAGAAAGTTACTATTCCAATAACTAATACTGATATTATTCCAACAGACCAAATAATAGTCTTGTTTTCTAAATAAACATATTTTATAAATCTTTTTTTTCTATTAAATTTTGATTTAATATCCTCAGTATCAACATTAACTTCTAATTCAAATTCTTCATTATCTTCATCTGAAATATTTAATTCAGACATATCTTTTTTAAAGTTAAATTGTTTTACGTTGAATCCAACCCCACGTGCAAGAGATATTATCATTAGTGGTATTGGTACATATGAAATTAAATCTAAGAAATCTCTATATATAGTTATTATATTTGGATCTGGTTCACCTTGTTGAATTGTTATCATCATTGTATATGCGATAATTACAGTTATAATTTCAACTATATATGCACCAATTGAAATAGCATAATACTTTACTGGTTTTTCTTTAGTTATTAATAACCACATTATTACAACTATTAATGCAATTATGCTGATTGGTAATATTAATAAGGATGAATTAAAATTATCTTTTACTACTCCCGTTATATTTTCAAAAGTTTTTAAATCAATATAATCATTAAAAAACTCTACTAGTTCTCTTATTCTTTGAAAAAAGAAAAACATTAATACTGTTAATATTAAATGTATAAATTTAAAATGTTTTATTAAAAAGGCATAAGGTTTTCTTAAGATCATTTTATAGCCTCCTATTCTATTATAAGTATAAATGATTTTTAATAAAAAAAAAAGAGAATTTAAGTTATTTCTCTTTCGATTAACAGTTGGTTTTCTACTAAATATATTTCAGGATTATCTTCTATAATTTTTTCTAATTTGAAACCTAATTCTTTTTCTAAGTCTCTAATTGTATCACCAGATTCAGTTATATATACTTTAACATTATCTTTTGGAATAATTAGTATTTGACTTGGGTATATATAATCATCTAAATCAAGACCATTTAAATGAGCTAAAGTTTTAATACTTATATTTTTATTTTTTGCTATATTTCTTAATGTATCCCCTTTTTCTATTTCATAATAAACAAAATCTTGCGATAAAATAAAGGGAATATTTAGTTCATCTCCTGGTTTTATTTCATATAGATTTAAGTCATTTACTTCTTGTAAATCATTTACTGTTAAGTTAAAACGATTTGCGATATCTTCAATAGTTTCATTTTCTTTTACAACATATATATCCATAAGAACCTCCTAGGACATTATATGTATGCAAATAAAAAAAAGACTTTCGTCTTTTTAATATAAACAATTTCCTGGTGTTCTTGGGAATGGAATTACGTCTCTAATATTTTCTACTCCTGTTAAGTAGATTAATAATCTTTCAAATCCCATACCGAAACCACTATGTACACATCCACCATATTTTCTTAAGTTAATGTACCATTCAATAGTTTCACGATCTACTTCCATTTCTTCAATTCTCTTAATTAATTTGTCATAATCTTCTTCACGTTGTGAACCACCCATTAATTCACCAGCACCTGGTACTTCTAAATCAACTGCGGCAACTGTCTTACCATCGGGATTTTGTTTCATATAATATGCCTTAATATCTTTAGGCCAATTTGTAATGAATACTGGTCCATTAAAGTGTTCAGTAATATATTTTTCATGTTCTTTAGCAATATCTTCTCCATATTCTGGATTAAATTCCCATTTAACATCAGCATTTTTTAAGATAGTAATTGCTTCTTCATGTGTAATTCTTGTAAAATTAGAATTTACTAATTTTGTTAATTTGTCTAATAATCCTTTTTCTACAAAATTATCTAAGAATGTTAATTCATCTTGTGCTCTTTCTAAAACATAATTAACAACATATTTTAACATTTCTTCTTCGATATCCATTAAGCCATTTAAATCACAGAAAGCTATTTCTGGTTCTATCATCCAGAATTCATTGGCATGTGTTTTAGTATTTGAATTTTCTGTTCTAAAAGTTGGACCAAAAGTATAAATCTTCTTATATGCTAAAGCAAATGCTTCACCATGTAATTGACCACTTCCAGTAACAAAAGCTTTTTGACCAAATAAGTCTTTAGTCATATCTGCTTTACCATCTTCATCTTTTTCTATATTATCAAAATCTAGTGTAGTTATTTTAAACATTTGGTCTGATCCTTCACAGTCAGCACAAGTTATTAATGGTGTATGTACATATACATATCCATTATTTTGAAAGTATTCATGAATGGCCATTGCGGCTAAACTTCTAATTCTAAATACTGCTTGGAATAGATTTGTTCTTGGACGTAGATATGCTTGTTCCCTTAAGAATTCTCTTGAATGTCTTTTTGGTTGAATTGGATAGTTTTCTGGAGAATCTCCTAATAATTCTAATGATTCAACTTGAAGTTCAAAAGGTTGTCCTTCTTTTGGACTTTCAATTAATGTTCCTGTAACACTTACAGCACTACCTACTCTTATTTTTTGAATATCATCAAAGTTTGATAAATTGTTATCATATACTACTTGTAAAGTTTTAAAACAAGTACCATCTGAAAAATCAATAAATCCAAATTCCTTTTGTTTACGATGATTTCTAACCCATCCATCTACAGTTATTTGTTTGTTTAAATATTCACTAGTATTTTTATACACTTTTATTAAATCCATTTTCATAATATCACTCTTTCCCTATAAACATTATTTTATAATATTAAAAATATTCAGTCAATAAAGTACATAAAAAATAAGAAAAAGAATGATTAAAATCATTCTTTATGCTTAATTATTTTAATTTGTATGGATTAGAAGTGTCAAAGTTACCAGATGCTACAGCTTTATCGAAAATATTTTTTACACGATTGAATCGGTCATTTTCTAACTTTATTCTTTCTTGTTCTGTAGTATAGTTTGCATTTTTATAGAAATTACCACTTAAATTAATTAATAATGAATAATAGTCATTTGTAATTAAAGTATCTTTTTTGGTATAAAATAATTCATAATCAATGTATTCATTATTATTTTTGTAATCATCAAAGTGATTACTCATTATTTCTAATGCTTTTACATTAATTTTATATACTTTTTCTTTGTCTGTTTTTGACATATTACCTAAATGAATTTGTTCAATATTTAAATCCGTATAAGTTAATAATCTATCTCTTAGAGCCATATAGTCATTTATAAAACAAATATAATAGAAACTCTTATATCTTAGTTTTTGAATGATATCTCCTTCAGCACTAACAACATATTCATTAGTTACTACTTCAAAGTTATCTTTTATAGTTTTTTCTAATTTGTTAGCATATTGATCCAACTTTTTATCATATTCATCTAATCCTTTTAGATTAAATGTAAATCCAGTTCTAATATAAGAGTCTTTTCCATAATAAATATAATAGTTTTCTATATGCGAACCAACTATTTTTTCGAGGTCTTTTTTACTAACATTTTCTTTAAAAATAGTATCGATTAATTCATTTATTTCTTTTTTTGTAACTTCTTCAGTTTGAATATCTTTTATAGGTTTATCTTTATCTTCTTCTCCTGGTTTATCACTGGGATTATCATGTGTTGGATTATCTTTTGGAGTTTCTTCTTTGTCGTTAATAATGAATACTACCCCTATCAATAAAACTAATACACCAATTATTAATCCAATTAATCCTAATTTCTTATTCATATTATCACATTTAACTAATCAAAGGGAATTTTCCCTTTGATTAATTCCTTTCTTTTTATCCACTATTAGAACCACAGTTTCCTACATTATTACATGCGGTTGCTGTCATAGAAGGTTTACCACTACGTGCAAATCCAAACTCTGTTGTACTAAAGAATGCACACCCTAGAGTTATTCCAGATGATGCTTTTGGTGCACCATAATTATGAGTTCCAGTACCAACTCCCGAAATAGAAACTACTAAAGTTGAACCCGATTCTCTAAATCCCGAAGAAGTGTTTGAAATTGTAAATGTCCATTTATTATCCAACCATGAATATGCTGAACCTGACGGGCACTTAACATTTGATGCAACATGTCCATTAAATGTAACAGTTGGTGTACCAGTGTCTATATTTTCAACTGTAAATCCACATTTGCGTGTTGCACCATTACTTCCCGTAATTGTTAATTCTTTATATCCTGAACTTGTATATGTGTTACCAACTGCAGTACACGCTGTTCCATTTGGGTTTGTACATCCCACAGAAACATATTTAGATTTAGTCCATCCGCCAGTATGTCCACTAATTGTTCCACATGTTGGAGCTATTGCTGTCCAACTTGCTGTTACTGTTCTATTTCCTCCTACTGTTGTTGAAGCAGTTACTTGTGTAGAACCATCATACCAACCATTAAATGTGTAGTTAGCTCTTGTAGGAGTACATAGTGTTCCCCAAGTACTACCATAATTTGCAGTTTTTGATGAACATCCGCTTCCATTATTATTATTATATGTAAGAGTATATGTATTAACATTATATATAGCATATAATGTAATAGATTTATCTCCACCAGTTAAATCACTCTTATAAGTTGTCGCTGCATATGATGTATCTTGACCATATGTCGTTCCTGTACCACTAGAATTCGTATTCCATCCAACAAATGAATATCCTGTTTTATATAATCCAAATGTTGAAGCATTATATGGATCACTAGATGAACCATAATTAATTGTTTGATAGAATCTAGATCCTCCACTATATACATTATTACTACTTAAAGAGTAAGAACTTGAACTTATTGATGCACCATTAGCATTGTAGTAAATATATAATTTATTTATTCGCCATTGAGCATACAATGTTGTACCTGCTGTAAATTTACCACTTGATGAATAACTTGTACCAGATCCATCTGCTTTAGTATTCCATCCAGTGAATGTATATCCGGTTTTAGTAAATCCGTTTGAATTTAATGTACAACTAGCATTATATAAACATTGTTGTGCAGCTGTAGATCCACCTGTATTACCATTACCATTAAATGATACTGATACTTTACCAATTCTTGTAACTGTTACGTTACATGTATTTGTCCATCCAGCAGCATCTTTTACAAATCCATAATATGTTCTTCCAGATACGTCTGATGTAATTGTATCTGTTGAAACGCTATTATATGTAGTTGAATTTGTTGTAGACATACCATAGTAAGAATGTCCAGATGGTGTCATTTTAATGTTAACTGTTGAGTAGAAAATACCTCCAGAGTTATCACCGGTTGCTTCTATTTTACATGATGGTGGTGTTGTATCTCTTTTTACAGTCTTACTACATGAATTAGTATTACCTGCATTATCTTTTACAAATCCGTAATATGTTGCACCACTAGTTTCCCAGTTAATTGTTTGAGAAGTTGAACTATTGTAGGTTGCTGAATTACTTGAGTTTATACCGAAACTAGCAATATCACTAGTTGCATCACTTCTATTTAAAGTTAAAACAACATTTGATTTATACCAACTATTATCTCCAAGGGTTCCTGTTGCGCTAAAGCTACATGATGGAGCAGTTGAATCTTTTTTAATTTTTGTTTGACACTTAGCTGTATTACCAGCGCTATCTTTAATATATCCGTAATATGTTGTTTCTCCCATATCATCACTTATGGTTTTCTCATATGACACACTAGTATCATAAGTTGCACTTGTTGATTTTGTTATACCAGTTTTTACTATTTCACTACCTGAATTAGTAACTCCTAATGTTAGTTTTACATTAGAGGTATACCAGCTATTATTTCCAACTGTACCACTTGGTGTTAATGTACAACTTGGAGCTTGTTTATCAATTCTAATCATTGATGAACTAATATTACAGTTACCTGCTTGGTCACAAATTCTTATATATACTAATTGATTTTTATCTTCACTAAATTCTAATGTTGTGAATGGTGAAACATTATATGAGTTTGCATATTTTGTCCAACTAGATTGATTCCAACTATAATACCAATCTGCTAATCCTGAATATGCATCACTTGAACTTACTTTTAACTTAAAGCTTTGATTTGTCCAATTTCCATTATATGGATGTTCTATTGTTGGAACTGCTGGTTTAGAAGCGTCACGTTTAAATGTTTCAGATCTTGTATAAGTATTTCCTGCATCATCTTTAGCAAAACAATGATAAGTTTGAGAATTAGTATCTGTTGTTAGCTGTGTTGTTTTTTTACCATTGTAATTTACTGTTGATGAAGTTGTTAATCCATAACTATTTACCGCACTTCCACCTAAATCCATAGGATTCATTGTGATAGTTACATCACTTACAAACCAATTATTACTTCCTACAGTTCCTGTTGGAGTTATTGTACACATTGGTTTAACAGTATCTTTCTTAACTGTTAATTGGCATGAACCAATATTTCCAGCTTTATCTTTTACATGACCATAATATATTTGACCATTTGTTTCATCTTCTTGTACTTTTGATGTTGCTTTATTAAATGTTGCAGTTTTATTTGTAGTTAAATCATATGTAAGCACATCACTTGTTGCATCGCTTTTTGAACCAAAGCTAACTGTTACATTTGAGGTAAACCAACCATTACTTCCAGCTGTACCACTTGGTGATAAGCTACATGTTGGTTTTGTTGCATCACGTTTAACTGTAATTTGACATTTACCAGTTAACCCAGCATCATCTTTTACATATCCATAATATGTTTTACTTTTTGTATCTGATGATAAAGTCAACTCTTTAGTTCCACTATAACTAGGAGTTGTTGAAGTTGATAAGTTATATGATGTTGCATCATCTGGTACAATTGTAAATTTAACATTTGATGTATACCAATCACTTAATCCTTTAGTACCTGATGGTGTAATTGTACATGTTGGTTCGGAAACATCTCTTTTTACTGTTACCTTACATGTATTTGTCCATCCTGCATTATCTTTTACATATCCATAATATGTAATACCATCTGTATCATCTTTTAATATAACTTCTGTTGTTTCATTATATGTTGCTACTTCATTTCTTGTTAAGTCATAAGAATGTACTTTACTTGTATCATCATCTCTAGATATTGTTACTTTTACATCTGATATATACCAACTATTTGTACCTAATGTTCCAGTAGGAGTTAATGTACATGTTGGTTTTACAACGTCTTTCTTTACTGTAATATCACAAGTTCCAGTATTACCAGCATTATCTTTTACATATCCATAATACTTTTGACCTGTTGTATCTACAGTTTGTGTTTTACTTGATGTTTTTGCATATGTAGCACTTGATGAAGTAGTTAAATCATAACTATGTACATCACTCAAATTATCTTTAGGCGTTAGAGTTAATGCTACATTACTTTTATACCAATTATCATTTCCTTTTGTTCCACTTGGAGTAATAGAACATGTTGGTTTTGTTGCATCTCTTTTTATAGTTTTTGTACATGTATTAGTATGACCTGCATCATCTTTTACAAATCCATAATAAGTTATTGTTGCAACATCACTTGTTAATGATAGAGCACTATTACCACCATAACTTGCTGAATTTGTTGTTTTTAAATCATATCCTTTAACAGTACTTGTATCATCATTAGTGGTCATATTAAGAGCTACATTTGATGTATACCAACTATTACTTCCCATAGTACCTGTTGGTGTTATAGTACATGTTGGTTTTGTTGTATCTCTTTTTACGGTTACGCTACAACTATTAACATGACCTGCATAGTCTTTTACGTATCCATAATATGTTTTTGTTTTTACATCCGTTGCTAAAGTATCGGTTGTTTTTGTTTTGTTATATGATGCAGTTGAAGAGTTAGTTAAATCATATGAAATAACATCACTTGTTGCATCACTTGTTGTTAAAGTTATACCAACGTTTGTTGTATACCAATCATTATTTCCTTTTGTACCACTTGGTGTTACAGTACATGATGGTTTTTTAGTATCTCTTTTTATTGTAATTTCACATTTATTTGTAAGACCAGCATTATCCTTTACATATGCATAATACTTTTGTCCAGTTGTATCTTTTGTTAAACTCATAGTTGTATTTTTACTATAAGTTACATTTGAACTTGTAGTTAAATCATACGAATTTACTTTACTTGTTGAATCTGATGTTGTTAATTTAATAGATACATCTCCTATATACCAACTGTTTGTACCTTGTGTACCTGTTGGTGTTATTTTACAAGATGGTATAGTTGTATCTCTTTTTACTGTAACTTGGCATGTTGCATTGTTTCCTGCTGTATCTTTTACAAATCCATAATATGTTTTACTAGTTATATCGGATTTTAAATATAGAGTTTTTGTTCCATTATAAGTAGTTGCTGATTCCTCTGACAACCCATAACCATTTACTTCACTACCATTATCTTGAATATCAAGTGTTAATGTAACATTTGATGTAAACCAGTCATTTGTCCCAATTGTACCTGTTGGAACTACATCACAAGTTGGTTCTGTTTTATCAATTCTTATCCATGTTGAACTAGTAGAACAGTGACCTGCTTTATCACAAACTCTAATATAAGCTAAGCTTTCTCTTTCTTTTGAGAAAGGAGATGTAATATATGTTTCTTTTTCATAAGAATCATAGTCACCTTTATCGTATTTAGTCCATTCTGATTGATCGTAACTATAATACCAATAATCAATACCAGCTGTATTATCCTTAGAATTAACAGTTAAACTAAAACTTTTATTAGTCCATTCACCTTTAGTTGGATTTTCAATAGTTGGTACTGTTGGTTTAACTGTATCTCTTTTTACCTTAGTACCACAATTATTTATGTTTCCAGCATTATCTTTAACATATCCATAATAATCAATACCAGTTGTATCTGTTGTTAAACTCTTACTAGATACTTTATTGTAAGATGCTGTTGATGAATTTGTTAAGTCATATACGCTTACTTTACTTGTTGCATCTGTTGCTGCTAGTGAAATACTAACATTTGATGTGTACCAACCATTATCTCCTTTAGTACCAGTTGGCGTTACTGTACAAGTTGGAGCTGTTGCATCTCTTTTAATATTAATTGAACATTTTCCAGTATTACCAGCATTATCTTTAACATATCCATAATAATCAACACCGGTTGTATCATCTTTTAATGATGATGATGCAGCTTTATTATATGTTGCTGTTGTTGATCTAGATAAATCATAACTAAGAACTTTACTTGTTGCATCATCTGTTGATAAAGCTATTGCAACATCTGAAGTATACCAATTGTTATCTCCAATTGTACCAGTTGGGTTGATACTACAACTTGGTGCTGTTGCATCTCTTTTTACTGTAATATCACAAATATTGGTATTACCAGCTTTATCTACTACATGTCCATAATATGTCTTATTTGTTGAATCAGTACTTAATACTGATGTTGCTCTATTATTAAATGTTTGTGTTTTAGAATCAGTAATATCAAATTTACCAACACCACTTAAAACGTCAGTTTTTGTATCAAAGTTAAATGTTACATCAGATGTATACCAATTATCTAGTCCAATAGTACCAGATTTATTTAAAGTACACTCTGGTTTATGAGCATCTACTTTAATACTATAGTAATCTCCAGAATCACCTTTTTTACTACGATCATTTACGACTCTAAACTTTATTTCTTTATCAAAATCATTTTTTACTGTCCATGTACAACTTTTCTTATCTGAACTTACTGTACAATTTGTTTCTATCCATTTTTTTCTAACTTCATCATAGTATTCAATATCTTTTAATGCTATAGCATCTATTACTTCTTTAACATCATTTTTAGAATATGATATTTTTACTACCAAGTTGCTTGCCCATTCATCAGAACCATTACTATATACATCATTTTTCTTTTTTCCACTATAGATATTATCTACACCATATTTCATCTCAATTTCTGGTTGATTATGTTTATAAATAACAGCTTGTTTTTGTAATGTTTCCCCACTTGGTAAAATATATCTTAAATTAATAACTGTATTAACGTTTTGTCCAACTAATTCCCCAATATTTTGTGGATATAAAGCATCATTTTCATCATCACTTTCTTTTTTTGCTAAAACTTCACCATCGTTATTTTTCTTAACAACATCATAAGTAAGTCTTAATTCATCACGAATGCTTTCTTCATTAGTACCATAATACACGTATAATTTTTTACCAACATCTTCTCTTAGTTCATACTCAATATTATTGTCATTCATCCATGCTGTATCACAATAATTATTTTTTTGACCAGTTGTATCAGTTGCATATTCATCTTGGCTACATTTTAAACAAGTTGTATAGTCATATTGCTTTTCACCAGTTTTTACAACTACTACATAACTATATGAAGTATCTGTACTATCACACTTTTTACCAAGATAGTCTTTTACTTCATCAATATACCCTTCTTTTTCAAGATCACTAACTTTAATCACTTTAGAATGAAATAGTTTTGTTGGTTTACTATATCTTCTATCAGTTACATAGTCTTTACTTGCTGAAACAACACTATTTTCTAACTTTTTATAATAATTAAGTCTAAAGTTAATTAATTGCTTATTAATAGCAGGTACTGCTATTAATATTAGTATTGCTAGAATTACTATTGCAGCAATAATTTCAACTAATGTATAACCTTTCTTATTTTTTAATTTTTTAAACATATGAGCACCGCCTATTCTACTCTTCTTCTGTTTTATTGTACATGTGATAAATATTAGTATTATTATATTTAAATTCATTATTTTCTACTAATATATCAACACCATACTTATCATATCTATATAGGTAATTATCAACAATGTAATAAATTCTTCCTTCTTCTACTTGAAGATTACTATAATTTTGATTTAATTCTAGTAATAAAACTCTTTTAGTTAAATCTTTTTTATATGTTTTATATACTTTATTACCAACTAAAGTATAATAATAATTTTTAGTTTCAAATATCTCATCATACTTATAATTTAATTCAATTGTCTTTTTAGTTTCATAAAACTTGATTCTATCTTTAGTAAAATCAGTTACACTTGCATCAACCCATTTACCATCTACATATTTTTTAAATCCCTTATCAACATCTCCCAATACTTTATAAGTACCATTAGGATTAATTTCATACTCTGTTTTATAGGTTAAATCAAAGACATATAATTTATTATCAATAACTCCAATATTATATAATTTGTTTGATAATGGATTATCAAAATAAATTATTTCTTGTTGTAATTTAATACTATCTACTAATAAATATTTAGGAGTTGGTTTACCATATTCTGTAATTGGTACTAAGAAAAAGTTATCTATAAATACTCCTAGTTCATTTTTATAAACATCTTGATTTGAAAAACTATAATCTTCAAAAATTCCTTGATTGAATACTGTTACTTTTTTGTATTGATATAAACTTAAATATTCATTAGAATAAAAGTTATTTGTATAAAAATGAACTTCTTTATCACTTGTTTTATTAGTATTATCTGTTTTATAAGAATCTTCTTGTTTAAGTTTTACTAAAAATTCACTAATATCAACTCTTTTATTAACATAGTCATATGAATATACTTCTTTGCCATCACTACAAAATATTTCTAATTCTTTTTTATCTTTAGTTACCGGATGAATACAAAGATAATTATCTTTTTCATAAAATTTTATATCTTTTATTATTCTTTTTTGTTTATTATAATTATTTTCAATATAATAATAAAATTCTTTTTTATCTTGATTGATTGTGATGTAGTATCCATCATCTTTTTCGTGTTTACGATATTCTTCTTCTATTTCAAATTCTTTATCTTTTGATAATATCTTATATTCTACCTCATGACTTTGTTCAAAGAAGATGATTACAAATTGATATATAAGAACAAAAATTAAAAATATTAACGCAAACGAGAATGCTCTTTTCATATGTCACCTACTATTTAATTATTTCATATTTTTTTAATACTTTTTTTATTTCATTACCATTTAAATAATCATTACTATCACTTATTATTTTTCCATTTTCAATTATAACTAAATGTGGATAATAAGTTTTATTAAAAATATCAGATGAATTAGTAAGTACTTCTTTTTCTGAATCAACTAATTCTAAAATATTGATATATTCAATAATTAAACTATATTCTTTAGCTATTTTATCTAATTCTTGTAACTCTTTATAACATGATTTTTCTTCATTGCTACAAAAGAAGATAATTGATGTCCCATTAAAACTAAGTGATGCTTGATATTCACCAATACCGATTACTGATATATTTGTAAATTCAGTACTGTTAAATGTATAAATATCATTATTATTTTTTTGATTTGTTTTTAAAGATAAGGCTATTATAATTAGTAATATTATAACAATTACAACGATAAAAATTATATTGTTTTGTTGTTGTTGTTTTTGTTTTTTTGTACTACTCTTCATATCCTCACCTACTATAAATAAGTATAACATATTTTTTTATCATTTACTACAATATTAGTTAGTAATTTCTTTATTTTTTTGCAATAAAAAAAGCCTATATTAGGCTTAATCTTCAAAGAAATCATCAAAGAATTGATTTTCATCAACATCATCAAGAGAAATAGTTGGTTTATCTGGTGCAGATGAAACAGTATTTTGTGTTGTTTGTCTGTTATTAGGTAAAATTGTTTCTCTTGTTTTTTCTTCAATCTTATCCATTTTTTTATCAGCTTTTTCAAGTGGATTTGAAGGATAATTTCCTCTAATAATATCGTTAACTTTATTTTCAATACTTTCAGTTGAAATGATTGAATCACTACTACTTGTAGTTTTTTCAGGTTTAACTGGTTTTTCAACTTCGGCATTCTTCGCTTTTTCTTCTTTTTCTATTTCAGCAATCTTAGCATCTATTTTTCTAACCAAATCATCAATATCTACAGATTGACTACTGTTTGTTGGTGGTGCACTCTTAGGTGCTGATGTTGGCGACCCAAATGGTGATGGTGGCATTAATCCACTTCCTCCACCCATTGGTGCTGGTGCTGGTGATGAATTATTATCCATCATCATTTCTCTAATTTTTTGTTGTCTTTTTTCTTTTACAAATTCACGAACGTCAAATACTTGAACTGGTCGTTTTTCACGTTCAGGATATTCAACTTTTGGATATTGTTGATCTCCCCAATCTATTTTAAAGTTTGGTGTAAATGATGTTTTAAATGGTTGCATACGCATACGTAAAACAATTTGGTCAAATTGTTTCATTCTTTGTAAATCAGAAACAGTCGCTAATGGTGTTGATGCTGTCTTATCATCTTTCTTAGATTTAACTTCACCACAAAGTTTACTAATTTCTTCTAGAGCGGCTAACTCAGTTGAAATTAAGTATACAATGTTACCACAGTTACCTTTAATTGTTTCAGCATTTTCTTTACCATAAACTTGTGTTAATTGGGCAAAGTTTTGGATAATCATTGTAAAACGGACTTGTCTTGAACGAGCAGCAGTAATCATTGTTGTAACATCTTTTAATGGTGGCATGTTTGCAAACTCATCAAGTAAGAAGTTTGTACGACAAGGTAATTTACCACCATGTGCTTGAGCAACGTCAATTAATGTTTCGTAACATTGTTTAATAAAGATTGTTGCTAAAGAGTGGTATGTTTTCTTTTCATCTTGAATGATAATAAATACCGCAGTTGGTCTTTCACCTATTGTTCTTAAATCAAAATCGCTATAACTTAACATTTCTGATAAGTTTTCACGTGATGAAAATAATTTTACTTTTTGTTTGAATACTGAAATAATTGATCCTTTTGTTTCATTTGGTGCCATGATAGTACCACTTGCATTAATATAAGCTGGTGAATTAGGATCTTTTAAATTAAAATATTCTTTTACATATGTAGAACCACCACATTTTTCTTCACCTACTGTAGTAGTTAAACTAATACTATTGATATTGATTTTTTCTTCTGGTGCATCTTCAAATAACCCTAACGCTAACCCAGAGAAATAGTCAGCTGATGTTTTTTCCCAGAATGGATCTGAGTTACCACTGTTTTCTTCATATAGAATATTTAAAGCAAGGTCGTCTAGTAATTCGATAGCTTTATCTTTGTTACCACCTGTATATAATTGATATGGTAGAGTCATTGGATTCCAAGCATTACCCTTTTGTGGGTTACGGAAATTTAATACAATTAAATCATATCCTTTAGCTTTTAATAATCCCCCTGTTCCTTCATAAAGTTCACCTTTAGGGTCAGTTAGAATCATTGATTCACCCTTTTTAGCTAATATTTGAATAGATGGTAGAATTGTACTTTGTGTTTTACCTGAACCAGTTGCCCCAATAACTAAGTTATGATATTCTCCATTATCTACCCATAACTTACCATTTTTACTGATTAAAGGAATACCTGCATATTCACTAGTAGCTGCTTTTGGATCAACTTCCTTTAAAACAGCTTTCATTTCTTTATCTTTAGCCCATCTACTATATCCTTTATCTTTCTTTCCAACAGAGAATCCTACTCCTTCTTCTCTATCAAAGAAATATGAACTAACGCTAACAAATAATGCGATTAAAGCAACTATAAAAAATATAATTGTTGTACCAAAATATTCTGGTGTAAATGCTAAAAATGGATTAATTGTAAACCCTTCTCCACTAGCTAAATTAGAAATATTTACTACACCTAATGCTATTACCAATAAAAGGAAAACAGCAAAAATTATAAATATTAATACGTCTTGTGCATCTGCTCTAAACTTTAATTTCATATGACGCCCTTCTTTCATTAACAAATTCAATATTATTATAACAAATTTATTTTAAATTTCAATAAAATTATAATGCAATATTAACCTCATACTGCATTGCAGCATAGACTCTAAATACAAATACTTTACCTTTAGTGTCCGCTACTTTATATACCATGCATTTATTTTTTGTATCTTCATAACTACTATAACTCTTATAACTGTAAGAATAATAGTCTTTTAGAAGTTTTTCTCTTAAATTTAAAAATTCATCTTTAGAAACGTTATCATTATATAACATTTCATAAGCTTCATCTGGAAAATTAACAATCATACTTTTGTAATCATTATAATACATAGTAGCTATTTCTTCACCAGATACATTTTTAATTGCATACTTATTTGTTTCACTTAATTCATTAGTTAAGTCAAATGCTTTTACATTTTCACTTGTTACTGCTTCTAAGTTTTTATTAACATTATTAGAATTATAAGTAAAAATTCCAAAAGCCACAAATATAATAACAGCAGTTACCATAAAAACTATTCTAATTTTATTATTTTCTTTCATCTTTTTCACCTATCTTACTAATATAGTCTTTTTCTTCTAAAGGTGCGATTGCAAAAGCAATAGTATTTTCATTAATAGTAACTTTATAATATACATCTCTTATGTATCTATCAACTAAAGAATTATAATTTGTTTCAAGTAATTTAGCTTTAACATAATAAATATAAATATTATTGTATGTTCTTACTTGATATACTTCTCTAACATTAATAATGAAATTAGATTCAAATGTATCTATTTTATCTAAAACATTTTCAGAATCTATTTTATTTTCCTTAACATAAATCTTATCAAGCATTAATAATAATTCTTCTTTTTCTTCATATTTTATACTTGTATTATACTTATTTAAAGCTGATGTTATTGTTAAATATCTATTAGAATCATCTAGTATTATAACACTATTATCAATATAGTTTTTATTATCAACTTTATTATTTTTTCTTTCTATATTTACAACAATAACAATAGTTACTATAACTATTAAGCATAAAAGTATATAAATTGGTTTTGTTAAAGCTTCATCTTTTTTCATAAATTCCCTTTCTATACCCCAAAGATTTCTTGTCTTAACTTAACTTTTTCTTGTAATTGCCAAGCAGTATAATCATTTTGTTCACATGTTGTTGTTTTAGAAGCTGATGGACAATTATCATAATTTTTACATGTTGATATACTTGCACAATATCCAGAACCATAAATAATATCTAGATATACACATCCACCTAATCCCCAACTTCCAGGATTATATCTATAGTTACCAATCCAAGAATAAACTGATTGCATACCTGTTAATGTCCCAGGAAGTCCATGACCTGCGGGATCACAACCAGCGCTTGAACGTTCATTATAACGTGATGTAATTGATGATGCATAAGAACCTCCATCTAAATAACTATTTATTGTTTTAGCATATGATTTTATACCTGCTTCCATACTCGTTAACTGAGGACCATCACTACATCCTTTACCATTTGGAATACCTATTCCCCAAAAGTTATATAAACCAGCACATTTATTCCAATTTTGTTCAGTTCCTGCTGTTACTACAACAAGTTCTGGATTAACATTATTTTCAATTGATATATCATAAACTAGTCCTGCTTGAGAACTAAAATTATTACAGAAACCACTTTTTCCTGTTTTAGCACAATATAGTTCCATACTTGCAATAAATTCACCTCTACTAAGAGTTGGTGTTGTTAATGAAAATTCATTACCACCAGCACGAGGATTAGACTTATCTATTTTGCTTTCAGGATTAATTGCGCTTTTCTTTGGATCACTATAATCCCCTCCTGTATGCATTTCAATACGTACCATTTTCATTGAGTTTTCAGGATTTGTTCCCATCTTACCTATTACTTGACCTTGGTAAACATTATCACCTTTTTTTACAGTAGTTGAATTTGGTTCTAGAAAAGCATATACAACAATAATACCATCTGAGTAATTTTCTACTACTACATAACTTCCTCTACCAGTATCTTCTAAATTTGAATCTTTACCTAAATCTCTAACCTCTATTACTTTTCCACCTTTAGTAGAAATAATATTTACATCTTCTTCATTACTAGTAATATCTAAAAACGGATGATCACTAGAGAATTTAGTTACTACATTTGAATCTGCTGGTTCTCTATTGGCAAGTAATACTCCATTACTTTCAATTGTTTCACTACTACCAATTGGCCACCAAAATTCACTACCATTTAATCTAGCTGTTGCTTTGTTATTTGTGTCATATTTCTTCAATGTTTCAGCATATGAATAAATATGATTTAACATTTGAGCAGCTTTTTTCTCATAATCTTCACCAGATAACCCCTTAAAATATTCTGGATAATATTCTTTTAAGAACCCTTCATCAATTAAATTCCAGTAAAAGACACTACCACTATTTTCATCATCTATTTTTCCTTGTTCTATAGACAAATCATAAGTAGTCTCATCACTTCCATTACAATTATAATTTTTTTCTCTTGAAATTTCAGTTGTCCAAAAATTTAAAATATTAACTGAGTCATCATTACTAGCAATTTTTCTTTTACTACTACTATCATGACTACATTTTGTATTAGTTTGAATTTGATATTTTGCTAAGGTTTCAACCATAACACTCATTTTACTTCTATTTTCATATTCTTCAATAATATCAAATATACCACTTGTTGTATCATCTTTATAGTAAGTTTCATCCTTATAAGATGTTAAAATTGAAACTATTAAGTGCTTATTTATTTTTACTCCATACTTTGCTTGATACTTAAGAGTAATACTATCTATTTCAGAATACATTTGTTTATACTTTTCTGAATAATTTTGATTTTGATAGTTTAAAGTATCTGCATTTTTTAGTAAGAAAATAGATGCTATTATTAAAATTAGGAAAAAGAATGCTCCTCCACCTATAGCAAGCATTATCCATTTATTTTTACCAAAAAATTTAACTGTATTATAGATACCAGCAACTGTTTTGTCAGAACTCGCATCTCCAATACTTGAAAAATCTAATTCATCATCTTCTTCACTTATTTCTGGTTTAGTTAAACTACTACTTTTTTTATCAACTTCATTTACTTTATTATTAATTGGTTGATTGTTTTTACCTTTATTTATTATTGCTTTTCCTACTTTAGGATTAGGATTTCTATGAACATTTTTAGTTAAGGCTTTTCTTTGTCTTACCGATTCACCTATTGATTCTAATGAACTTTGTTCTTCTTCATTTTCGTATTCATCGTTCATAGTTTCACCTCCACTACACATATACATAAATTATACCATTAAAAAAGTGATTTTAAAATCATAAAATCACTTTTATATATACTTTTATAGTCCTCCACCACTACCGAAAGACGCTAGTTCTTCTGGAGTTAAGATTACATTAATTCTCATACGTCTGTTACCACAAACGAATAAGGCTTCACCTTGACTATATCCTTTAATACTTTCTTTTTCATTATCATTTAAGTCAATTAACTTAGATAAGTCTTCTGCAGCTTGTTTCTTTAATCCCATTACTAAATAGTAAGAAGCATTATCGAAAATTGCTTTACCTTGCATGATTACGTGAGGTGCAGCAAAGTCACTTGGTTGTTGTGTAATGATAATAGTACCAGTGTTATACTTACGAGCACGACGTTGTACTTGTGCTAAGAAGTCAGCACCTAATGTATTAGCGTCTCCTAATAATACGTGCGCTTCATCGATCATAAATACTGTATCTACTTCTCTATTTAAACATAGACCCCATGCATACTTTAAGATATTGAAGAATAAGGCATTCTTAATATTTTGTTCTGCATTCATTAATTCTTTAATATTAAATGTAATAAAATCACTATTATGTGTAATTGTTGTTTTACCATCGAAATAGAATCTTAAATCATTTGTTAAAGGTCTAATCTTTAATTCTAGTTTTTCCATAGTATCTCTTTCATGAGTATGTTCAGGCATTGCTAAAATTTTACTTTTAATAGTTGCATAAACATCAGAGAATGTTGGATAATCACTAGCTGTAAAATTATAGAAATCTTTATCAAAATCAATTCCAAAACGTTTATATGTATCTTGTACAATTTCACTAAATACTGTTAAAGTATCTTCTTCCATAGACGGATCATAATACTTCATAAATGCTTTTAAGAATTGTAGTGTACGAGTAAGTACTGTATATCCCAATCCTTGTTTAATTTCATCTTCATCAGCATCGATAACGATTTGTAGAGGGTTAATCATACCAAATTCTCCACCCTTACCTAAATCAAGTGTATCTCCACCAAATGTCTTAGTCATTTCTTCAAGTTCGTTTTCTGGGTCGATTGCTACAATTTGACATCCATTACGAATATGATTTCTAAGAAGTAGTTTTGCAGCTGTTGATTTACCTGAACCTGAAGTACCAAGTAAAATTAAGTTAGCATTATTTCTATTATTTTCTTTTTTAATTTTATATAAGAATTGGTTAAATAATATAACCCCACCAGAGAAGTCTACCCCTAATAAAGTAGATAATCCTGGGTCTTTAATACTATCAAAGATAAATGGATACATTGCTGCTATAGTTACAGATGGTATTGGAGTTCCAACACGATCTTCTATGTCTTGTTTTGGGAAAATTGGTAGCATTGATTTTAATACCTTTTCTTGTTCAAAACGTAGAGAAACAGCTTTTAATTCCATTGCTTCTAAGTAATTCTTAACATTAACTTTCTTAAGTTCTAGATCTTCTTTTGTATCTGCTGTAATCATAATGTGCATTTGAAAGTCAAAGATTCTAGCTTGACTTCCTGCTAACATTGATACAAAGTATTCTAATGATTCATAGTCAAGTCTAATTCTTTCTTGAACAGTACGATCACGTTCTTCTTGATATCTAGTTTTTAAATCAGCAATTTGCTTATTTAACATTTTTGAAATTGTTGAAAATGGTACTGGTATATGTTTTATAACAATTTTGATACCAGACATTGTTGTTAGTGTTGAAAGGTAACCTGGTGCAATAAATTTAGGATATGAAATAACTGTCATAACAGTAGCATATTTATCGCTAATAAAGAAATCACTTGGTTTAAATTCCAATCCTTTTGGAGCTATTTGTGATTTAAAATTCATTGTCCCACTCATAGTGCCACCACCGTTCCGAATTCTGTTGTACTTCCACCATTTAAGAAGTTATCAAGAATAATTCTTAAGTCTTCATTACTAGTTTGACTTGCAGTTAAACCACAAGATGATAATGAGTTAATTAAGTTTCTAATTCTTTTTTGAATTCTATCTAAATCATTATCTTTAAATAAAATATAGTATTCTGTATCAACTACATTATTATTCATAAAACTATTACCTTTTTGAATATCTTCAGTAATTAATTTTCTTACTGCAGTTGATTGTGTTTGGTTATACAAAAGTTGAAGTTGAGACATATAAACAGAAATATCTACAGGTCTATCTGCAACCACTAACCAAAATTCGAAATCTATTTGATTGTAAAAATTCTTTAAGTTATTTATAATCCCCATTTGTGAATCAGCATCCAAAATGAAGATGTTTCTTGGAGTAATTTTAACTCCTGTTACTTTTTGATTATTATTAAGGATAATCATACCATTATTGATTCCTTGTACTGGAACCCAATCTTCACAACTTTTATTACTGTTGTTTGTTGTTTTCTTCGACATATTCATTACACCAACCTTTCCATCTGAATGTCTTTTGATTTACAAAATAAAATCTATAACAATTTTGTAGGAATACTAACACATTATGATAATGCGGAACAGGGATAACTAAGAATCCAGTAATTAAAACTGGTAACATAGTTAATACCGCAACTGCTATTTGTGTCATATATGATTGAAATATAAGCAATAATAATAATGTTGTTCCAGCACCTATTCCAAATAGCGCGAAATCAAAAGGCCTAAATAATCCCATAATTAATTTACCTTTATTGGCATTGGCAGGGATTAAATAATTATTTTCCACTATATATCACCCTTTCTTTTTATTCTTTCATTATGATTTATTAGGATCGAATCCACCATTACTTGCTGTTTTTCTAGTTCTATCATCTCTTCTTTGAGCTATAGTTCTACCACCTGCGGCAGCTGAAACACTGTCACTAACATATGTAGAAGCTGATGAAACAGTAGATGATACTTTTTTAGTAGCACGGTGAACACTTCCATTTTGGTATCTTTGGTAAGCGCTTTCGTCTTGACCATAAGCTTTTTCGTATGCGTCTTTTCCTTTGTTGTAATTTCTTTCTTTGTTACCACTAATAGTAACTTTATCTTGCCAATCAGCATATGCAGCTTGACGTCTTGCATCGTAATCTGCTTGACCTTCCCCAGCAGCAGGACCACGAGAAATAAGATCTCTGTAATTCCATTCTGCTTCTGTTGCATCTGCTTGAGCAGCTAACCAACTTGCTTGAGCAGCATCGATATTTGCTTTTGTTAAGTTTAGACGAGCAGCTTGTTGCTTCATTTGAGCCTTAGAAGCTTTAGATTGAAGCCCAGCAAGAATTCCGCTCTTAGCGTTCTTATCACCAAGTCTAGCTTGAATAGCTGCATCTCCACCTGTTTGCCAAGCATTTGAACCTTTTCCACTTGCAGCACCTTGATATCCAGCAGACATACCAGCAACACCACCAGTGATTGCTCCACGAAGTCCGCGTCCAGAAATAGCACCAGATACAGCACCAGCACCAAATCCAGCAAGACCTCCTGCAAGATTTCCAAGGAAACTTCCATCTTTATTATCCTTAAGTCCAAGAATAGTTCTGATGAACTTAGGAGCTTGTTTAGCAAACATTAATAAACCTATAATTAAAAATACTCTTAAATACATTAATCTTACTGGTGATACGTTTGCTGCACCAGCTTGACCATAATTTACGAATAAATTATTGTTTTGTAATTCTGATATAAAGAATAATACTAAATATATTAAACCTAACTTTATAAATATATCTATAAATGTCTTTCCTAATTCTTTCATCCAACTTTGGAAAGCACCATCTTTTTGACTTTTTGGATCAATATAACTCATGATTGGAATTGGAGCTATCATTTCTAATACTAACATTTTAAATAAACGAATAGCTAAATCAATAGTAATCCCAATCAATAATACTAATACTACAATACCAACAACTGTTGATAATAAGAATCTATATTCATAACTATATCCACCTGTTGTACCAAGTATTGGTATTGTTTGACCTTCTCCAGCATTGACATTTTGAACAAAATCAGCTAAAGAAGTAATTTCCGTTGAACCATCAATTGCAGCATAATTATTATTTTCATCGTAATAAGGATGAAAGAATGCCTGCATTAATGATACAGCCATATCATTAGATGTTGTTGTTACAGTTGAACTAATTGTTGATGCTGGTTGATTAAGCAACATCTTTGGAATCATTGGCAAAAATGCTGTTTGTGCTCTATATAAAAGCGAGAACACTGTTGGTAATATGATTAAAAAACCAAGCATTGTTAAAGTTCTAGTAATTAATTTAGATGCTCCCTTATCTTTATCAGTCATCGAGTCTGGATTAACCATGTATTGAATTAATGATGCTGATATTTTAAAAAGCATAAATATACCTAATATTATATAAATTTTATCTCTAACATCTTCTACTAAATCGACATTAGTACGTAATTCTGCAATATCAAATATCCCCTGCGTTACCCATTCAATAGATGAATAGATAAAGTAGTCTATCGAACAAAACAAATCACGAATAAAATCGTTAAAAAAGTTTCTAGTCACGATTATTCACTTCCTTATTTTTTAAACCAATATTTTATTAATTTCCTGGTGTTTCCCCCTCAGGGTTTTCTCCTGGATCTGGAGTTGGAGTCGAATTACCAGATGCAATACCACAAGTTGGATCATCTACTAAATTTAAACTATCTTTCACTGGTTCTAATCCTAAAACAAATCTAACTAATAGTGGCACAAAGAAAAATGCTGCTGCCGCTATAAATCTCTTTACAATTCTTCCACCAGCTTTTTTAGATATGCTCTCATCTTGTGATGTTACTATTGACATTAAATCCCCTGAACATAAAACAATTAATAGAATTGGAACTATTATTGTTACATATCCTAAAAATTCTCTAATCAAATCGTATGCTTCTGGTGTAAATATAGCATTACAATTCGCTGCAAATACGATATTAACACT
This sequence comes from Bacillota bacterium, assembly GCA_015059405.1. Taxonomy (GTDB): domain Bacteria; phylum Bacillota_I; class Bacilli_A; order RF39; family UBA660; genus RUG11788. The sequence goes on from SVAL01000006.1 coordinate 52,726, forward strand.
TAAAAACATACTAATTACTAAACTTAAAACTATCTTTTTTATACTATTTTTTACCATATTTTCCTCCAAAAAGACAATATATCACGATAATTATATCAAAAAAAAAATAATAGTAAAAGATATTTTACCATTATTTTTATTTTTTCTTTATTTTATGATATAAGGATCAGTAATTGTTCCGCTTCCTTTATCGTATTTTACTCTACTTGATAAGTAGAAAACATATTTATAAGTACCAGATCTATTAACATTTTCTGACATTAGAATTCCATTTGCGATATATGCAGTATATGTATTTTCAGTTGTTGGAGTCATTGTCCAAACAGATCCATCAACCATTAGATAGTTATAATTTCCACATGAACCATCAGTTGTTTTAATACATTTATCTGATAAGCTTGCATTTAAAAAATCAAATACAGGAATTAAACTATAAATTTGTCCAGACATAACTTTACTACATTCAGCGCTACCATCTTTTGATGTATCATCAGCACTTCTAGGTCCTATACAAACATCTTTCTTTACTACTTTTTGTTTAATGATACTATCAGCAGGTAATTGTTGATACAATAATTCAAGATCATCTTTTGCTCTACTAAAACTATAGTCACTAATACCTACAGCAGTTTGTGTATCTTCATTATATCTATTGTCATAAATGCCTCTACTTCTTGTATTAGCAGTAACAATAGTTAAATCATTATTTCCATCGATTTTAACAATTCTATATAAATCATCACCTATTTTAACATAATTGTTTACTACTTCACCACGATAAATATAACCTTCCATCAAATCATTTTCAATTTGTGAATCAGTTTCTGCCATCTTATATAATCCACTACCACTTGTTACTACATTTTCTAATAATTTATCAGCAAAGAATTGTGTTTTGTAGTTTTTTCCACAGTCTAGTGATGAAACATAATCATATCCAGTTGCAGTTTTACCAACTATAACTTTTCCACTACAAGTAACTCCTTCATCAGTGTATTCAGATAAATCTTTTATATAACCACCAGAAACTAATGCAGATGCTTCAATTTGAACTTCGTCACCAATGGCTTTAGGTAGTTTATCACTATTATCATTACAATAACTTTCTGCAGCTTTAGCTAACTTATTTTCAATTTTTTCATAAGAAATACTTCCACCTGTAGTTAATGCAACTACTATTACAGCAATAATTATTATTAAGATTACACCTATTATTAGACCCATCATAGTAATTATTTTTTTATCTACTTTTTTTATACTTTCTAACATTTTAACACCTCATAATAATTATAATATATGCAAATAAAAATAACAATAAAAAAAAGAATGTTTCCATTCTTTTTATGCTTGATCCCAACAAGCCATCCAACTTGCAGAATTTCCTTGTGCTCCAGAACTTGTAACTAAGTTCATAACTAATTTTACAAGTAGAACTATGAAGAAAATTGCAACTGCAGCAATAGCTCTTTTAATTAATTTACTAGTAGCTTGTTTGATTTCTTTATCATCACTTGATAATACAGCTTTCCCTAAGTCAACAGACCCCATAATAATTAATCCAATAGGTATTAAGAATTGAATTATATTGAAGATAGCTTTTACAAATCTAATTACTGGTAAAATTTCTGTCATTGTACACATAATATAGTTTCCTCCTCACTTCTATATATCTAACTATACGACATTACATTCTACTTTGTCAATATTTTTATGTAAAATTAATGTCCAAACATACCACCAAATCCACCGCTTTTTCCACCATTCTGATTTGATTGAATAATGCCTAGTCTATTTAATAATCCAGTAAGAACCTGTGATCTACTACGATCATTAAATGGTCTAATAGCAGTAAATATTTTCAATCCTGTTTCACTAGCGAATTCAGTAATTTCATCATTAGATATCATACTTTTATTTATAATGATATTTTTTCCTTTTAATTTTTCAAAGATATTTCTATCTCTTTTTGCAATTTTATTAATTTTAATAATAGATGGTTCTATCAAATAATATATTTCATTACATACAGCTTCATCCATATCATTTAAATCTACTAATACTAAATCATAATTATAGGATTTAGATAATTCAGATAAGAATTCTGCTTTATTGATAGATACTAATGATTTATCATTAAAATATACAAAATCTCTTTTTCCTACTTCGATTGCTTTTACACTTTTACCGTGAAAATTTTCTAATTCTTTTTTCATAGTTACAACTAAAGTAGTTGCTCCTGCACTATCTGTACAGTTTTTAAATCCTATTACTCTTACTCTTTGAATACTTTGAACTTGTTGTTGTTGTGGTTGTTGCTGTACATTATTACCACCAGCAGGTGCTTGTGGTATAGCTGGTACTGGGCCAACCGGCATAACAGGTTCTAATTGATGCATATGAGCTACATCTTTATAAGTATTAGGATTATTTATTAAGTATTCTACACCTTCTAAGTTGGTTGTAAAATTATAAAATCCCATTGAAATTAATTTAGATAAATATGAATTGGTAGAAAAGTTTCCATCAGTTGGCAATAAAAGAATTATTTTTTCTACTGGTAATCCAATAGATAATTTTTGAATATTAGCTATATTTTCATATTCCTTAATTGCTGTTAAATCTAGAATCATTCTACCAAAAAAGAAATTGGAAAAAGTTCCAATTATTTCTTCTGCTTCAAATTCTCCACGTAACGTTTTTATTATTTCAACACTTAAACCAGCTAGAAGAGTTTCTTGTTTATTTGTTATTAATACATTCATACTACCCTCCTACCGTTAATTCATAAGAATTATCACTAAGGCCTTTACCATTTTCATAGCATTTTTTTATACCTTCAACATTATCAGAGACATTTCTTATGCCACTTGTTTCTCCGGCTACTGGTATTTGGATAGGATTTGATACTAACGGTAAATCAAAATTAATGTATAACATTAGTGAAAAATATTTTGTATCTTTTCCTTCTGTATAACAAGCATGAATTTTTCCTGTATACCCTATTTCTGTTGCTTTTTCTCTTAAACTACGTACTCCTCCTTCTTTAAAACCTTCTTCTGCTTCGATATAGGTTATTAAAGTGTTTTTAGCACGGAATACACGACCATAGTTAATTACAACAGCCATGAAAAATATATATACAATTAGGAAAACCAATACTATTTGCATTAACATTGTTCCACCAATCGCCTCACGCATAAACCAACACCTCTTTTTATGTTACAATTATTTACTAATTATTTAGTTTTCCATCTGCTGCATCTTGAGCAGTTTCATTTGTAGTTCCCCATGTATCTTGGATTGTTTCCATTATTTGTGGTACAAATAAAGTTACTACACCTAGGATTAAACCAATAGCAATAACTGTAATTAAAGTCATATTTAATTCACCACTTGCTTCTTTCATTATATATAACCTCCTTCCATTATATTTTAATTATAGCAATATGTTTTTATTTTATCAATATTCTTGACACAATTTACCCCATCATTAACAACATTGCAAATACTAGGATAATCATTGTTCCTCCACCAGTAACTACTAACATTATCATAGTTTTCTTTTCCATTACTGATAGTCTTTGTTTATATTTATCTTCACGTGCTTTATTTTGTAATGAAGATACTGACTTAGAAAACATTGTCAATTGTTGATATTTATTTTCTTGTGCTCCAAGTCCTAAACGATATAATAAACGCATCATTCTCATTGAATCTCTTACAGGATATTGATTAGCAAAATCCATATAAGGTTGAATTGATGAGTCTCCATTATTTATTTTTTCAACCATTACTCTTAATCCTGGTTTAAATATTTCAGGAGCATCTTCTATTGATCTTGCTAGTGCTACTGGAACTGTATAGTTTTGACATAATATTTCTAATCCTTTTAAGTAGTATGGTAACATTTGGTCTATTTTAGACATATATCTTTTATAATAAGATCTCAAATTTGTATAATATGATTTATATATTACGTATATTAGTACCATAAAGAATACTAAATTTATAAAAGAAAATTTTGTAACTAATAGTAATAAAATAATCATTGCAAAGATAAAAGTCTCTTTGATTCTTTTTCTAAATAGTTCATCTGGATCTTTTTTATCTCCATATCTTGCTGATACATAAAAGTCCCAGTCTTTTTCTTTTAACATCTTTATATAAATATCATTTTCTTCTAAGAATTGATTTGTATCTACTGTTTTAGTATAGATAAGAGCAAATGCTACTAAACAGGCCATTATTAGTATTTCCATTATTCAGCACCTACATTCTCGTTATAATATTTTTCTCCAGATATAAGAAAATAACTATTTAAAATTACTATAGCGTGTAATGCAACTAGTACAATTGGATTTTTTAATAATTCTCTATATGTTTCTACCTGTAACATATATTGAATTAACATTACTAGTAAATAAAGCATTAAACCATAAGATATAAATTGTCTATGGAAATTAGAACGGTCCATTCTATCACGATATACACCTTCTACTAAAGTATCGATATCTTGTAACATGTTTTCAAGGACATCTCCTGAGTCTCTTGAACCTTCTTTAGTAATTTGTAAGAATAATTGGTGCATATTTCTTGTCATATAGAAATCATATCTTTCATTCATATATTCAATAGATTCATCAACAACACCATTTTGATATGCCATATCAATCATTATTTTAACATCTGATAAAACAGGATCTTGTAAAACTCCTGATGAATATACACCTTCTAGAGCTTTAACAAAACTTTGTGTTGTTTGGAATTCCATAATTGTATTTGTAGTATAAACTTGTACTTGTTCAAAGATAAATTCACTATATATACGTTTACATCTTAAATAATGTAAATATGGAACCATACTAATTGCTGCTACTACATATATTATTGATACTAAAAAGTTATAGAAATATAGGTAAGATATTATGAATGCGCCTCCACCAAATAAAGCAAGTTGAATTGCATGATCTTTTGGTGTGTAGTCTTGTCCTAAATCTTTTACTTTTTCTTTAATAGTTTTAAATGAGTAAGGAGCCCATCTATCATATACAACATTAGCACCATCTATAACGAATTTATATAAAGAGTCACCTTTTTTAATATAATATAAAGTCGCAAATAGAACTAGGAACAATATAATGACTAATTCCATATACTCACCAACCTTTCTTTTTATTGAATATTTGTAATATTAATTGGAGTAAATTCAGTAGGTACTCCACTACCTTCAGTTGTATCAGTAGTTGTTTGAGGAGCAACAGGAGGTGCAATAAAACTACTTGTATCAATAACTGGTTCGTTATTAATTGGTTGTTCTAAACTTACACTAGGTAGTCCTTCTACTACTGGAGCAGTTACAGTCGGAGGTGTAATTACTTGTGGTTCAATTACTGGAGTTACAGTAACTGGCGCTTGTACAGCAGGCTGTTCTACTGTTAATTGTTCAACAGGTTTAACTTCTTCTGTTACAGTAGGTTGTACTACTACTTGTTGAGTTTCTACTGGAGTAGGTGCAACTGGAGCTTCTACTACTTTTACTGTTTCAACAACTGGTTGCACTTCAACTGGTGCAACATTTTCTACTGGTTTTATTTCTTCTACTGTAGTAGTTACAACTGGTGTTTCAACTACTGGAGTAGCTTCTTCTTTTACTTCTGTTTTTTCTTCAATGTTTGTATTTTCTACATGTTCATCGCTATAACTTTGAGCTTTTTCTAAATCACCATTAGCTTCTCTTATATTAGTCATATCTATTCCTTGACCTTCTAAGTAATTTAATAAGTGTTCACTAATTGGTTTATATGTTACATCTCCTTTAATTGTTTTTTGATAAATAGTATTTGAAATACATTCATTATTATCATTAACATAGAATTCTGTAACTTCCCCTATTTCACGTACAAATCTTCCTTGTTTAGGATCGAAACGTCCACGTAAATATACCCCTAATTGTACATAACGATATATTGTATTTAAGAATTGTTCTACATCAATATTTGATTCTAATAAACTGTATAAACGATATGGAATATTAGCTGCTTTATCAGCATGGATTGTTGATAAGATAAAGTGCCCAGAAGATATAGAGTTACGAACAGCAGTTACTGCTTCAGCACTACGTACTTCTGATAATAATATCCATATTGGGTTTTGTCTCATACATGTAACTAACACATCAGAATAAGATGCAATGTTATTAGTCTTCATCGCAACAATATCACGATGTGGATAAATTCTATCCAAGTGAAGTTCTAATGTATCTTCAACTGTTACAATCTTTTCATTTTCAAAAGTGTGACTAGCTAAGTATTTTAAGAATTCTGTTTTACCTGAACCAGTTTCCCCACACATAATGATATTACAATGTCCTTGTACAGCTTTTATTAGGAAATCATGTATACTTAAAGATACATAATTTTCTTTCATTAATTTATCTTTTTCTAGACGAATTTTTGCAGGTGTTTTACGAAAAACTACTGCAATACCATTTCTAGCAATTGAATCATGAATAAAGTTCATACGAAGTTCAGCTGATTCTGAGTCTAGGAATGGATGAGCCATATTAAAGGTTTTACCCATTACGTTAGAACATTGGAAAGCAATCTTTTCAATTAATGCATCATTAATATCATCTGAATCAACTCTATAGACACCTTTACTTAAAGTCTTTAACCAAAGTTGGCCACCATTACTATAAGATATATCAGTTACATCATCATCTTCTAAATATTTTTTTAATGGACCAAAATCCATACTTGAAAAAATACTATCATTTTTACGACGATTTGCTTCTTCATCAGCTCGTAGTTCTTTAATCATATCTAAATCTTCAAAATTCATTTCATTATTGGCATTTAAAGATTTATTTTCTTCTACAGAAACATTTGAACTTTCAGGAACACTAGTAGTATTATCCTGAAGTTCAATATTATTTTTTTCAACAGGAACAGAAGCGGCAACAACATTATTTGTTGCTACTTCTGCATTTCCTCCTATTCCCATTCCATTTAAATTCATTGTTTCATTCATAATTATCCACCATTTGTTCCATTATTTGGATCTTCATTTGTATTATTATTTTCTTCGTCACTTTCATTATTATTGTTTCCGTTACTTTCTAAAATTTGTTCAAAACGGATACTTTCACTATCTATATAGTCTGTAATTTCAGCACTTGTAATTACTTTTTCAGCACCTTCTTCGATAGTTTTTTCACTTACTGATGTTGGTACTGGGAATACATTAATTCCTAGTTGTGCTGCAGATACTAAGTAACTATGTTGTTCTTCTGTTACTGCAAACATTACATAAGCAGGAACTCTCATTTCATCACTATTTTCAAATACATTTAATCCATCTGATGTTTTAACAGCTAATACTTTGATATTTTTAATAAATTTACCAACTCTAGCTTTACCATATTGGTCTGTATCTTTTACATATAAATCAATATATCCACCAGGTACAATAGCATTTACATAACTTGTTGACATATTAACAGTTAAGTAATGTAATACTTCACCATCTTTTACATCATATACAGCTGAATCTGGTAAATCTGATTTTTTTACTACTGCTTTTTTATAGAATAAACTTCCTTCTGGGATCATAGTATTAATATTTGTATAATAATCAATTAAATCTGATTTTTTTGTAATTATGTTATCTCCCATTTCTTCTAATGCTGCTGTTGCAACATTCATATATCCAATCATTTCTTCTGTAATTTTCATACGTGGTTGAATTGTAACCTTAGCATATGGAATTGATACAGGTTCTACTGCTGATTGAATTCTCATTGTGTAACCTACATATAAAACAATTATACCGATAATTGCACATATAATAGTTACTGTGTTTCTGTTACTTAAAAACTTTTTTACTTTTATTGAAGTACTATTCATCAATAATCACCCTTTCTTAATCTTCACTTTCTAAAATTGCATTTAATACGTTAACAACATCTGCTGTTTCTGTTTCATAATCAAATGTTTTTTCTTTTTTTCCTAATAATTTGGCAAACCAACTTAAACTTTCATTTGTACTTATAGTTACTGTTACTTTAGGAGGACATTCATCAATATCATTAAAAGATATTTTATATGTTTTATTACGATCTGCATTTTCAGCAAAATGTCTAATAAAGCTTTCAACAAATCTTTCTTTAACGATTCTTATTACTTCTGTTTGTCCTTCAATACAATGCATTGATTCTGGATCTGTATCTGGTGTTACGCCATCATATCCAATACCTAAACGATATGCAGTAACATCAACAGAATCAGTTAATGCTGACTTTGTAACTTCTTTTAACAAATAATAATCTTGTTCATTATTTAAGGTAATGTTACCAAATAAATTAATTAGTAATAGGCCCAATATTCCTAAAAACAGGAATAAATATCCCCACACTGCTGTTTTCATATTTTAACCTCCTGTTTTAGATCCTTCGATATAGGTGAAATAAGTTGAAAATCCTCCTTCTTCTATATCGTCTACATGGATAAATTTACTTTTATATTTTCCTGTATCTTTTTTACTTGCTCTTATAAAATCTCCATAAGCATCATTACCTTCTGAAATATACTTTTTAGTATGTTTCTTAATAGCATTAATTCTTTTTGAATCTAATACTATTTCATATTCTGGTCCGCTACTATTAGTCGATGGAGTATTATCTTCTGTATCATTAGTGATATATTCTTCATACCCTATCCAGTTATAATGAGCTTCTCTATCAGGAAAAGGATTATTTAGTGATATCGTCCTATAATAATATTTTAAACCATTACTTCCGCAACTGCAATCATTAATACAGTTTCCTATCGTTTTATATCCATCTACTTGATAGTTTACTTTACAGTATTGTCTGATTGCTTTTATATCAGAACATGTATATAAACTTTTACAAGTATTTTTACCAGGTGGATTTGTACAATCTGTATAACAGTCATTATAACTTGAATAACCTTTTCTATCTTTTTGCCAGTTATTTTCACAATAATTTTTAATTTTACTATATTCTGTTGGTTTATATAGATCTGTACATGTTTTATTTTCATCTGTTGGGAAATTAATTACACAATAGTTTTTATTATTTCCTACTTTAACCATTCCCCAAATTGTTATTTTTGTATTATTACTAATAGTTTTTGCATTCATATACATCCATTTATTACTTGTTGAATCTTTTATATAATACTCTGCATTTGGATTATTAATTGGTTTTAATTTAATAGTTTTTGTATTATTAGAATTTTCTATTACTTCAAAATTACAAGCATTTGGAGTAATTGTTACTTCCTTTTTACAATAAGCATAGTTTGTACCATCAGTAACAGTACCATATATAATTTGATCATCATTATATCTTATAGTATTTCTATAAATAGTTTTTGTTTGAAGATTATTAAAAACATCGCCTTTTTCTTTAATAGTATCTCCTAAGTTATAAGTGATCTTTTTACTTTTATCACCATTTACTGCGTATAAAGTGAAAACTATATCTTCATTATTTATTAATATATTACCAGTTTGACCACTTTTAGTTTCTACAGTTATATAACATGATAATTTATTATCCGCTACTTTATAATTACATTTATTAGTTGTATCCATACCAGCTATACTATGAGTCACTTTAGTTTCAGTAGCATTAGTAGTACTATCAGCATAGATACCAGTAAAGTATTTGTTATATGGTCCTAAGCCATTTTCACATGTTGAACCTTCTTTTACTGATACATTGTCTTTAGCTGAGATACAAACTCCAGGTAAATTATATAAAGTACCATTACTAGAGTCAGTAATATAAGTTTTAACACTTAGTGTTTTAGCAATATTTTTATGGAAAGATGTTACATTTTTATTAGTATAAATTGATGTTACATCATCACTACCACGATAATATTCATTTTCTTTTTTTAATGTTTTAGTAGTAGTAGAACTATCTCCATTGGTTTTTTCATTTATTTTTATAGAGATATTAGCATTTGAAGATTTATAAACATAACTACTTAGACTTAATCTATTAAAATTATTTATTGCTTCTATATAATTATTTCTTTCAGCATTTGTATAACTTGCTGCATAATTATATTTCCAACTTTCTGTATCAAAAGTAATTGTACAAGTTTTATTTCCATATAACTTTACTTGATATTCAAAACCAGTACCTGGCATTATAGTTGTTGGTAAAGTTGTTGGATAAATAGTTGTTGAGGATGTTGTACACTCTACTTTATATGAGAAATTCTCACTATTTATTATTTGACAAGATTCTTTACTAGATGTTGTTTTTGATGAACATGTTGTATCGTTTCCATTAACGCTATTAGTATTACCACAACTTAATTTATTGTAAGTATAACCACAAGTATTAGTAATACAATTAGCTTTACCATTGCTATCTTTAATATTAGATAGACTTGAACAATAATTTTCTGCACATTTTAATAAAGCATCACCTTTTAAATTATTACATACACCTTTACAACCAATGTTTCCATTTTGTCCTATCCAGAAAACCATTACTCCATATGGATAGTTAGATACTTTATAAGCATTATCTTTTTTTAATTGATCTTTATGACTTAGGATGCTAGATGTTGTTTTTACAATAGATGTATTACTTTCTTGTGCTAAGAAATTATAGTAATCATATCTTCCATCTTTAGCTCCTGGATATTTTTTTGATGAATTAGTTTGATTATACATACCATTATATAAATATCCTAGGAATGTTACTCTTCCTTGTGATTCCCATAAATTCCAATCATAATCTCCTGTATATACATCTATATCTTTTAAAATGGTCATATATTCATAACCAGTTGCATATGTATAAAACTGACCAACTCTACTATGAAAAAATGCAGTTGGTTCGGCAACGATATAGTATTGTGATAATTCCGCTTGAGTTACATTTATACCAAACATCTTTTTTATACCATTTATAGTTGATGTTGCGTTATCTCCATAATATTTTAAGATTTCGTTAGCAAAAGTAGAACTCCATGTAGTATCTTCATCTATTGTTGATAAACCATAATTATTAATATCAACTGCGCCAACTTTATAATATCCAAAATCCATTGTTTGATTTAATTTTGTATAATTATATCTTCCATATTTATTTTTTGTTGTATTTACTTTACTAGGATATGCACTCGGTTGATTAACTAAATCAATAGATTTTTTAAATACTAGATTTTTTCCATCATATTTATATAGACTTAATCTTACCCCAAGTCCATTACTTGCATAAGTCCATGAACACTCATCACATCCACTTGCTGGTGGTGTTGGTGCACCTCCTGGAGTTACTTCTACTTTTGCATTTACTACTTTAGTTTGAATAATAAAAAGCATCAGTATCAAGATTAAACATATTATATTTTTATTTTTTCTCTTCATACTTTTCCCTCATTTTCTTTTTTTAGGTATATTTAGTTTTACTCTTTTCTTAGAATTTATATAACTTCTACTTAATAGATAAACCATTATTAAAATAATTATTACGATTACAAATTGTACTATTTTATTAGTAAAGAATTCATAGAAAAAATTCTTTTCTTCTACTTTTTTTTCTGGATCAATATTTTTTATTTCACCTTTTTTATATTTATCTATTTGTTCAAGGAACCATTCTTTACTTTCAATTTTTCCAGAATAATTTCTTTTACATAAATAGAATTCTTCTATTCCTTCACATTCTTCAAATGTAGAATAATCATTGTAATAATCAAAATCAACTTTAAGTGTAACTAGTAATTGATCAGAACAATCTCCATCATAAGCACCATATATTTTAAATGTAATTCTATCTCCAGGTTTATACACACCAAAAACAGAATCATTATTATATGATCCTTCATATTCAAAACGATTATTATTTGAATCAACTATATATACATTTTTAGAAAAATTAGTAATATTAACGTTATAAAAATATTCATGCATTGGATTATAATCATCATCGAAATATGGAATTATTTCAATATTCTTAGCTTCTTTTACTAATTTATTTTTTTGTGTATTAGTACATGTTGATGCTTCTACTTTTATAGTTGATAAAAAGATAATAATTAATGTAAAAATTATTATTTTATATTTTTTTAATACACTAGTTTTCATAGTACAACACCCTCTATTATATACTACTAGTAGTATACAATAATTATGGTCAAAAAACAATCTTTTATTGTTTTATTTTTTGATTTATGCTAATATACTTTTGAGGTGTATTATGAAGAAGACAATTAAATTTTTAAGTCTTTTTCTTGTATTAGTTTGTTTAGTTGTAGGATGTGGAAAAGACGAAAAGAAACCAGAAGAAGAAACAAAAGATACTTCTTACTTAACAGAAATTACATTTAGTGAACTAAAAACAAAGCTTGATAATAAAGAAGATATCATTTTAGAAATAGTTCAAACTGGATGTTCTAACTGTACAGTATTTTCTCCTAGATTTGAATCTGTACTTAATGAATATAAGATTCAAGCTTATAGTTTAAATATTTCTTATTTAGATGAAGAAGGAGATAAGTGGTTAAATTTATATGGAGTAGATGGTACTCCTACTGTTATTTTCTTTGAAAAAGGTGAAGAAACTAGTACATTAAAAAGAATAGTTGGTAGTCAAACTAGAGAAAAAATTGTTTCTAAGTTAACTGCTAATGGTTATATTGAAAAATAATATATAAAATAAAAAGAATATTCATTTTAGAATATTCTTTTTTATTATTCAAACGGATCTTCTGATTCAAGAATACCACTTATAACATTAGTTATATCAACATCATGTGCTTGTTGCTTTTTATCAGAACCAAGTAATCTTTCAATTGAACTATAACTACGTTTAGATATAACAGTTACTGTTACTTTTGGTGGGCATTCATCAATATCATTAAAGATAATTTCATAATCACTACTTATATTAACACTTTGAGCAAATTTTAATAAAAATAATTCAACGAATCTTTCTTTAATAATTCTAATTGTTCCTGGAACACCAGAAGTACAATGCATAGATTCTGGATCAGTTAATTGAGTAATACCATCATAACCTACTCCATATTCATATGCATATTCATCTACAGCATCTAACATTGCAGATTTTGTTACTTCTTTTAATGAATAATAGTTTTGTTCATCATTAATTGTAATTTCTCCAAACATATTAACAAGGAATAAACCAAATAATCCTAATACTAGAAATAAATATCCCCAAATTGATGAATTCATCGAGTATAGCACCCACTTCCTACGATTTTATCGTCTTTATTAGTTTTTACATTAGATGTTGCAATTATTCCCAATTCATCTTTAAAATAATCATGAATTATATAACTACAATAAACATCTGCTTTAGCATTTCCTACTCTATTTTTAGTAGCATCTTCATAAGTATTTTTAGCATTTTTAGATTCTTTATAATCTGTATATGTTAAATTTAAATCTTTATTTTTTTTGATTTCTTTAATATCTTCTGATGTTAAGACAAAACGATATTCATATTCACTACTACGACCATCAGTACTATCATAATATTTTTTAGTTGCATCACTACTTTCAGTAATATGCTCTACTTTACTAAACCAGTTAGCACCAGGCGCTCTTCCTTCAACATTATCACCATCTGGGAATGGTCTATTTAAATTGATAGTACGATAAACGTAATCTCTTCCGTTTCTTTCATCATCAGAACAACTTCCATTTTCACAACGACAAGTTTTCTTACAAATTAAATACTCATCTTTAGTAATGTAATTGTTTTTATATTTTTCTTCACATTCATCCATACAACAATTATATATACATCCTACTGCACCATTACAACTTGTACGACAACATCCATATGTACAAGTTAATCTTTTTTCTCCTGTTGCATAGTTTTTATTACAGTCATCTAAACAACTTCCTTCATTACATGAATTAGTTGTTTTACTAAAATCTTCACAACCATCACATTCTTGTGGACAATATTTCATACGACATACAACATTATTTCCACAATATGAATCACAACTACAATAGTTTTTAAAACATGTTTGATACTCAGTTTGTGTCATTTGTGAACCTGGTTTATTATATTCTTCAATACAATTCTTACTACATAGAGTTGATGATTTAAACTCATATCCACACTTTAATTCAAATGAGAATTGTCCACATGATCCCATACCACTTACAACTATATTAAGATTATTATGTTCGGTTACTGAATTATACGTATCTAAACTTACATTTTTATTTAAAGGATCAAATACCCATGTGTGTTTAATTTCTAAAGGTGAATTTAAAATTTCATTGCACACTTTAATGTTGTTTCTACACACAACACTATCCCCTAATTTGTTAACTCCTGTATAACTAGATGGTAATGAATAATATACTTTTTCTGTATATGTAGATTTACCTGTTGATAAATTAACAATTGCAGTAGCGGGATTACCATTATTATCTAAACAAGATACATTTTTTGTAAAATAATTTATAGTATATCCTTTTTTAGCTTCTAATTCACAATATTTTTCTTGGTATGAAGAATTATTCGCAATACAATATACTGGTTCTAAAGTAACTGTTTCTGTTTTTGATGTAGTTCCTTGTTGATTACTATATTGTACTTTTACAGTATTTGTTAGTGCATCATTAGTTGGTTGATCTTTATCTTTTACATCTTTTAGTTTTTGTTCAGCAGCTGGTTTAATTCCTTCTAATTCTTTAATAACTTTTTCTAAAGTTGCTTTACCTTCAGTTGCTATTTTTAGACTCTCTTTATATTTTTCTATTTCAGCTTTTGCCTTCGATTTATTATAATCTGTACTCCATGTTTCTTCTGTTGTTTTATAATAAATTTGACAAACCTTTTTATACTCCATTGTATATCCCAAATATAAATTTGAAGTTTGAGCTGGTGTTACATAAACATTAGCTCTTGATGGTAAATTACTAAATGTAACTTTTTCATCACATTCAATTTTATAATAAGATAAAATAACTGATTTAGATAAATTTCTTACATTAACTTTACCAGTTGTTTTGTTAACTGATACAACTTGGCTTTCTAATGTATAATTTTTATTATCAACATCATCATAACAAATTTTACTAGTTAAATCTTTTTTAGTAGTATTACTTCCATTTGCAGCACAATAATTTCCAGTTGATTTAATATCACTAGTTTTTAATGTAGAGTTATAACATACATTTAACACTTCACGATCACATCCAGGAGAATCATAAACTGTATCTTTACAAGTTAATATACATTCTTCAACATGTTCTGCTGGATAGATTGATGTACAAAAGTTTTGAGCACATTGATCTAATGCATCATCTCCAGCATCAGCACAATATGTTGCACAAGTTCTTGGATTCTCTTCTGGTGGTAAAACATCTCCTAACCATAGTACAGTTATACCATATGAATAGTCATCAACATCATAGTTACTAGTTATATTACTTCTATCTACTGCACCGTCTGAAGACTTAATAAGTGCATTTTTATTTGCATAATGATTAACAAAATTGTTAGGATCATAACTGCCTATTTCATTAAATATTTTAAATTCGTTTGTCTTTACAAACATGGCATTATATATTTGACCAGTTACCATTCCACCTAATGATCCCCAGAATGTTAAAACACCCTTAGCAATCTCATCTTCAGAAAGGCCTGCTGCAGTTAATTCACTAACACTATATGTATAATAACTATCATTTAACTTATCGCGTCTACTTAAATATTCATATCCTGTTGCATAAAATTTAATATCTCTTTTTCTATTACGCGCAATTAAAGTTGGTTCTACAACAAGATAATAATTAGAATACTCTGCTAAGTTCATCTTGTGACCAAACATTGCTTCAATATTAGTTTGAATTGTTGCTTTATCATTACCTAAATATGTAGATAATCTATTAATAAATGTTGGCCCCCATGGTGTTGAATCATCTAATTCATAAGTCTTCCCACCATTATATGGTGCTATTGACTTAAGTGTTATTTTTTCAGCACTACTTTTAAAACTTACATTACTGGATGAGCCATATTCTAATCTACTTTTTCTTGCTGTTGTTGTTACAACCCAACTAGTGTAATCAGATGCTCTATTTATAAGATCTAATGATCCATAATATGTTTTTGTTCCATTTTTATATTTGTATAAACTTATTCTTACACCTGAATCTTCATCCCCATTATATACCCATGAACAACGAGGACACGAATTACCAGTACTAGGTGGTTTATAACCACCAGTAGAACTATTGAATGCCGCATTTGCTACTCCTGGTAAAAGTAGGATACACATGCAAATAAATACTATTATTTTATTTTTTAAATTCTTCATATATCTCATCCTTTACTTCAAATCCAAATTTACTTTAATTTTATTTTTGTTTGTTTTTATACTTCTAATTACAATTACAATGATTAATAGAATTACTACAATGGCAATTACAATAATATATGGATTTTCTGATAAATATTTTGTAATTTCATCAATTATGTTTGTTTCTTTTTCTGGTTCTTCTTGTTTTTCTAAACTTGCTTTATATTTTTTTATTTGTTCTTCAAACCAAGCTTCAGATTCTATTTTTCCTGAATATGTTCTTTGGCATAAAGCATACTCTTCTATTCCTTCACATAATGGTGATAGATAATAATCATTGTAATGTGGAAAAGTTACACGAATAGTAGCCATTAATGTATAAGCACAAGTTTGTTTATAAGCACCATATACCTTAAAAGTAATTACACTACCAGGAGCATAATTTCCATATTTTTTTTCTGATGTATGACCCGGTGTCATTTGATATATAGTACCTTTAGAATCTTCTATATAAAACTTATTACTCCAGTTATTAAAACTAATAGTGTAATAGTGCTCATGGATTGGACTTTCTTCACTATCTAGATTAGCAATTATTTCAATTGCTTGAGCTTCTTGTTTTAATGCCTTTTTCTCTTCTGTAGTACAACTTGCTGCTTCTACTTCTATCTTAAAAAAAGATATTACTAAAATTAATATAATTATTAAAAGATTTTTCTTTTTCATAAGCTTCTCTCCTATTCTTATTACTAATATAATTATAATTTTTTTAGTAAGTATTTTCAAGAAAAAAGAGTATTATTTCTTAATAATACTCTTAACCTTATTAACTATATTATTCTTTTTTTCTTTTTCTTTCTTTCCTTTTCCTTCTACAAACAAATTATCTAAATTTTTCTTAGGAAGTAATATTTTAAATTCTTTTATCATTTCTATAGTGTATTTTTTATTTTTTTCTTCTAATTCTTCTCCATCTATACACCATTTATCTGTTTCTTTAGCAAATTCTATTTCTAATTTATCTGTTTTATAGAAATAAAAACCAGGTACTTTAGTAATATCACTAGTTGCTAGATATAATAAACTTTTAATAACATCTTTTCTTCTATTTAAATTACAGAATAATACTTCAAACTTACCATCATTTAAATATACATTATTATAAAAATTATTAATACCTGCGATATGGTTAGCATTAGATACTAAGATAAATGAGAAAAGACCTTTATACTCTTCTCCATTAACACGATATGTTAATTCATGTAATCTTGTTGTTGAAAAGAATTCCTTTACACCGTCTTTTAAATAAGCTAATCTACCTAGATTTTTCTTTGATATTCTACTTGTTTCAAATGGAATAGTCATAAATTTTCCAAAACCAGATACATATACAAATGGTTTTTTATTTACAGTACAAATATCTATATTTCGTTCTTCTCCATTTAATAATTTTTTTAAATTATCAATAATATCACTACCATATCCAAACATAGCACCAATATCATTAGTAGTACCAAGAGGAATATGAGATAATAATAATCTTTTTTCTCTTCTTAAGTTACCAGTTACTGCTTCATTAAAAGTACCATCTCCACCAATACTTATAACTAAATCACATTCTGGTAGTTCTTCTACTATTTTCTTTATATGACCTTTATATTTTGAAAATATTACTTCTGGATCATAATCATGTTCTAAAAGAATATCTACATATGCTGCTAAAAAATTTGTTTTAACTTTTCTTCCACTATGTGGATTATATATAATAGTACACTTTTTCACAATTCAACCTTCTTTACTAACTGATTTTATAATAACACATTTTAAATAAAAAGTATATTTATTCATCTTTTATATTTATACCAAATCCTCTTATAAGTAGTGTTGCTTGATAAGAGTTTACATAACAACCTCTTAAATCATTGGTATTAACTAATATTCCTTCGATTGTTGATGTAGATAAATCAACATCTTTTAATTTTGTTTTAAATAATTCACTATTTTCTAAGTCACAACTATTAAATTCTAGTTTATTATGATTTACCTCGATAAAAGTACTATCTTTTAATTTAGTATTATTAAACTCTACTTCTTTTATTCTAGAATTATTAAAATTACTATAGTTCATAAGACAATTATGAAACAATAAGTTTTGAAGAGATGTAGAAACAAATTTAGCTCCAATTAACTTACAGTCATTAAACTCACATCTAAGAATTAGTCTTTCACTTAAATCTATGTTAGATAAATCACATTTATTAAATATACAATCAATAAAATCAACTTTTTCAACCTTAACCTTAGAAAAATCTACTTTTTCAAAGATGCAACTATTAAATTCTATTCCTTTAATATTTTCTTTTATTTCATAATTAGATATTCTTATATATTCAACATTTTCTTCTATATCAATAGTATCTTTTTCTTCAATATATTTCATATTTATTTTAGGTTTAGTGTTTTTCATTATATCACCAAATTAATTATATCAAATATATATTTTTTTTAAATAAAAAAGAGACCTTTAGTCTCTATTTCTTTTGTAGTATCTTTTCTACTTCTTGATCATCAATTTTTATTTCTGAGTTTATAAAAGTACGATTATTAATATATTTTATATATCTTCTTATTTTATTTCTTAAATTAAGTTGTTCTTCACCATAAGTTACACTATTTATATATCTAGTTACTGAAAATATAACTTTTAGTGGATAATTTTCATTTTCCCTATGTGGAAATGTTTCATCATCTAAACTTGTTAAAATACCATTTAAAGCTTCATATTTACTACATTTTGTTAATGGTTTATCTGATAACAATATACTTACTAGGGCTTCTTCTATTGTTGAAGAATCACAAAATCCTCTTGAACCACGCATATTATATAATTTTATTGCATTTTTCTCAATGAACTCTGATTTTTCTTTGATGATTTTTTCTATGCCATTTAAGTTAGCCATGGTTTTTCTCCCCCTTAACCGGATTGTATTCTATCATAGCAAATAAAAAAAGCAACTTTAGAAAGTGCTTTTAATTTTCTCTTAATTCTAAATATGTTATAAATCCTAATAATATTTCTTTATAGTAAGTAGGAATATTTCTATTTTTTAATACAAGAGCCTTTGATGTTTTAAATAACTCATCCATTTTTTTAATTGCATAGTCTCTAGCTCCACTTTTTTCAAAAATTTCTCTTACTTTTGATAAGTCTTGGTCTGTTAATTCTTCTTTTCCATAATATTTTCTTAATTCTTCTTTATAGTCTGTATTATTTACAACATAAGAATAAAGCAAAGTTTGTTTAAATTCACTTATATCTGATGTATTACTTTTTCCAATATTTTTAATACTACCATATATACCAAGAATATCATCTTTTATTTGGAATGCTGTTCCAAGTGGAGAAAGTGTTTTAACCATTGATTCTACTACTCTATCTGAGTTTCCACCTAATATCATACCTAGAGAACAAGGTCCAACTATTGTATACCACGATGTCTTCAAGTCATAGATTTCCATTATATCTTTTTCTAAGCATTTGTTCTTAGAATAGTATTGTTCATTAAATGGTAGAACAACATCTATCAATTCTCCTTTACCAGTATTAATAACAATATCATTATAATATTTTAATACTCTTGGTAAATTAGGATTACTCATATAACTTTCTACTATCATATTATTAGCAATGAAAAAACCAATATCTCCTGCGCATATACCAATAGAAGCTGATGTATTTTTCTTTCTTTCATCAAAATTATTATCTTTTAAATCATACTTATCAAACTTTTCTTCATATTTCTTATGAATAGTCTTTTTACCACGTCTTAATTCAGCATTATCAATTACATCATCATGGATTAATATTGATGTTTGGAAAGTTTCATATGCTGCTGCTAGAGGTAAATATGAATTATCATCTTTCTTAGTCGCAATAAAGTATCCTAAAGCTATTAAAAGGGCTCTTAAATATTTTCCATTTGAATTCATAAAAACAAATTTACTCATCGCATCTTTTACCAAAACATTATCTTTTTTATTTACAAAAGTTTTATTCCATTTTGACATTTCTTTTTCTATCTTTTTAACTTCATTTTGATAGAAAAAATAGAATGATGTTAAATTTTTATATTCTAAAAGAGTTTCGTAACTAGTATTCTTTGTACCTATTATCATAATATTTAGATTTGGATTAAATTTCTTTTCTTTTTTTATAAAGTCATAATAATCTGTTATGTCATTACATATAGTAACTTTGCACTTTTGATTCCAAATACTAAATAAATCCCCAACATTACTACTATCTACATCATTGACAATAATTACATAGTCGAGTTTTTTTGCTAGTTCACTATCGTATTTTATTTCACTACAACCTTTTTTAGGGATTAATATCATTTAAAACAACTCCTTAACGCGTTAATATGATTGTATCATTTTTTATATATAGAAGTAAATTATAAAAACTAATTTATTTAATTTATTTTTTATTTAAAAAGACTCTTAATAAAAGAGTCTATTTTGATATTTTTACAAGGATTGGATAATGATCACTAAATTTATCTAAATATTTATCTGTTAATACTTCTACTTGTTCTATATTCCATGTTTGGGGAATAAAAATATGATCGATTGGCATCTTGTCTTTTTGATGCTTCCATGTAATATGTTCATTTGGTACCCACTTATAGCCAATAGATTCTAATTTATCAATAAATAGTTTAAACCTTGGCATAGCAAGAGTCATATTAAAGTCCCCTGTTAGAATAACTGGATATTTAGATTTTTTTATTATATTTATAATATGATTCATTTGTCTGATTTGAATAATACTCATTTTATGATCAAGATGTGTATTTATAAAATTTATTTTTCCAAAATTAGGAACCTCTACTAATGCTATAGTTGCAACTCTTGGTCTAAGTGAACCTACTTTAATACTTTTCCATAAATCTTTAGGATTTTTTGGTATCCATGGTAAAGTAACTGTTTTATTTTTTAAGACCAGATGCTTTGAAATAATACTAGCAGTTTCATTAAATTTATCAAATATTTCTAATTTTTTTACTAGACGAGAACTACCAAAACGAAAATTACCATAAATTTTATAATTTGGTTTAATTGTTTCTTTGATTCGATCAATAAAATCTCTAACTAATTCTTGTGTTCCTAAAATATCAACACTATTTTCAATCAAAAAACGATTTAATAATTGTGCATTATCATTTCCCTTTTCATCTAGACCATCATAATCAGTTATTTTATATTTATTTTGTATATTCATAGTTCCAATAATAATAAAATCTTTCATAACATCATCCTTTATTTAATTATATCATTTTAATAAAAGATATTGATACTTTTTTATTTTGACAATAAAAAAACTCGAGTTACTCGAGTTTAAAATCATATGGTGGAGCATAGCGGGATCGAACCGCTGACCTCCACGGTGCAAACGTGGCGCTCTCCCAGCTGAGCTAATGCCCCAGTTGTTCATCAACTGACAAATAAAAGTATATTATATCAATTGATTTTTGTCAACAACATTTTTTATTTTTTTTAAGTTTTTAATCTTTTATTATAAAATCCTTATCTTTATGCGGTTCTTCTCTTAGTAAATCACGATAGTCTTGTTGTCTTAGCACCTCAAAAAGCACTATTGCAGCGCAATTAGATAGATTAAGACTTCTTACATTATCTGTCATTGGAATTCTCATACACCTATCTAAATCACTTCTTAAAATTTCTTTTGGAATACCTGTTGATTCTTTTCCAAAAATTAAGTATATTTCTTCTTCTTTATTAGAATAATCAAAACTACTATGTGGTTTATGGCCATATCTAGTAAAGAAATAATATGTACCTTTGTTTTTTTCTTTAAATTCATCCCAATTCTTATACACAGTATATTCTAATTTATCTATGTAATTTACACCACTTCTTTTAATACTACTCTCATCTAATTTAAATCCTAATGGTTCAATTAAATGTAATTTAGTATTTGTTGCTACACAAGTACGCATGATGTTACCTGTATTACCAGGTATCTCGGGTTCATATAATACAATATTTATCATTAATTATCGCCTTCTAGTTCGTATTGGTCAAATATTTGAGCAATATCTCCAATATTTAATTCTTGTCTATTTGTTTTTGAAACATAAGCATCTATTTTACCATCTAAGAATAATACTAGTGCTGGATAGTTTGTTAAAACTTCTCCTTCTAAATACTTTTTACTAAAATCTGTAAAGAAAGCATCTTTATCTTCAATAGAACTTATATTTAAATAAACTACTTTATTAGCAAGATTTCTTTCTTTAATAACTTCTTTTAAATCCTTTGCTACTTCTCTAGAATTTTCATCTTCACTTACTTCAATATATATAACAGCATCAGGATTAGCAGTTATATAGTGATCTAATTCATCATGAGTTATTTCCATTAATGTATCTTTTAATACCGGAATACTTAATTGATAATTTTGATATGAGATATACCAAAATCTTAGTAAAAAGACTAATGCTAAAGTTGCTAAGAAAATAGCCCCTAATATTATATAGTTCTTTGGTTTTATTTTTCTTACTTCTTCTTTTACTTCTTTCTTAACTTCTTTTTTTGTTTCTTTTTGATTTGTTGTTTTCTTTTTTGTTGCCATATCATCACCACTTTCTATCTATATGTCCATTATAACAAATAAAAAGAAAAAAAGAAATTACTTTTTAGCATCGAATTTCTTTCTTGTTTCTGTATTTAATATTCTTTTTCTTAATCTGATGAATGAAGGTGTAACTTCAACTAATTCATCTGAATTTATATAATCTAGTGCATATTCCAAAGAGATTGGTCTTGGACGTTTTAACACTACAGTATGGTCACTTCCAGATGCTCTTACGTTTGTTAAATTCTTACCACGTACAGCGTTAACAGCAAGATCGTTTTCTCTTGAATGTTCACCAACGATCATTCCTTCATATACTTCAACACCTGGTTCAACAAACATTACACCACGATCTTCTAAAGCACCTAAAGCATATGCTGTTGTTTTACCATTTTCCATAGAAACTAGTACTCCTAATTTTCTTTCACCAATTTCTACACTTGCCATTTCACGATATTCTTTAAATGTATGGTTAATAATTCCATATCCCTTTGTCATAGTCATAAAATCAGTTGTAAAACCAATTAATCCACGAGATGGAATTGTATATAAAAGTCTTGTTTGACCATTTAAAGATGTCATGTTATCCATATTAGCACCACGAAGTCCTAATTGTTCAATAATTGTACCTACACTCTCATCAGGACATTCAATTTGTAATTCTTCATATGGTTCATATTTTTTACCATTTTCTTCTTTTACAATAACTGCTGGTTTTGAAACTTCAAGTTCATATCCTTCTCTTCTCATATTTTCAATTAAAATACTTAAATGAAGTTCACCGCGCCCTGAAACTATCCAACTTTCACTATCGTTAGGAGCAACTTTTAAACTAACATCTCTTTGTGTTTCTTTCATTAATCTTTCTTCGATTTTTCTTGCTGTTAAAAGAGTACCATCTTTTCCACAGAATGGAGATGAGTTAGTACCAATTGTCATTTGTAATGTTGGTTCATCTATGTGTAATTTAGGTAGTGGTTTATCTTTTCCAACTTCACATAATGTTTCACCTACTGAAATATCAGGAAGCCCGGCTACAGCACAAATATCTCCTGCTACTGCTTCTTCTATTTCAATTCTTTTTAACCCAATATATCCAAATAGTTTTTGAACACGGAATTGTTTAGTGGTTCCATCAAGTCTATGACAAGTTACCATTTGTCCTACTTTAATCTTACCATTATGAACTCTACCTACTCCAATTCTTCCTACATAATCATTATAGTCAAGTAATGCTGGTTGAAATTGCAAATCTTCTTCTTCACTACCAGCTGGTGCAGGAATTTCTGAAATAATTAAATCTAATAATTCTTTAAATCCTGGAGTTTGTGTTGATAAATCATCACTTAAACTACAAGTTCCATTAATTGCAGATGCATATACTACTGGGAATTCTAATTGATCATCATCAGCACCTAGTTCAATAAATAAATCTAATACTTCATCAACAACTTCTGCACATCTTGCACTTTCTTTATCTACCTTATTAATTACAACAATAGGTTTTGCTTTTGCTGCTAAGGCTTTCTTTAGTACAAATCTTGTTTGAGGCATAGTTCCTTCATAAGCATCAACTACAAGAATAACTCCATCTACCATATTCATAATTCTTTCTACTTCTCCACCAAAATCTGCATGTCCTGGAGTATCTAAAATATTAATACGATAGTCATTATAATTAATAGCTGTAGTTTTAGCTAAAATTGTAATTCCTCTTTCTCTTTCAATTTGATTCGAATCCATTGAAGCATTTGATAAATCTTCATTTTCTCTAAATGTTCCACTTGATTTTAATATTTCATCAACCAAAGTTGTTTTACCATGGTCAACGTGTGCAATTATTGCTACATTTCTTTTTTTCATATATACCACTTCTTCCATAAACTTTTACAATTATACCACATTTTTTTATAATTACAATATTTTTTATTTATGTATGAATAACTTTTTTGTATTCATACCACTATATAATGGTGATATTATGAAAGATAAATCTATATGGCTAGATGGTATAACTAGAAAAAAATTCCCTAAATTAGATAAAGATATTGACTGTGACATTTTAATTATTGGTGGTGGAATTACTGGAGTTAGTACTGCTTATTTTTTAAAGGATTCAAACCAAAAGATAGTTTTAGTAGAAAGAAATAAGCTTTGTATGGGAACTACTGCTAAATCAACTGGAAAACTTACTTTTTTACAAGATGATATGATTAATAAAATTAAAAACATTTATGATGAGGATATTGCTTGTAGATATATTAAATCACAAAAAGATGCTATTTCTCTTGCTAAAAAGATTATTGTTGATAATGATATAAAATGTAATTTTACTTCTGTTAATTCATATATATTTAACAATAAAGGAACTAACAGTTACAAAATATTTGAAAATTATAATATTTATAAAAATAGTGCTTTAATAAAAATAAAAGATAATATTCCTATTAAAACAAAATGTTATAAATCTTTAGAAGTAAATGATACCTTTGTATTTCATCCTGTTAAATTTGTTTTAGGTCTTAGTGAAATTATTTCTAAAAAGATTGATATTTATGAAAATACTAATGTTATGTATATGGATTCTAAAGATAATTATTATCTTGTTAAAACTAAGAATGGAATTATTACTGCTAAAAAAGTAATTTTAGCTTGTCATTATCCTTTTTTTCTGTTTCCTTATTTGTTTCCAATGAGAACAAGTTTAGAAAAATCATTTTTAGTTGCCAGTGAAATAGATAGCGTTAAATCTTTTTCTGCAATTAATATTGATAAAGAAGTACTTTCAATTAGATATCACAAAGATAAGAAGAATTATTTAATAACTGTAAGTGAAAGTAATTCTTTGGATAAGAATATTGATAATCTAAAAAAGCGTGATAATGCTATATGGAACATGCGAAGAAGATTTAGTCCTAACATTAAATATTGTTGGAGTAATTATGATATTATGACATGGGACTATATGCCACTTGTTGGTGAAATAGATAAAAATTTATATATTGCTACTGGTTTTAATACTTGGGGTATGACTAATGGAATACTTTCTGGAAAAATAATTAGTGATTTAATATTAGAAAAGAATAATCCATATACTACTTTATTTGATCCTAATCGTGACATTAAAAATATTCCTAGAATTATTAATTTTAATATTAAAAATGCTTCTTCTTTTATTTGTACTAAATTAAATAAAGATAAAAAGTTTTATAGAAATAATGTCAAAATAGTAAAAGAAAATGGTACTTGGTATGGAATTTATATTGATGAAAATAAAAAAGAACATAAAGTACTTAATATTTGTCCTCATATGAAATGTAATTTATCTTTTAATTATCAAACTAAGACTTGGGATTGTCCTTGTCATGGTTCTAGTTTTGATATAGATGGTAATGTTATATATGGACCATCTACTTATAATATTAAAATTACTAAAAAATAGTCTTTTTTTACGTCCTTAGAATATGTTTTATTATAAATAAATTGACCTATATAAGTTAATAGAATATAATTAAATAAGTCTAGGAGGTATTGAAATGACTGAGGCTTTAGTTGAGTTTTTTTTAAATATATTTGGAGGAATCACCGGTTCCGAACTTGGTAAAAGTGTAACTGTTTTTATTGTTTCTATATTACCTATAATCGAATTAAGAGGTGGGATGATTGCCGCTGCTTTACTTAAAGTATCTTTAGTAAAAGGTTTTATTATCTGTTTTATAGGTAACATACTACCAGTTCCATTTATTATTTGGTTTATAAGAAAAATTTTAGATTGGATGAGAAATGTTAAAGCATTTAGCAAAATTGTTAAATGGCTTGATAAAAAAGTTGTAGATAAAAAAGGTCAAATTGAAAAATTTGGTTTCTGGGGATTAGTTGCTTTTGTAGGAATTCCTCTACCTGGTACTGGTGCATGGACTGGTTCATTAATAGCTGCTATGCTTAATATGGATAAGAAAAAAGCATTTCTAGCTTGTACTATAGGAGTATTACTAGCAGGTGTTATAATGGCTATTTTCTCTTATGGAGTATTAGGATTAGTCTTTTAAGTATTTGTAGGACTGAGGTTCTACATTTTTTCAAAAATATATTGACATTTTAAAGATATGTATGTTATATTTTTAAATGTCTACTGATGCAGATGTAGTTTAATGGTAGAACCTCAGCCTTCCAAGCTGACTGCGTGGGTCCGATTCCCATCATCTGCTCCATTTGAAAACAACTTACGAACCTATATGGTATCGTAAGTTTTTATTTTATCTTTTAATCGAACCCCACGTGAGTCGCTTGGAAGATATATAAGTATACAATGTTCTCTTTCTAGAAAGGAGGACATTTTTTTATGCTTGATTTTAAAACTATTGAAATATTAGAACCAAATACTGAAATTCTAGAGATTATTAAAAGTTATTCTTATAAAACTAAAAAAGGAAAAATAAAACACTTGCTGAAAACAAATTTACAGTTTATTGAACCAACTGAGTACATAATTACACATCCTACTATGCTTACAATACTAGAATATAAAGTAAACGAGATTAGTAATAAAACATTCTATATTAAAGAACATAACGAAAAGTACAATCTCAAAGAAATCAGACAAATTCTTACAAAAATTTAAGTTTATCCCCCTATAACTACTCTTTTAGTGCCAAATAAATGAGAGATATGCATTAAAAATTAATTTTTTACCTTAACTTTTTTGATTTAAGTGGGGAAACAAGTGAGGAGATGATTTTATTGAGATGTGGAATTTATGTAAGAGTTAGTACTGATGATCAAAGAGATAATGGTTATTCTATTGACTCACAACTTCGTATGATAAAAGAATATTGTGAGAAAAATGAATATGACATTATGGATGTATATAATGATGCTGGTCATTCTGGAAAAGATTTAATGAGACCAGAAATGCAACGATTATTAAAAGATATTAAAGCTAAAAAGATTGATAAGTTGATTGCGATTAAAGTCGATAGACTTACAAGAAATAATTATGATGGTTTTTGGTTACTAAATTATTGTGAAGAACATGATGTCAAAATTGAACTTATACTAGAGCCTTATGATGTATCTACTGCTAATGGGGAGATGATATTTGGAATGAATTTAGTATTTGGTCAAAGAGAAAGAAAAGAAATTAGTGCTAGAACTAAGCGAGCAATGGAAGAAATGGCTTTAGAACATATTCATCCTAGTAAAGCACCTTATGGATATATAAGAAATAAAGAAACTGGTTATTTAGAAGTTGAACCTATTGAAGCACAAGTTGTTAAGGAAATATTTGAACTATGCAAACAAAGACATTCTACTAGAGGTATTGCTACTATTATGAAAGACAATAATGCTTATTTAAGTCAAGGTAAATGGAAAAGTGATAGAGTTTATAAAATACTTACTAATTCTATTTATATTGGTGTATTTGAATATGGAAAATATAGAAGAAAATCGCAAGACATTTTAAAAGTAAATAATTATTGTGAACCTATTATTGATATTGAAACTTGGAATATTACAAGAAAAAATTTAGAGAAAAATAAACATCCTAATTATGGAGAACATATACATTTATTTACTGGAATAATAAAATGTCCTGATTGTGGAAATATATTATCTTCTACTAATTCTTTTAAACATAGCGGTACTCCTAAACAAAAAACTTATTACCATTTAACTTGCAAAAACTCTAATTGTAAGTCAAAAGGACTTCATTATAGTTCTGATAAAATTGAAAAAAGATTAGGAAGAATTTTAAATGAGTTAACAAGATATATGTATGAAAGTAAAAATGAAATCATAGTTTGTAATTCTAATAGGTCTAAAGAATTAAAAGATATTGATAAAGCTATTGATAAATTAAAACTGCAAGAAAAAAAATTAGTTGATTTATATTTAACTTCTAATTTGAATGTTGCTGCAATTAATCATAAAAATGAAATGATAAAAAAAGAAATTCAAAAACTAAATAATAAGAAAGATGCATTAGATCCAGATAATGAATTTAAAGAATATACTCTTGAATTATCTAAAAAGCTAGATTGTGTTAAAGAAAATGATGAATACATATTTACTAATAATTTGGGATTTTCATTTGTCTGGGATAGTTTAAATAGAAAAACTAAGAGAGATTTAATTCAAAGATTAATAGCTAGTTTAGAAATAGAAAGAGATAGAAATTACAATATTGAAATAAAAAATATTAGGTTTACCGATGAATTTATCTCTAAAAGTAATAAAGATTATCTAAAATATTTGAATGATATTTTAGAAGATAGCGAAATTGGAATTAAATATAAAGGACAAATTGATAAGAAAAAGTTAAAAGAATTATCTAATAAATATACAATAATTTCACTACAAAAATATGAAAATAATGAATATTCAGACAAAGAATTAAACATTTATTTAGAATTAATAAAAGAGCATTTTTACTATGATGGCATTATAAATTGTCCTTATATTGAAAATAATTTAGTTGTTGACCAACTTTTATTAATACCCAAAGGAAAGGAAATGATCTAAATGAAGGATAAAAATGATAAAGTTATTTGTGTTTATGATGAAAATAGAAAAGATGTTCAAGAAGTTATTCTTGAAGCATTTGAAAAATTTTTAAAAATAAAACTTAAAACCAATTCTTTTTCAGCAAGTAATAAGAAAGGAAGCAATAAAAATGACAATGAAATATTTAAAAATTAATGGTTATGTTTTACCGAATTTAGTTACAAAAAATAGTAAAAGTAAAATAAATAAGTATGGATTATTAAGATTAGATTATCTAAAAACTCATAAAAAAGCATTATATGAAGTACTTCTTATGAAAGGTGAACTTACTAATCATCTTAATTTAATTAGTGAATTATGTGAAGAAAGATTAAATATTTTAATGAATAATTGTGTAAAAAATGATGAAAAACTATCTGAAAAAAATAAAAAGTTTAATCAATTAGAAGGGGTAAAACTCATGAGCAATTATAAAAATTGTGCTGAAGAAGTAATCTTTAAAGAATTAATTTATGTATAGCGTGTGAGTACACTTTGCATTTTTGGTATTAGCCAGCACTGCAAGTTTACTCCCGCCACTTGCGAAACTGTGGGAATTATCCCAAACCCTAAAAAAGAAAGGAGATGATAACTATTAGAGTAAGAAATATAAAGCTAAATGTTTTTCTTAATGAAGAAGAACAAAAACTATTAAAAGAAAAATCTAATAAAGCCAGATTAACACAATCTGACTTTATTAGAAATTTAATTATTGAATATGATAATACTAATTTGCCTAATGTTGATATAGAAAATATTAATAACGTAATTTCATCAACTATTGATGATTTAAATAAACTGCGTGATACAATGTATAGACTGAGATATTATCAATTGGTTGAATTTATAGATAGTATAATCGGTGAGCTATACAAGAACTATCAAAAGTAAAAGAACAGATTTTTTTCTGTTCTTTTCGTTAATTTATTAAAGTAAATTTGTAATCACAATTATTTGAATTATAAATATGTACAGAACTATCTATTGATACAGTATTATTCTTTGATGTTGTTGTAAATTTAAGCATTTCTTTTGAATTGTATGCTGTTCCATAATTTCCGTTTTGATAACCTTCTCTATAATCAATCCATAAAAAGCATATATTTTCATTCATGTTAGTTGCTTCAACTTTATATTTTCCATCTGGCAAATAATAAAAAATAACATTCTTTTTTTCAAATTCCATATATTTGCCATATTCACCAATTTCATTATATTTTATGGTATATACAGTTTCTTTGGGTTCTTCTTTAATTGCTTCTTTTTCACTTTCGTCGCTACTGGTTTCATTATCAACAGAATCATCTTTAATAGGTACATTTTCTTCTTTATCAACAACATTTGATTGGGAACCATTATCTTCTGTTTCTACATTTTCGACTGGAGTACAAATTATCCATACGAATAGTATTAATATTGGTAATACAATTCTAGCAATTTTTATATATTTTTCATCAATTTGACTAAACTTATCTTCTATTAAAGTATAGAAAACCTTAAATAAACTTAATCCAAATAATATAGCGAATATACTGGATACAATATCTTCAGTAAATGATGATAGATATACTAATATTAGTAACCCACCAACACCATATAAAAATCCATTCCATATTTTACTAGCAAGGCCACCAATATCTCCAGGAGTTCTAACTGCTTTCATTTTTTCATCATAAGGTGTTCCACATTTTGGACAATATATGTAATCATCCTTGTATTCTTTTTTACATTTTCTACATATCTTCATAGAAACCTCCTATTTAAAATAACTTTCTGGAATATCATAATTTGGTTTATCTTTTATAGTTTCTTGCAACTCTTTAGCAGCCGCTTCAATTTGTGGATTATAGTTCAAGACTGTTTGTTCTTCTTCTGGCTTTAAAAATGATTTTGGAACCGGAGTTGAAGATAAAACTCTTAATTGATCTACAATCATTTGTGCAGTATTAACAGAGTTATTATAAGCCGAACTTGATTGGTCAATTGTTTTTGATAATATCACTATTTCAGTATTAAAGCCTTTAATGTTTACATTAACACCTATATGATGACAGGTTGGTATTTCGTCTGAGGTAGTTACTTGATTATTATTTCCTTTTGTAGTTGTTTTTCCTAATGCAGAACCACCAACAACTGCTCCAACTGGACCTAATATTAACCCACCAGCAACCGCACCACCTAATGATGCATGCTTTTTAGATTTTTGATTATTAGTACCTGTTGTGTTTGTCACTGTTCTAAATCCATCATTTTTAACCATTTCTGCACCTTTAATATCAGAAAAAGGATAAGTAGTTCCATTAATTGAAACAATTCCTTCAGTTAAATTATAAGTAAAATTATTACCTATTGATTTCCATCTACTCGTAGCTATTCTATTAATTTCATTTTGTTTTGCTTTTTCAAGTTGAGCTAACTTGTTTTGAGCATTTTTGACTTTGGTATTATATTCTTTGTCTCTGTCTTTATGAATTTTTTTATCTACTTTTTCTAAATACTTTATAAACTTGGCTTGATTAATTCCACAATAACCGCAAAAAATATCATCATCATCAATCTTTTTTTGACATTTTACACACTTCATAAACTCACTCCTTAATTATTTAAATTATATCATATATTATAAAAATTAATATACAAATTAGGACAAAAAGTTTACTTATTTATTTTTTTCATTGTGGGACAATAATTATAGGTGATGCAAATGATTGATAAATACAAGAAATATAATCCTGAATTCAAAGCAATTATTTGTAATAATATTAAAAACTTTCGTAAAGAAAAAG
Source organism: Bacillota bacterium (assembly GCA_015059405.1). Lineage (GTDB taxonomy): Bacteria > Bacillota_I > Bacilli_A > RF39 > UBA660 > RUG11788. The sequence goes on from SVAL01000006.1 coordinate 85,056, forward strand.
GAATGAGATTAATGGATTTGGCTGAAATTTTAGATATCTCTCCTGAATATTTAAAAAGAATAGAATCTCCAAATGATGAAAAAAAGAGTTGCTCATTATCCTTACTTTATAAAATATCAATAATTCTTGACAAAAAACTTGATGATTTTTTAATAGACAATAGAAATAGCTAACGCTATTTTTTTTTGTTTTCATTGAATAGACTAAAAAAATTCTATATAATAATAAACAAATTGTATAAGGAGGTATAATATGTCTAAATTTATAGAAATACAAAGTTCAATTTTAAGTCTGGGACCTGGAGAATATCAACGTCTTTGTTCTACATATGCCATTCAAAAATACAATCTTAATAACATGCATGATATAGGCAGTAAAGAAGGTACTAATAAAACAACAATTGGAATTCCAGATTCATATTCAGTTGATGCTAATGGTAAATATATATTACTAATGTATGGTACAGTTGAAAAAAAATCAGTTCCAAAGTTAACAACAGATATTATAGATGCTGCAAACGGCAAAAAGACAGGACTAATAAAAAAGCAAATAAAAGAAATCATATGTTTTCATACTAACACAAATATAAAGCCAGGAGAATATAATAAATTGGTTAATTTAATCCCAGATATTAAAATTACTTTAATTGATATTGACTCTTTAGCACATGATATAGATGAAAACTATCATAATATTGCAAATGATTATTTAAACATTCCTATAGATACAAATCAAATTAGTGATATAAATACATTTATTGAGCGTTATGATAAGAATTCCATAAACTCCCCGTTAAATATTGATTTTGTATATAGAAAAGATAAAGATACAATTTACAAAAGTGCATTAGATTCAAAAATGACAATAGTTACTGGAAAACCAGGTACTGGGAAAACAAAAATATCTTTAGAAGTTCTAAAAGAACTTGAAAAAAATGAAAACTATTCTTCACTATGTATTAGAATAAATGGATTAGAACTCTACAACGATCTCAAGACGGCCATAAAAAATGATAAAAATTATATTATATTTTTTGATGATATTAATAATCTTAATGGATTAATGTCTGTGGTTGATTTAATTGTAACCAATAAAAATGAAAATATTAAAATATTAGCAACAGTTAGAGATTATTTGTTAGATGAAGTATTAAAAAAACTTAATTTACTAATAGAGCCGAGTGTATGCATCTTAAATAAAATGAGTGATTCGGAAATTATTAATATTTTAGAAAATACATATAATGTCAAAAATAAAGAATGGCAACAAAAAATTCTAAAGATATCTAATGGTAATCCACGATTAGCAATAATGAGTTTTATTTCAGTTAGAGATGGAAAAATAGACTCTCTAAATAGTGTTTATGATATTTTTAAAAATTATTATGATAATGTAATTAATTATAAAAAACTATCTGTTTATGAAATAAAAGTTCTGTTTTATATAGCTTTGTTATCACCAATTAGTACATCAAACGAAATTGTAAGTAATTATCTAAAAGAATTGGAAATATTTGATACAGAAACATTAAAAAAATTAAGAGATATGGAATTAATTGATTATTTTAATGATGATGCTTTAAAAATATGTGATCAAAATTTTTCTAATTATTTAGTATATAAGTATTTGATAATAGATAAGACTATTAATATTTCGAATTTATTAAAACAAGTATACCCTAATTTTATTAACAAATTTATAAATGTTATAAATATGATTAATGAACAATTTTATGATGAAAAAACGATTAATTATATAACACAAGAGATAGATACTGTTTGGAATGAAGAACCATATAATAGTGACTGGAAATTTGTAGATTATTTCCATAATGTTAATGTATCAAAAGCATTACTTAAAATAAAAAAGAAAATTGAAAGTTATGCTAAAGAAGAAATGCCTGAGAAAATAAAATATGAAAACAATGTATATTTAAGTGATAATTTATTAAGTTTAATATCTGATTTCAAAGATACTGAATACTTAAAATTATCTTTTGAATTATTATTATCATATCTTGAAAAAAGACCTAGTTTATATAATGAAATATGTAAAAGTATAAAGGATTATTGGCTAATAACAAATCCATATCCAGATTTTTTGTTAGAAACAGAAATTATTAACATATTGTTTTCAAAGTATAAAACAACAAACATAATTAAAATGAGAGAAATATATAGAATTTTATTAGAACAATCTTTATTATATTGTTTAGAATTAGAGTTTCATATTAGCAAACAAGGAAATACTCCAAGAACTATTAATTTCATTACAATAAAATTACAAGATAATGATAAAGTTTTCTCATTTAGAAAACACCTATATGATATAGTATTTCAATTGTGCAATGAAGATGAAACTAATTATAATATATTATTAAATGAGTTAATTTGGTTCTACGATGAAGATCAAAAAGCAATATTGGAAAATGATATAAAATATTTAGACGAAAAGTTTTTTGTAACATGGGATAATATATCAATAATACAAGGTAAAATACTATTTTTACTAAAAGAAAAATGTCAAAAGTTTAATATAGAACCACCAACTTCATTAGAAAAATATAAAGAATGTTCAGAGTTTCTAATAATTAATATGTTCGAGAAATATGATTATGATGAAAAAAACGATGAATTATTGTGCTACTTAGAAAATAAGAGTCAAGATTGCTATAACACGATATTTCTAATACTTAAAAAGGTTGAAGAACATAATATAAATGTTGATAGTTGGAAAATGCATAATTCATTAGACCTATTATTTAAACAAGTATTAGAAAAAGATACAACTTTATTTGAAGAAATATTTATTTTATATTTAGAATCAGATTGCCCTTTTACAAATGGGTTGTTCTTTATTAGAAATCTTGTAGATAAAAATATACTAGAAAAAACATTAGACAATATAATAAAAAGCAGTACATCTAAAAAATACTATTTATTATCCTGTATACTAAATAATTATTATGATGAAAAATATATACTAGTAGTAAAAGATTTTATAAAAAATCAAAAAACTATGAATAAATATACTTTATCAATTGAAGCTATTTTTGAATACTCTAAATATAATGAAGATTTATTAGAAAACTACACTAAAGACATACTAACTGAAAATGATTTTGGACTATATTCTAGTTTTACAAATTCATTTGTTGATAAAGAATTTGTTGAAACTATATACAATGCTTTTGATAATAAAAAAACACTTGAAGAATTATATTTAAAATCTATAAAATGTCATAGCGATTACAATGGGAATATGGGATTTTTATTATGTATAAATAATTACGATTTTCTAAATAAAATACTTGAAACCAAATCATATGATCATACTGGAAAAATAAGAAATATTGTAAAAAACATATGGAAACATGCTAAATATAAAGACATTATCTCATATAATTATGATAAAATAATTGAGTCTAATTTCGGATATTTACGATTACATACGTTATTCGATTTTGATAATGAAGAAAATATAAAACAGAATCAATTAGAATGGTTTAAAGAGAAAATATTAGAAATTAAAGAAGATAAAGATAAAATTTATTATGTATTTTATGTAATTGGTGAAAAAGAAAATTGTTTAAAAAAAGAATTAATTCTTTTTCTATTAGATAACACAAGTAATATTGAAATATTTAAACAAATAAGTTTCTTTTCGCATTCGGAATCATGGAGCGGAAGCAGAATTCCAAATATCGAACGAAAAATTGAATTTATTCAATCAATATTAAGTGAGATAAAAGCCAAAAGTGATTTGATATACATGGAACATATAGATTATTTAAATGAAAGAATAAAGCGTTATAAAAAAGAAATTAAAAGAACTCAAATAGAAGAATACATAGATGATTTTCTTAATTAAGAATTAATATTAATTTAAAAAGATAATTTGTTATACTTCCATTGAAAAAATATAAAAATTCATATATAATGGTTATAGAAAGAGAACAAGTTCGTAAGCTGTAGTTTAACTGCTCCATATGAATTTAAAGAACTTAGTAAAAGCTGAGTTCTTTTTTTTATATTCCACGGAGTCAGCTTGTTTATTTTCAAAACATTTATTTCTTTCGCACATAATAATTATAATGTCATCAAATAAACTATACCATTTTACTTGTACATATTCTCGACATTTTTCATATTTGGGATTATATTTTAAATTTTTATCCCAATTTTGCAAAAATAAACCTCTAACATGAACCCCAGTGGATTCAATTTTTTTATTACATAAATATTTTAATATTTCTTCTTTTGTTGCCCAAATAAAATCATTTGCAACACCTAACACAATGGCGTCTACTGTTACTCGATAATTTACATCTGTTTGCATCAGAAATCTTTTTATCAATATTTCATGTATTTTTTCTAATTCTTTATTTATTTCTTTTATTTCTTCTTGATGGTCCTTCTTGTATTCTTCAGAACTCATTCTAATAACTCCTGTATTATTAGCAGTTCCATCTGAATATAAATACTTTAATAATTTTTCAGATTCCTTAAAACTATTTCTTTTTAAATAATTTATGAATTTGTCGTTTTTTTCTAAATGCACTGAATTCTTCGACCCACTTTTTATGCTTAGTCCCTTTTTTCTTCCCTTTACAATAACAACAACATCTACTTTAGCATGCTTTTCATACTTATAAGCAGTTATTAAATCTTTTTTTTTGATTTTTGGATATAATGTCTGAATTAATTCTTGTAACAATAAATTAATCTCACAAAATTTTTTACCATTTAAATTATTAATAAATACAAGTTCTGTTAAATATCCGTTTCTCATCTTATCACCAATATTATTATTATTTGTTAACGAAAAAATTCCCTATAAAACAAGATGATTATTATCATCTTGTTTTTCTATACTCTTCTTCTGGTATTGAATAATAGTAATAGTCTTTATCATCTCTTATTAATTTAAATCCATTATATACAATACTTGTTATAGCGGCTACATTTATTCTTTTTGTTTGTATTTCTACTTCTAAACTATTATCTAAAATAATTTCTTTTAAAATACCTAATGCCTCTGTACCATATCCTTTACCACGATGTTTTTTTAAAACACCCATATCAATTTCATTTATATTTGTTCTTGGATTATTTACAATCATAACAAACCCAATACTTTTTCCATCTTTTTCAATTAATGCTGAATAACAAGAGTTTGCAAGTCTACTTCTAACTATCCTTTCTTGAGCAAATGTATTTTTTAAATCTTCATCTTGATTAATTATATCAATTACTTTTATTTCTTCGTTAAAGTCTAATTTTCTTAATCTTACATTTTTTTCCATATATTCTACTCCTAATTTAATTATATTATGTTTGAAACATTTTATTTGTTTTTTATTTTTACTTTATAAGTATTGTCATCTTCAGGTATTAACGCGATTATATCCTGTGATGATATACTTCCTTGATGTTCTATCTCACCCTCATTATGTTGTATAATAGTTTCTACCGTTAAATTCAAATTGTTTTTTCTATATAACATTTCAAAAACTGAACTAGGATTTTTCAAACTATTATTATCAATCATAAGAATTACTTTTTCTAGTGAAGACTCTTTTTTTTCTTCTGAAAACCTTTTAATAAAATCTAAAATATAGAACAATTCCTCTTCAGTAATTTGAATGTCGTTTTTGGAAATAGCAGCAAGTATTTTACTAATCTTTTTTTCTTCATCATTTTCAAGTGGTTCATAATACCCAGTAAATGCACAAAAGATATCATCTAATAATAAACCAGAAAATTCACCAGATTCACCATAAGTATCTAAAATATATCCTAAATCTGATGAAAGATAAATTGTATTAAATCTTTCTTTAGTAAATCCATATCCACCTGGTACGTTAATTAGTGAAGGTAATGCAAAAATATGATTAGAATTATCTTTGTTTCTTTCTTTTATACACTTATATACAAGATCTAGGTCTAAACAACTTTGATATACATCACATTTATATTTATCATTTAACGTAAGAAGACCAGCATTTAGTATTTGACTAATATTAGATTTTCTAGTTATATGAAATAAAAATCCATCTCTTATAAAATTCTTATATAGTTCTTTTTGTATTTCCTCTTTGGTTAATCCTTTTACTTCTTCTAAATAACGATATGGTAGTTTTTCAGAATATCTATGATTAATAAAATATTCAAAGTTATCAAAATCACGAGTTGATATTAGGAAATAAAGGGCTTTTTCTAAAAATAATCGTGCGTGTTTATATGAACGTTTATTTATGTATATTAATTCTTCTTTAAAATTATCACTTTCAATTGATTCTTTTAATCTTTGGTAGAACTCTAATTTTTCCATAATATCACCTCCAAGTATTTATTATTATAATTAATAACTTTATTTAGTCAAATAAAAAAATGTAGATAAATCTACATTTATACTTTAGGATGGTTTCTTTTTTCTAAAGTTACTTCTTTCATAGTTTCTAAATTATTTCTAAATAGTGGCATAATCCATCCTTGTTCTTTTGGTGTTAGTACACTGGTTGCTACTTTTTCTGTTCTAGATAAAATACTTTCTTGATTATCAACTATAGGATTAATAATATCACTTACATATTCTGGATAGTTATCTAGTAAACAGATAATCATTTGTTTTCTATCAATTAAACATCCATTTAAATTGTAATAGTTTTCTGGGATACCAGGTATATGAATTGTTGAATTATCAAATAATGTTGAAAATCTTGTTTCTTGGGTTTTAGTATTACGAATAATTCCATAATTACTATTATTACGATCAGCCTGATTGATTAATAAATCAAAAACAATCATTTTAAAATAATCTTTTTTGATTTGTTCTTTTTCATTTTCATTAATATTTGTATAATCCAAAGATAAGGGAAACATGTTAATAGCTAGCATGATATCTTTTTCATCTTCTAAAACAGGTCTTACTTCTGGTTGTCCATTACTATGATAGAAAGTTTGTCCTGTTCTTTTTCGCATTTCTATTACTTGATTATATAAAATTTCTATTTCTGGATTTTTATTTTTTACAATAGCATTTGTTACTTCAGAAAACATTACTAGGTTTTCATTTTCTTTAGCTACATTCTTACTAATAATACCAATAGCATTATCATCTGTATCATAAACCTTTAAAGTTTCTGCGATATCAAAATCTAAAATATGTTTACCAACTATTGATAGAAAAAATTCTAAATCATCTAGCATACCACTAGTATTTAAAGAACTATTTTTGTAAAAACCGGTTTCACTCCCAAAATAAGATACTTTTTGTGTTTCATTTTTTCCTACGCCTACATTTCCAACTATTTCCATAGACGTAGTTTTATTTTCACATGTTTCTTCATTTAAATAATACTTTAATTTTACATCCATAATTATCACCTATTTATTTTATATAGCATGGTGGTTGAAGAATCTTTACTAATCGTTTTTCTGCTTCTTCAATCGAGCAATCAGTTAATTTTGTTGCTCCCGAGAATTGATTTCCTCCACCTGATAGTTCTTGCATTACTGCACCTACATCTACTTTTTCTTTAGAGCGAGCGCTTATTGAAATAGTATCATTACCTATATTACCAATTGCAAAAGCAGCATCCACTTTATACTTTAATAAATAATCAGCTACTTTAGCTAGTTCTTCCTTGGTATATTCTATTTCAGGATCTGCACATACTGTTGCAATACTATAAGTAGCAATTTTTGCTCTACTTACTAATTCTTGTACTCTTCTATCACTAACAAAGTCTTCTGTAAATAAATCTGTTACACGATTCATACTGGCTCCAAATTCTAATAGTCGTGCTACCATTCTCATTGTTTCAGAAGATGTATTTTTTGTTAGTTTATTTGTATCTAAATAAATTCCTGCAAGCAGATAGTTTGCTACTTCTGGAGTTGGTTTTATTTTATACATACATAGTAGTTTTGAAACTATTTCTGATGCACTAGATACATTTGGATCTATATATGTTTCACTTGCCTTAACAGTGGCATCATCCATATTATGGTGATCTATTATAATAATTTTTTCTGGATTAGTTAATTCATCTTTTAAACTAACTAAATAACTTTTATTTACGTCCGTTAAAACAAATAAATCTTCTTCATTTCTTGATTGTAAATATTTTTCTCTATTAAGTATAGAAAAGTCTGCCTTTGCCGCTTCTATTACTAACTGAACTCCTGGATCTATTTGATGAAAAGGATCATCTACAACTATTGAAGATGGTTTCTTCATTCTTCGTGCTATTAATGATAAACCAATAGCTGAACCTATAGCGTCAAAATCTATTCCAGTATGTGGAACAATTACTACATTATTTGCTTCTAGTATTTTTTGTTCCATATTTACTCTTAAATTTTTTATTTCTTCCATTTTATCTCCACCCTGAATTAATTATTTAAGTTATTTAAATACTTTTTAATTATAGTTACTATTTCTTCATGAGTAATATAATTACTTATTATAGCACCATTTATGCTTTTGTCATAGCGTTGTTCATTACCAAATAAATCAGTAACTTTTCCGCCTGCTTCTTCAACTATGATTTTTACTGCTGCTATATCACAGTTTTTATGTTCTGTCCCTGGAAATATTGAAAAGCAAAACTCTCCTGATGCAACACACATAGAAGCTCGAATTACACTTCCTAAATCTACTAGCCAAGTTTTTTGACCTAATTCTTTGATAGCATCATGTATATCATACTCGGCTGTTGGCCATACATCAAAGTTAGCAAAGTTTCTTTTTCCATCTAATATATTATTATTTACATGAATTAATTCATTGTTTTTGTATGCTCCTTCACCTTTAATAGCAGTGTATATGTTATTAGTAAAAGGATCCAAAACAACCCCAACTTCAGGTTTGCCATCTATTACCAGTGCAAGTGAAAACACTGCTGTTGGTATGTGCCTAGAATACATTGCTGTACCATCTACAGGATCACATACCCATACATATTTGCTTTCTCCAAATTGTTCTTCTTCACCATCTACTGAATGATCTGGATACTTTTCTTTTACCTTTTCTATTAAATAACTATTAATCTCTTTATCTGCTTTAGTTACGATTGTATTATCTTCTTTATATGTAGAACCATTATCTTCATAAAAATATTTAAGCATTATTTCTTTTGCTTTAAGAGCTATATCTTTAGCAAATTCTAAATATTCTTTATTCATATATTCACTACCCTTCATAGTTCCATAAACTTAATTTGCCGTTTATTTCTATTGGAGATATTTTTTCTATATTTTCTAATTTAAAACCATAACCATCCCAATTACTATCTTTGTTTATTACACCATAATATACTTTATCATCTTTTTTTTGTAGTTCTTCTTTTAGTGTATCATCTACATAAACACAGTCAGTAATTGTTGCTTTAGCTATAATGCATCCACTAGGGTATTCTAAATTTAAATATTTAAATCTTTCCATTGCTTTTTTATCAACACCCTTACCAGCATGAATTAATATTTCACCACGATATGAAGTCTTCCAAGTACGAAATTCATATTCTTTTAATCCTTCAGCAATAAGTGTTGCAAATGGTTGTTTGATTGTAATAACCTTCATAATACCCTCTCCAATATATATAATATTATATCATATTTATTATTTTTGCAAAATTAAGACTGAGGTTCTACATTTTTTCCAAAAAGTGTTGACAATTCAAGTATGTATATGTTATATTTGTAAATGTCTACTGATGCAGATGTAGTTTAATGGTAGAACCTCAGCCTTCCAAGCTGACTGCGTGGGTCCGATTCCCATCATCTGCTCCATTGAAGAATCTGTTCGGAAAATCCGAACTTGATATATAAATCTATTCGAAAGAATAGATTTTTTTGTGTTTATAAATCATCCATCCAAAAAGAAAGGATGGTGAAATAATGAGACATTTTAATATCTAGTGCAGATAAACAAAAAATTGAAAGCTATATTGATAAAATCGATGAAGTTAATGAAGAATATCGTAATATAAAAGAATTATCTTCTTCTTTAAATAGTTTAAGTCAAACAATAAAAGAAGATAAAGAAA
>SVAL01000019.1 GCA_015059405.1 Bacillota bacterium
ATAAAATATCAATTTGTGCTTTCTTTTCTTTAGTTAATTGTTTATAATTCATATAGGAGCCTCCTTGCCGGGATTTGGCTCCTTTTATTTTATCAAAAAAGCCGCACCAGGTGGTGCGGTTGAAATTACAATAAAGAAAAAATACTAGACTAATCTAGTATTTTTATTATTTCTTAATTTTTTGCTTAGGTTCTTCTTCTACTTCTTTTTCAGATATGATTTCATCAATAACTCCTGAAACAACTATCTTACCAGGTGTTACATATGAAAATTCATCCTTTTCTTTTTTAGATATAACCGCTTTACCAAAAGGTGAATTAACAGAAACTAAAGCAAAATCAGTATTTTGATCAAGCGCTAAAAACACTCCACCAAATAATGTATATTTTCTAGTAACAACTTCACCATCTAAATCATTTAATGTTGCTACAAACTTTGTTCCTAAACCTATTTCTTCAGTAGAAACCTCTTCTACTTCTGCACTATCTAAAGTATCTCTTAATTCACTAATTTCTTGTCTAAGTCTTGCATTATTTTGATACATTTCATAATTAGGAAGATCATCAAATCCTCCATCTCCGCTACAAAAAGCTGGTCTAAAACCTTGATCTTTAATAGTTGCATTAGAATTAGCCATTTGTTCTTCTAGTTGTACTAATCTTTCTTCTAAATATGCCTTTTCTTCTTTTGTTACTTTTTTCTTCACAATAAAACCTCCTAAATATTGGTAAATTCATTGTAACATAAATAAAAGTTCAATCAAATTCATATTAAAAAAATTACAATACCTATATTTTATAAGGTCATAACTATTTATTATTACTAATACACAAAAAAACGAACTATTTCTAGTTCGTATTTTCATAATGGTGTTCCGTGAGAGATTCGAACCCCCGACACACGCCTTAGAAGGGCGTTGCTCTATCCAGCTGAGCTAACGGAACATGTATAACTCAAATACAAATAGAATTATACATTAGAAATTAAAATTATTCAACTATTTTTTGATGTTTTTTTTAAAATTTCTTCACCATTTACCTTTAAAATAACACTTTCAACATCATAATTACTAAAAACTGTACTAATAACAGGATAAACTACCTCTTCTTTTATCTCACTACCATTTAAAAAGATACTATTATTAAAATTAAGCATCATTTCATTATTAGAAATTTGATAATCTATAAGTTCCAACTTCTCACTAACTATACTTATCAAATTAGGTTCATAAATATAATTACTAGATAAATCATCAATAATTATACTAATCTTATCACTACTAGAATTAATATATTTAGTAATAGGTACATAATAAATATCATCTTCTATTTTCTCACTATAATAAATTACATACTTAACAATATCATCAGTCTTTTCAATATCATATTTCTTATTAATACCAAAATCCTTAGTAACAACCTCGGGTATCTTATCATTAAATGTATTTATATTCTTACCTTCAATAAAAATACTTACTCCATCTACTTCATCTAAATCAATCAAAGTAAAAGAAATTGCTTCTACTAACCTAATTAATCTTTTATCAGATAAATCATTAAACTCCTTAGAAAAATTTAATTTAACTATCTTTTCATCTAAACTAACATCAAGTAAATGAATATCTTTAGGCATAACAAAATTTAATCCATTAGGAATAATCTCACTACTTGCTTCGCTTAAATGTTTAATAAGAGATTTAATCTTATTAATAACATTACCATCATCAACAATAGATACATTAGCCTCAACAAGCAAATCATCATTATCAAGTAAATAAACAGTACTAGTAGTTAAATCAACATATTCAACAGAAGTAGCAATATCATTATTATCAAGCTCAATAACTCCAGGCATTAAATAAATTAAAAGAATCATCACCATAATAGAAGAAGTAACAAATATCTTTTTTAACATTCTTTTAGTAAGCAAATTAATCACCTATAAAATATTATGTAATAAATATAATAATATTCTATAAAGAAAGTTCATTTAATTTTAAAAGTTCAACAACAGCACCCGCTCTACCCTTAACACCCAACTTCTGCATAGTATTAGAGATATGATTTCTAACGGTCTTTTCACTAATATCTAATATCTCAGATATTTCCCTTGTACTTTTATTTAATATTAATAATTCAAAAACTTCTCTTTCACGAAGTGTTAATATTTTTTTAATAAAAATTACCCTCTTTCATATATATAAAATCTCATATTATTTTATGATTAATTTAATATATGTTGAGGGTAATTACCTAAGTTTTATATTTAATAAAAAAAGACTTATTAAGTCTTTATGTTTCAAATTTTATTGTAATGTACTGATTAGTATCAAATTCTTCTTGAATAGTTCTCATTAAATTATTAGCTAAAGTATTATTATGACTAGAAGATGAACAAGTAGCTGTTATGACTGAATTTTTCTTTTCAACACAACAATCTAACTTAAAATTATTCTTTATCTTTGCTTCAAGAGCTTCTTCTTTAGTTGATAATTCATTTAAAGACTTTATCATTTCTAAAGCATTGTTCTTCTCTTCTGTAGTACTTTCTGCATTCGTAAGAATTGCTTTATAATCGCTTTCTAAAGATAATCGTTCTTCTTCTTTAGTTACTCTAAGAGCAGATATTATTTCTGACTCTTCTACTACAACTGATACTAAATCATCTTCTTCAGTATCATAACTATCATTTACAGTTAACAACAAATCATTAGGAATCGTAATATAATAAACACCAAGTACTAATATTAAACTAAATAATGTTATAAACCATAAATTCTGCTTATTCATATTTTCCACCTCAATAAATAATATGAACATAAAAAACAAATATGAAAAAAGATATAAGTTTTACTTATATCTAATTTAATTTATTATTTGTCATTTAATACAGTAACAGCTTTCATAACTGCTATCTTACCATATGGATACATAAGTGATCCTTGTTGATAAGCTATATATGGTTCACGAATTGGTCCATCACAAGAAAGTTCAATACTAGATCCTTGAGTAAACGCACCAGCTGCCATGATAACTTGATCATCATAACCAGGCATATCTCCAGGTAAAGGAAGTGCATTACTATCTACAGGTGATGAAGACTGAATTCCTTGACAATATTTTATTAACATATCTTTATCTCTAAAAATAATATTTTGTACAATATCAGCACGCACTTCATCAAATTTAGGTTCTACATCATATCCTAATTTTTCTAAAACAAGACTTGTTAAACAAGCTGTCTTTAAACTACTTGCAACTACACTAGGTGCAAAGAATAATCCTTGTAAAAAACTTTTATTAGCACCAAGTGAAGGTCCTACTTCCCTACCTTCTCCAGGAAGCGTTAATCTTTCACCAACAAGTTCTACATATTCTTTTTTACCAGCAACATAAGCACCATTTGGCGCAAGTCCACCACCTAAATTCTTAATTAAAGATCCAACTATAATATCAGCACTAACTGGTTCTCTATCACTAACCATTTCACAATAACAGTTATCTATCATAATAATTACATCTTTATCTATTTCTCTAATAAATTCTATTACTTTTTCAACCTTATCTATAGTTAAACTTTTTCTAGTAGAATATCCTTTAGATCTTTGAATTTCAATTAACTTAATTTTTTTACTTTCTAATACCTTTTTAATTCCATCATAATCAAATTCATTATCTATTAAATCTACTTGTTCATAATTAACTCCAAATGCTTTTAAACTACTAGCATTTTCTTTAATACCTATTACTTCATGTAAAGTATCATATGGAAGACCACTAATACTTAACATTGTATCTCCTGGTCTTAAAAGAGCAAACAAAGTTACACATAAAGCATGACTACCAGAAATAAATTGATTTCTTACTAATGCATCTTCAAAACCAAGTACATCAGCAAATATTGCCTCACAAGTATCTCTTCCTAAATCATCATATCCATAACCTGTAGTTGTAGATAAATGTATTTCTGATAATCTATGTTTCTTAAAAGCACTTAGTACTTTTAAACTATTTAATTCACATACTTCATCTATTCTTTTAAAAACATCTACTAACTCTTTTTCACAAGAATTAACTAATTCATAAGCTTCATTACTAATACCATATTCTTCTCTCATTTTAACATCCTCCATCTACTACAATTACTTCTCCATTTATATAAGAAGAATCATCTCCCGCTAAAAACAATACTACTTTAGCTATTTCTTCAACACTAGCAAATCTTTTTAATAATATATTTTTACTTTCACTAGATACAAAACATCCATTTAGTTCTTTATCTAATTCCTCATTCTTTTCAGTTAATACCCAACCAGGTGCAACTGCATTTACATTTATATATGGAGCAAATTCTTTAGCCATATTCTTAGTTAAAATATTAATACCCGCCTTACTACAATCATATTCTAAAGTACTAGGATCATATTTATTAATACTATTGTTAGAAGAAATATTAATAATTCTACCAAACTTTCTTTCTAACATATACTTACTTACTTCCTTACTTACTAAAAAACTACCTATTAAATTAGTACCAAGAATTCTTTCAAAAGAAGATTTATTTTTATCTTTAAATTCACTACATTCTTCTATAGCTGCATTATTAACTAAAACATCAATATGACCAAACTCTCTTATCACACTATTAATCATATTAATTACATCTTCTTCTTTTGATACATCACATTTAATAACTAATGCTTTTACTCCTAAGTTTTCTACTTCTTCTTTTAAAGAAATAGCTAACTCTTCACTATTATTATAATTAATAACTACATCATACCCTTTTTTAGCAAATTCTAAGATACAACCTCTACCAATTCCTCTACTACTTCCTGTAACTAAAGCAACTTTTCTTTCCATATATATCACTTCCGAGATAGATTATAACAAAAAAACTAAAAAAAATAAATAAAAATAAATAATATAAAAAGACTATTAAAAAATAGTCTTTAATCTTATTTTATACTTTTCTGTTAAATCCATTTACAGCATAATCTATTAGTTCATCATTTGGAACCCAAACCCTATCATCACTCCAAATATGTTCAAAAATACCAACTATTGCTTCTTTTTCCAAAAGTCCATAAATATGTGGAAAATCTACTCCTCCACCATCTTCCCATTTTACATCAACATTAACTTTATCAGTATCAATTAAAAGAACTAATCTTTTACTAAAATCATCTTTAAACTTTGGTGCCACTAAATAATAAGTATCTAAATCTGAACAATGAATAAATCCACACTTTTCAATACTTTTACTTCCATATTTACCAGTTTTAATCTCCTCATCAAACTCTTCTTTATTAACAGAATGTATTATATACATATTATCACTCCTTATACCTTTATTATACTATATTAATTCATATCTTCTAGAAATTATTCTTTCATCAGTACAAAATTCTATTATGTATTTATTATCCTTCTTACAAATAATTATTCCTACTGTCTTATTTTCATCAAAAGTCTTAATATTCTTATCTATATAATTCATATAAATCATAATTTGTCCGGTATGCTCTTTTTTTAATTCTGTCACTTTTAATTCTACAACTACATAACACTTATATTTAATATTATAAAGAAGCAAATCGATATAATTATAAGTATCACCAATTTTAATCTTATATTCACTTCCAATAAAGCAAAATGAATCTCCTAGTTCTCTCATAAAAAATTCTATGTCTTCCAAAATCAAATTCTTTAATACTTTTTCAGAAACAATTTTATAATTATATTTATTTTTAATTACTATTGGATTTTTAATAAAATCTATTACATTTTCTGCTTCTTCAATAATCAATTTATTTTTTGTCTCTTCCGATAGACGTTCAAATTCGTTAATCTTTAACCTATATTCTAATTCTCTTACCGAAAGACTTTGACTTATAATGATTTTAATATAGTAATTTATAGAATTAAAATCTAAACTAAATAATAATCTAACATGACTCCAAGTTAATTGTGTCCACATTGTGGACACTTTTTCATCACTAAAAATTATATAAAATTGTTTCATCCTAAATAAAGTTCTCTTATTATATTTTTTACCAACTTCACGAACCAACATTTTTGAATATTTATCAACAATGTTATCACCATATTTTCCGCCTGCTTCATTAAGTAACTTTCCAATTTCAAAATAAGTAACTATTTTATGTCTTTCTTTCGAATAATCCTTTATTTTAGAATATATTTCATTATCGATTAACTTGTTTTTTATCTCATTATAATAATTCATATTCCTCCTCATGCCTTTATCTAATATTATTACTCTTATCTTTTCTACTTCCTAAAAAAAGACAAAAAAAAAGAGCGATTACGCTCTTGAAGAATACTTACCATCAGCAGTAGTTACTAAAATAGATTCTCCTTCATTAATAAATAAAGGTACTTTAACAACTAATCCATTTTCAAGTGTAGCATCTTTCATAGCTCCACTTGTAGTATTTCCTTTTACTGCAGGTTCAGTAGCAGTTACTAAATAATCAATCTTATCTGGTAATACAATACCAATAACATCACCTTCATACATAGTAATGTATACTGAAATATTTTCTTTTAAGAATTTAATATCATCACCAATTGCATCTTTAGTTAATTCAATTTGGTCATAAGTTTGCATATTCATAAATACATATGAATCACCATTTGCATATAAATATTGCATTTCTCTTCTTTCAATTCTAGCAGCTTCAACTTTAACACCAGCATTGAAAGTAGTTTCTATTGTTGTACCATTTTTAATATTTTTTAATTTAGCACGAACAAAAGCAGATCCTTTCCCTGGTTTAACATGTTGGAAATCAATAACAGTATAAATATTATTATCAATCTTAATAGTTAAACCATTTTTAAAATCATTAACGTTAATCATAATATACTCCTTTCTAGATAAAAATATCTTTCTCTTTTTATAAACAAAAAGAAATAATCCGAGATTATTTTAATTACTATTTCTTTTCTTTATGTGCTGTATGTTTTTGACATCTAGGACAATATTTATTAAGTTCTAAACGTTCTGTTGTATTTTTTACATTTTTTTCTACACGATAGTTTTCTTCATTACAAACTGTACAAACTAAAGTTTTATATTGTCTATTTCCTACCTTTGCCATACTATCCCTCCTCGTTTTCTATTGGTATTATATCAAATAAATATCAATTTGCCAAAGGTTTTTTTTCTATTTATTACTTAAATACTCTAGTTTTCATATATTTCAAAGAATTTCTCACTAATTCTACGAGTAATTCTATGATTTGCATAACTTCTAGAAGTAGTATAAGTATCTATATAAACAATATCTGGAGATACAACTGTAATAGTCATTTTAGGATTATTATATGGTGCATAACCAATAAAAGTATTAGTTAAAGTCTTACTATCAACCACTCCATCATTATTAGTATCTATAAAACTTTCACTTGTTCCTGTTTTAGCAGCTGGTTTAGAAACTTTACCCATATAATTTTTTCCAAGACCATAATCCATAACCGCTTCAAATCCTTTTTTTATTCTAGATAGATATTTTTTATCTAAAGATAATTCATTTAAAACAACTGTTTCTTTTTCAATAAAATTATTATCATCATCATAGTATCCCTTTAATAAATGCATCTTAACTCTTTTACCACCATTAGCAATAGTAGTAATATATTGTGATAATTGAAGAGGGGTATATGTATCATATTGACCAATAGTATAATTTAAATATAAATCACTAGAATAGTCTTTACCTACCATACCAATACTTTCATTAGGTAAATCAATACCAGTTTTAACACCAAGACCATATTCATTAAACATATTTCTATATAAAGAAAAATACTTATTATCTAAATTAAATTTTTTATTATAACCATAATCAAATTTAGCTACCTTAAATGCTGTCTTAAACTGATAAATATTAGAAGAATAAGCAAGTGCATCAATATCATTAATTCTACCTAATTTCGTATAACTACACTTTTCTGGTTTAGAATAAATCTTAATACAATCATCATACATATATTCCCCAATATTTATTGCTCCATATTTATAACCAACAGACATTGAAGCACCCTTAACAACACTACCTGGAGTTACTGAATCAGTTAAAATATGTTGTGTGTAATCATATACTTTATACTTTTTACCATTCTTAACTATTTGTTTACCACTAATTGCCAGTACTTCCCCAGTACTTGGTTCTTGAATAACTACAAAAGCATGATCATAATAATCAGTTGCTGGATAACTCTTCGCATTTTTTAGTTCTTCTTCTAATACTTTTTCAACTTCCATTTGTAAATTAATATCTATAGTTAAAACAATATCTTTACCACGACTACCTTCTTCTATTAAATTAAGTCTTTGATTAACTATTTCATATTTAGACTTTTCACCTTTTAATAAATATTCATATTGTTTTTCTAAAAAACTAGATCCCACTATATCATTCAAACTATAACCTAAATTTAAATAATAACTCTTATCTTCTTTACTTATTTTAGAAATATTACCAAGTAAACTCCTAAAAGTATCACCATATAAATAAACCCTCTCCCACTTATATTTAATATTAAATCCACCTAATTCCGAGAAATTTTCTGAAATATAAGCAATCTCTTTATCAGTAACATTAGTATCTTTAATAACTTTATCTTCATAATAATATCCATTATTAATTAAAGAATATATATAAGAAGCTTCTAAATCAGTTTCACTTAAAGAATCCATTTCACTTTTACTAATCCTACTTACTTTTAAATTATATATATCTTCTTTAGTAAGTTTTCTACTTTCTAATAAATCCCATTCATAAGAACTAATTCTACTATCTAACTTATCTTTATCTCTATTAATTATAAAATCCTTTATATCAGCATCAGTAATCCCCTTATAATCAACAAAAACATAATTAACTAGTTTATATATATATTCAATCTCTTCATCACTAGAAAGCCCTAAAACATTATTATAGTAAATTACAGGAGTACTCTTATTATCAACAAGTAAATTCATATTACGATCATATATCCTACCTCTAGGAGTAGATTCACCTAATACAATATTATTAGTCATAGTATTTAATTTATCAGAATAATAATCTCCCTTTAAAACAATTAAATCAAATAATCTAAATAATATAATAAAAAATACAAATACCATAAAAAATCCTAAAAAACTAATTCTTTTACTCATAGAATCACCTAATATATATTTTTAACAAAATATAAATAATTATGAATAAAATACATATAATTAATTGGTGATAATATGGATAATTTCATAAAAGAATATATAAATAATATAGATGAATACACTATAAATAAATATGCAAAAATAAATAATATAAATTTAACTGATAAAGAAACAAAAGTAATATATCTATATATAAAAAACTACTGGCAAATATTCTATAAAGGAAACCCAAAAGATTTATTTAAAGAATTAGAAGAACAAATATCTAAAGAGAACCTAGATAAAATAAAAAAACTATATAAAAAATATAAAGAGAAGATTACTTAATCTTCTCTTTTAATTCACTATCAAATTCTTTTCTTCTAATCATTTCAATTTCCTCTTTATAAGGAGGTTTCTCATTAATATATGGAGTTTCTAATATCTTAGGAATAGATTCTATTCTAGGATTATAAATAATATTAATTAAAGATTCAAAACCAATTTCTCCAAATCCAAAATTTTCATGTCTATCTTTATGAGCACTTCTAACATTCTTACTATCATTAACATGAATACACTTTAAATATGATAAACCAACAATATTATCAAACTCATCTAATAACTTATCAAAATCACTAACATCATAACCACTATCATGCATATGACATGTATCCATACATACACCAATAAGTTCTTTTTTATTAATACCTGAAATAATTCTATTAATCTCAGTAAAATCTCTTCCAATTTCAGTACCTTTACCTGCCATAGTCTCTAAAAGAATAGTAACTGTACTATTTTCTAAAACTTCATTTAAACCACGAATTATATTATCAATTCCAGTATCTACTCCAAGTCCAACATGACTACCAGGATGAAGAACCATATACTTAATACCAAGCATTTCACAACGTATTACTTCTTCTTTTAAAAATCTAACAGAAAAACTAAATTTATCAACATCACCATTAGCAAGATTAATTATGTATGGAGCATGAACTATAACCTTACTATAATCGATTCCCTCTTCTTTCATTAATTCCATAGCTGAAAGAGTAAGACCATCTATAATTGGTCCTCTATTAGTATTTTGAGGAGCACCTGTATAAAACATAAAAGTATTAGCACCATATCCAAGTGCTTCTTTTAAACTACCTAATAATTGATCATTCTTATTAAATCCAACATGACTACCTATAATTAACATAATATCACCTAATAAAATTATACAACAAAAAAAGACTTAGATAAATCTAAATCTTTTTAACCATTAATCAAATTTTAAAATTAGTTCTTTTGAGCAACATTACATTTAGTTGTTTTATTACCAGAACCATCTTCTACTGCTTCTAATACTACTAATTTAGTATCATTTTCTACAGTAAATCCGTTCCAATTATCTTTATCAGTATAATCAACAGCTAATGTAATAGATTTAGTTAAACCATTAGTGTTTTTAGTTTTTAATGCTGAACCAACACTAGTTAATACTTGATCTCCTTTTTCATTTAATTTATGAGATGCTGTTGGATAAATTCCGTATCCAGCAGAATCTTTAAATGTAAATCCATAAGTATAACTTGAGTTAGTATCATCATATTGAACTAAAACAGCTCCCCATTGACTAGAACCACTTGGATACCAAGCACCAAATGGGTTAGTTCCTCCTCTTTCTAGAGAAATACATTCAATAGGTACAGCATAAATAGTATTTGATTCTGTGAAAGTATAGTCTAAGTTATTAACTTCGTTAGTTAACGCAGACATATAGTTTCCCATTGTACTAGTTAAAGTTTTCTTTCTTGATTGTGTAATATACTTAGTTACACTTGGGATTGCGATAGCCATTAATAACCCTAAGATTACGATAACAGCTAATAATTCGATTAATGTGAACCCTTTTTTGTTCATTTTTTTCATTTTTTATCTTCCTTTCTATTTTATACTTTAATATTATCATAACATTTTTTTTAAATCAATATACTTTAAACAAATTAATATTTATATTTTTTATTAGACAAAAATTGACAAAAAAAGAACCCAGAAATTCTAAGTTCTTTTTTACATTAATCAAATTTTAAATTAGTTCTTTTGAGCTTTAGCACATTGAGTAGACTTATCAGTAACTACATCTTTAACTTCCATAACTCTTAATTGAGTTTTTGGACAAGTAATTGTAGCACCTGAAGAATCTTTACAAGATTCAGTTCCATCGAATACTGTAAATCCGTCCCAATTTGTTTTTGGAGCATAAGCAATAGCATCTTTACTTCCAGCAACTAATCCAGAAGCATTCTTAGATTTTAATGCTGTACCAACGCTAGTTAATACTTGATCTCCTTTTTCATTTAATTTATGAGATGCTGTTGGATAAATTCCGTATCCAGCAGAATCTTTAAATGTAAATCCATATGTGTAACTAGATGTTTTATCATCATATTGAACTAATACTGCTGCCCATTGATTTTCATTTTTTGGATACCAAGTACCAAATGGGTTAGTTCCTCCTCTTTCTAGAGAAATACATTCAACAGGTACTGCATAAATTACATTAGCTTCTGTGAAAGTATAGTCTAAGTTATTAACTTCGTTAGTTAATGCAGACATATAGTTTCCGATTGTACTAGTTAAAGTTTTCTTTCTTGATTGTGTAATATACTTAGTTACACTTGGGATTGCGATAGCCATTAATAACCCTAAGATTACGATAACAGCCAATAATTCGATTAATGTGAACCCTTTTTTGTTCATTTTTTTCATTTTTTTATCTTCCTTTCTATTTTATAATTTAATTCTATCACAAACATATTTCTTGTGCAATATATAAAAAAAAGAAATAAAAAAAGAGCGTTAAGCACGCCCATCATTTAAATAAATTGTTTTATCTTTTAAGTGTACATTAGCACTTAAAGTATTAATTAAATTAGCATTTACACCACTAGATTTAACCAGTTTAAAACGATCATCATCATTAAGTCTTTCTATTCTAACCATATCAATTCCACGCCAACTATTTAAATTAGACTTATCACAACTAGATTCAGATGTACAAGAAACTAATTGTACATAGTAAACATATTTACTCATTTCTAAAGTAATTGCAACAAATGAAGAAGTTTTATCATACTTTTCCCCATAAGGAGATTCTTTTACATCACTAGTATTTAAATAACCTAATGTAATAACTAGTGCCGTGTTAGATGTAGTTGGTAATTCTAAAGACTTATCAATTTGTACTTTATTTTGAACAAGAGATGTAAAAGTCTTTGCATCTTCTATATAATTAGTCTTCTTATTTCTATCTATTAAAGATACTGTATTAGGAATAGCAATCATCATTAATACACCTAAAATAACAACAACCGCTAATAACTCAACTAAAGTAAAAGCCATTCTATTTTTCATAACATTCACCTATCCTAACAATAGTATACATTCTTTACACATATTTATCAATAAATAAAAAAAGTAAAGATTTAATCTTTACTTTTATTTTACTATTATTTTTGTAACATATTTAATAAATTTACTTTAAACATATCTTTTTCTGGATTAGATTTAGAAATCATAACACCTTTATAAGTACCTAACTCAGCTCTATGTCCTTCATCTAAAATACCTTCTGGTGTAATATTAGTTAAAAGAATAATATTTTTATCTTCATAAACAGTATAATGTAATTTAATTTCTCCATGAACTTTAGCAAATAATTCATCTGTTGGTAACTTTAATTCATAATCTTTAGTACCAGCTTTTTTATTAACAGCAACAAGTTCTCCTAAGAAATTACCATTTCTAATTTCTACATAATATTCAAAAGTTAATTTTTTATATGCAAGCATATTATACTTTCTAACTGTTCTTTCTTTTTTTCTAAAATCATTTTCATTAAGATATTCAAATATATAAGTTTGTTTCATAATATTCAACCCCTTTAAACCCCAATTTATTTTTTAAACCCTGAATTACATTAAGTATTATCTACTTTCTCAATGTGTCGTTATTATAGCATAGATATCAAATTATGTCAATTTTTTTATAATTTTATTGACAAAAAAGACTTTTTGTGTTTTATAGACACATAAATCTTATTTTAACGTGATTCTACAATAAATTTAATTGCTGTTTTCTCTTCATTTCCAATAACTATATCAGTAAAAGCAGGAACACATATTATATCTTTTCCACTAGGTGCGATAAATCCTCTAGCAATCGCAATAGCTTTAATTGCTTGATTAACAGCTCCAGCCCCTATTGTCTGTACTTCTACACTATCTCTTTCCCTAAATGTATTAGCAATTGCTCCAGCTACACTATTAGGATTAGATTTAGACGATACTTTTAATATTTCCATATATAAATTCATTCCTTTCATTTAAATATATGAAAAGAAATATTTTTTATACATAAAAAAAGAGATTTTACAATCTCTTAGAATTCTAGTGTTTCAATTTCACCTGCTGCTGGAGCTGCTGGTTTTTCTTCTTTAACTTCTTCAACTGCTGGTTCAGCTGCTGGAACATCTAATGTTTCAGTTGCAGGTACTTCTAAAGTTTCTGCTGCTGGTTTTTCTTCAACTACTGGAGCAACTGGTTCAGCTGGAACTTCTACTCTTGGTAATGCACCTGTATTTTCAAGTGGATCAGCTCCACCATATACTTTTCTAGGTTCTTCTACAGCTTCTACTGTAACTTGTGGACTAGCTCCACCATAAATTGAAACAGGTTCTGCTGCTGGTACTTCTACATTTTCAACTGCAGGTGCTTCAATTACTAATTCTTCTGGTTTTGATTCTTCTACTACTGGAGTAGTTTCTTCTACTGCTGGTACTACTTCTGGAGTAACAGCTGGTTCTAATACTACTTCTTCAGTTTTTACTTCTTCTACTGGAGTTGGAACCACTGGTGCTTCTTCAACTACAGGAGTTTCTAAAACAACTGTTTCTTCTACTGGTGCAGTTTCTACTACCGGAGCACTTTCAACAATATTTTCTTCAACTACTGGAGCTTCAGGTACTGCTACTGTTTCTTCTTTCTTTTCTTCAACAGGAGCATCAACTACAGGAGTAGTTTCTTCTTTTACTTCTTCTGATACTTCTTCTTCTTTTTTCTTTCCACCAACAAGTAAGAAAATAGCTGCAACGATAATTAAAACCAAACCACCAGTTACAAACAATCCAGCTGGTGATGTAAACCAACTAACATCAAAACTCATATATTCAACTAAAAATTTCATACAAATTCATCTCCCTCGATATTCTAATAACAATATATCAAAAATAAAAAGTAAATGCAAGTTAATTTAGAAAATATTAAATTTCAAAATTACTCCATTTACTTCTAATTAATGTCTTTGATTCAAATACTAATTTTTCCTTTGTCGTTGGATGAATAAACTCTAATTTATATGCATGTAAAGCTATTTGATTTTTATCTTGAATTCCATATCTTTGATCACCATATAAAGCATGATTACGTGATGCAAATTGTACCCTTATTTGATGATGTCTACCTGTTTCTAACTCTATATCAACAAGTGCCAAATTATTCTTTTTATCTCTTTGTAAAACTTTATAACTTAACTCTGAATATTTACCTTTATTTTTATCAACAACTTTAGTACTATTATCACTATCTTTATATAAATAATCTATAAATTTATCTTCATCTTTTAAACCATTATCATAAACTATTGCCATATACTTTTTCTTAAATGAATGCGTTCTAACTTGATCAGATAAACGCGAAGCTGCTTTAGAAGTTTTTGCAAAAACCATTACCCCACTAACAGGTCTATCTAATCTATGAACAAGACCTAAATATACATTTCCTGGCTTATTATATTTTTCTTTTATATATTCTTTAATTATAGTAAGCATATCAATATCCTTAGTATTATCACTTTGACTAAGTATATTATTAGGTTTTACTACTACTATTATATGATTATCTTCATAAAGTATTTCTAAATTATTCTTCATTTTCAAATCTCGCATACATTCCACAAGGAAGTACTAAATCACTATTTTTTATTGGAATACCAATCTCATCAGAATATATCTTTCCACTAAATTTCTTTCCCAAAGTAAGTTTTAATACATTTGTAAATATATCTTTAGAAAGACCTGTAGAATAAGAATTAATAATAAAGAATAATGGTTCATCAACTAAAATATCTAAACATAATTTTACTAACTCAAATAAATCTTTTTCTATATCCCAAACTTCTCCATTACTTCCTCTACCATAACTAGGTGGATCCATAACAATAGCATCATACTTATTACCACGTCTAATTTCTCTTTTTACAAACTTAACTACATCATCAACAATATACCTAATTGGTCTATCTTCCATTCCACTTGCCTTAACATTTTCTTTAGCCCAATCAACCATACCACGTGATGAATCAACATGAACAACACTTGCTCCTGCTTTTAAACAAGCTACACTAGCACCACCAGTATACGCAAACAAGTTTAATACCTTAATTTCTTTCTTACTATTTTTTATTTTATTCATCATAAAATCCCAGTTAACCGCTTGTTCTGGAAATAACCCTGTATGTTTAAATCCCATTTGCTTAATATTAAAAGTTAAATCTCCATAAGTAATCTTCCATGCCTCAGGAGTCTTTCTTAAATTTTCCCAAGATCCTCCACCTTTATTACTTCTATGATAATGACTATTAATATTATTATATCTTTCTCTTAAATTACCATTATCCCAAATAACTTGCGGATCTGGTCTAAGTAAAACAACATTACCCCATCTTTCTAACTTTTCTCCGTTAGAACAATCAATAAGTTCATAATCTATCCATTTGTCAGCTTTAATCATCTAACCACCTCTAAGTACACATTATATCATATTTTTATATACAAAAAAAGAACTAGTAACCTAGTTCTATTCTTCATTTTCATAGATTTCCATAAATCTATTATATAATTCATTACACTTTGCTTTATCCATATCTACCATATCACCTAAAGGATAATCAATTCCCATTCTTTGATACTTTTCTTTACCTAAAGTATGAAATGGTAAAAAATCTATTCTTTCTATGTTAGTAGAAATAATATTAGTCTTTAAAAAATTACTTAACTTAACTAAATATTCTTCATTATCCATAATTCCTGGTACTATAACTTGTCTAATCCAAAACTTTTTATTCATTTTATTAGCAGCAAGTAAAAAATCAAATATCTCAGTCATATCTCCACCAGTTAAATCTTTATATCCTTCACTTGATATATGTTTAACATCAAATATAACTAAATCTACATACTTTAATATTTCTTCATAATTACCAGTACCTACACCCGCAGTATCAAGTGCTATATGAATTTTTTCTTTCTTTAACATCTTGCAAACCTCAAGTAAAAATTCTCCTTGAAGAAGAGGTTCTCCTCCTGAAAAAGTAACTCCACCATTATTTCTTTTAAAATATGGTTTAAATCTAAGTACTTTTTTAAATATATCTTCAGGAGTATAATTTCCTTCTCTCATAACCCAACTTTCAGGATTATGACAATATTTACATCTTAACTTACATCCAGTTAAAAATATAACTGCCCTAATTCCAGGACCATCTACAAGTCCCATTGATTCAATTGAATCTATGCTTCCTTTTACCATATTATCACCTACATCTTTTCATGGAATGTACGAGATATAACTTCTTCTTGTTGAATTCTAGTTAAACGATTAAATCTAACTGCATATCCACTAACACGAATTGTTAACAAAGGATATTTATCTGGATTTTCCATCGCATCTATTAAAGTTTCTCTATTTAATACATTTACATTTAAATGATGTGCACCTTGTACAAAATATCCATCAAGCAATGAAACTAAATTTTCTACTTGATCTACTCTTGTTTGTCCTAAAGAATTAGGAACAATTGAGAATGTATTAGATACACCATCTTTACAACAACTTCCATAATTAATTTTAGCAACACTATTTAAACTAGCTATAGCACCACTACTATCTCTTCCATGCATTGGATTAGCACCAGGCGCAAAAGCTACACCTGCTTTTCTTCCATCTGGAGTTGAACCAGTCTTACTTCCATATACAACATTAGAAGTAATTGTAAGAACACTTAAAGTTGCCTCAGCATTTCTATATGTTGGATGACTTGCAAGCTCTGAATGCATCTTTTCCAAGATTTCACATGCAATACTATCTACTCTATCATCATCATTACCATATTTAGGGAAATCTCCTTCAATTTCAAAATCAATTGCAATTCCTTCTTCATTACGAATTGGTTTAACTTTTGCATACTTTATAGCTGATAAACTATCTGCTGCAACAGAAAGTCCCGCAACACCATATGCCATATATCTATGAACATCAGTATCATGTAAAGCCATTTGTCCTGCTTCATATGCATATTTATCATGCATATAATGAATAATATTCATACTATCAGAATAAATCTTAGCTACTTTCTCTAACATTCTAAAATATGCATCTTTTACTTTATCATAATCTAATACTTCATCAGTCATTTTTTCAAATCCTGGGATAACTAATTGATTTTTAACTTCATCTACTCCCCCATTTATACAGTAAAGAAGTGATTTAGCTAAATTACAACGTGCTCCAAAAAATTGCATATCTTTTCCAAGTCTCATCGCAGATACACAACAAGCAATCGCATAATCATCACCATAAATAGGTCTCATAACATCATCATTTTCATATTGAATAGAATCAGTATCAATACTTACACCTGCACAAAAACATTTAAAGTTTTCAGGTAAATCTTGACTCCATAAAATAGTCATATTTGGTTCAGGTGATGGCTTTAAATTTCTTAAAGTATGAACTATACGATAACTAGTCTTAGTTACCATACTATGTCCATTATTATTAACTCCACCAATACTACAAGTAACCCAAGTAGGATCTCCTGTAAATAATTCATCATAATCAGGAGTTCTTAAATGTCTAACCATTCTAAGTTTTATAACGAATTGATCTATCATTTCTTGAACTTCTTCTTCAGTAATAAGACCAAGTTCTAAATCCCTATTTATATATATATCAAAGAAAGCATCTACTCTACCTAAACTCATCGCAGCTCCATTACTTTCTTTAACACCTGCTAAATATCCAAAATAAGTCCATTGAATAGCTTCCTTAGCATTTTTAGCTGGTCTTGATATATCAAAACCATATTTAGAAGCCATCTTCTTAATTTCATCAAGAGCTCTATATTGCATTGATATTTCTTCACGTACACGAATTAATTCATCATTCATATGTCCTGTTGATTGAAAATAATTATCCCATTCATTCTTCTTACTTTCCATCAAATAATCAATACCATATAATGCAATTCTTCTATAGTCCCCTATAATACGTCCTCTTCCATACGCATCAGGAAGTCCTGTAAGTAAACCAACGTGTCTTGCTGTTCTAATTTCTTTAGTATAAGCATCAAATACACCTTGATTATGTGTTTTTCTAAATTGATTAAAATACTTATCAACATCTGGATCTAATGAATAATCATATGCTTTTAATTCTTCATACACCATTCTAATACCACCATATGGATTAACCATTCTTTTAAGTGGTGCATCTGTTTGTAATCCAACAATTACATCATCATCACTAGATATATACCCAGCTTCAAAATTATTAATACCTGACATATTCTTAGTATCTATATCAAGCACATGTTTTTTACCTTCTTCTATAATTAACTCTTCATATCGAGATAACACTCTATTTGTCTTTTCAGTTGGTCCAACTAAAAAACTTTCATCCCCAGTATAAGCCTTATAGTTGTTTTGTATAAAATTACGAACATCTATACCTTGTGTCCATTCTCCATCTTGAAACCCTTTCCATTCTTCTCTCATACTATACCTCCTATTTTATACGTAATCATAATATCATATTTATAATTACTTTACTATAATATTTAATATATTTTACACTTTTATTATGTATATATTTTACATTTTATATAACTAATATTTTTGTAAATTCTTTATATTTTATTTTAGTATTTATATATGCTATAATGTAACTATATGGAGGTAACTATGAATAAGAAAAATACTACTGATAAAGAACTAAGAGAAAAATTAAAAGCCGAATTAAAAGAAGAACTTCTACAAGAAATGAAAGAAGAACTTTTAGAAGAAAAAGCTAAAGAAGAAAAAGTTGAAGTTAAAGAAGAAAAAACAGAAGTTAAAGAAATTAAAGAAGTAAAAAAAGAAACAAAACCAGTTACTAAAGAAGATCCTCGTAAACATAAAGATATTGATACATTAGATGATGTTAAATATAATATCTTATGGGAAGGAAAACCATGTGGTTTATTACAACGTTTCTTAACTAAAATTCATCTTAACTTTACAACTTATCAAATAACTAAAGATGAACTTATCGTTATTACTGGATTCTTCAAAAGAAGATTAAATTCTTGCGAACTATATTTATTAAAAGATCCAGATTTAACAGATAATATTTATCAAAGATTATTAAATATTAGTACTATTTCTGTTAGAGTTGATACACATGTACAAGGAACTCCAACTAGAATAATTAGACTTAAAAATATCGAAGAAGGATCTAAAGTAAGAAAACTATTACGTGATGCTATCGAAGCTGATGTAATGGAAAGAAAAATTACTTACTTCGACAAAGTATAAAAGAGAACCAAAGGAGTTAGTTTGTTTAAAATAGACTCTAAAAAAAGAGCATATGAGAAATCATATGCTTTTTAATTTGATAAAATAATAATGAGGAGGAATTATGAGAACAACAAAAAAACATGCAACGTATACTATTG
>SVAL01000007.1 GCA_015059405.1 Bacillota bacterium
CTCTTTTAGAATAATATCTATATTTTTATTTATCTTATTTTCATTATCCCATTTTGCAAGAGAACATATGAGCCTAAAACCACGAACTCTAATAAATGTTTTTTCGTTATTTAACATTTTTAAAAACTCATTAAAATAGTTATATAATTCATTTGATTCAGTAGTTATAATTTCAAGTTCTAGTAATGTTTTATAAGCACTATTATTATCTTCATTATACAAATTTTTTATTTTCTCTTTCATATACTACTCCTCATCAAATTGTAATTTGTTATTCTCTAATAATTTTCAATTTTTTCATAAATATACATTTGTCTTAATCTAAAATTTCTATTTCAAAAACTAAATCATCAAACTCATAATCTTTAGAATTAGGAGCGTTGCATATATATCTTTTTTTATTAGATGTTACTTCTTCAATATACATTCCACCCATATTTTCAAAATCCCAGTAATCAACGCAACCATCTTCAACGACACCATTGCAAATATGAAGATCATCATTTTTTAAATCTATATCTAAGATAAACTCTTTTCCCATATATTTTTCATATAAATCTAAAGTTGGAAAAGCACATTTAGGTACTTTATATTTTTGCCCATTCCAAGATATCTCTCCATCAAATTTTTTATCCATTACTAAAAGTATTAATTGTTCATCGACACCATTCGATGATACAAAAGTGAATTTCAGTTTATGTTTGCCTTTTAAATTATATACATCAGAACGATAAACAATTCTTCCATCAACTGTCAGTGCATCATCTTCTTTTGAATAACAAATTATTTTCCCACCAAATTCATGAGTATTATCATCATGACTATCAGTTTGAATTTCGTTATTGTTATTGTTTTTATTTATTTTTTCTTTTTTACTAGAAAGCAATTTATTTAACTCATCTAAAATCATATTAAATCCTCCTTAACAAATTACTATTTATCTCTCTATTTAATTATATCATAAAAAAAGAATAGATTACTCTATTCTTCTTTTTAAACAAATGATTCAGGTAGTGTACTTCCACCATCAATTACTAGACCATGTCCAGTTACATAACTTGATTCGTCTGATGTTAAGAAACAAGCTACTTCTGCAACTTCTTCAGGATTTCCTAAACGCCCCATTGGGATAGCTTTAGCTGCTGCTTCTAATGCT
This sequence comes from Bacillota bacterium, assembly GCA_015059405.1. Taxonomy (GTDB): domain Bacteria; phylum Bacillota_I; class Bacilli_A; order RF39; family UBA660; genus RUG11788. Next base: position 1,157 of record SVAL01000007.1, read on the forward strand.
GCAGCTACTCCACCTTCTACTCCTTCATAAACTTTTCTAATCATTGGGGTATCGATTACTCCAGGAAGAATTGCGTTTACTGTAATATTACTTGATGCTAGTTCTGATGCTAAAGCTTTTGTAAAGGCCATAACTGCACCTTTTGTTCCAGCATAAGCTGAAGAACCTGGATCACATACTAAAACTCCTGTTACTGATGAAAAATTTACAATTTTACCATATTTTGCTTCTTTCATATATGGCGCAGCAGCTCGACATGAATTCCATACTCCGAAATAATTGATATCAATTTCTCTACGAGCTTCTGCATCGATACTGTCGTCTGTAAAATCAGTAAATACGGCAACTCCAGCAGCATTCACAACAGCATCAATCTTACCATATTTTCCAAATACTTCTTTATAAATTTCTTTTAATCTTTCACTATCACGTACGTCTGCTTGATATCCTGTTACTTCATATCCTAAATTTCTTAATTCTTCTGCATAATTCATTACTTCTGTTGAAAAGTCTATAATATTTACTTTTGCTCCATATTCAGCCATTTTTTTAGCAGTGGCTTTTCCCATACCACTTGCAGCACCTGTAACAATTGCTACTTTGTTTTCTAATTTTTTCATATTTTCCTCCTTCTAGATATATAAGTTTTCTATCCTCTATATATTAATTTAATTTTATCATAAATAAACAAAAAAAGAACTATTTTATAGTTCTTTATATTTTAAATATTAATATCCCATTCAGTGTTATTGGATATATCTTTAATAATAATATTTTTAATTAATAATTCATTTCTTATTTTATCTGCAGACTCATAATCTTTATTTTTCTTATATGTTTCTCTTTCTTTTATTAAATTATTAATTATTTCTTCAGTAATATTATTTATTTTTAAATGTTTTTCTTTAATAGCTTTAATTACTTTATCTTCATCTTGTTGAAATAAACCTAAAACAGAATATATATCTATAATTGCACTTTGTATATTTATAGCTTTTGTTATATCTTTTTCTTTGATTGCTTTATTAATAAGTGTTATATATTTAAATAAATTTGATATAGCAACAGAAGTATTAAAATCATTATCCATAGCATTTTCAAATTCTTCTTTAATATTTTTATATTCTATAGAATCTTTATTTGGGACTAGATCTAAATTTAAATTATTGATTAATTTAAATAATTTATATATTGCATAAATCTTATTTTCATATTGATCAAATATTCCATCAATGACATTTATATCTGAGCGATAATGATTTTGTAATAGTGTAATTTTAATAACATCCGAATTATATTTATTTATTAAATCTTCTAATAGTATTCCATTTCCTAATGATTTGCTCATCTTTTGACTATTTACTTTAACTAGTCCGTTGTGTATCCAGTAGTTTGAAAATTTTTTACCTGTTAGGGCTTCACTTTGTGCTATTTCATTTTCGTGATGTGGAAATACTAAATCTCTACCGCCACCATGAATATCTAAGGTGTCTCCCAAAAACTTTCTACTCATTGTAGAACATTCGATATGCCAACCTGGTCTTCCCTTACCCCATGGTGTTTCCCAAAATATTTCATCATCACCCGCAGATTTCCATAGTGCAAAATCATGACTATCTTCTTTTCCTGGTTCTATTTCTTTTCTAACACCTACTAAGCTTTCATCAATTAGTCTATTAGAAAATTTTCCATAATCTTTAAAAGCTGATACTCTAAAATAAACACTACCATCAAAAGCTACGTATGCATATCCTTTATCAATTAATTTTTGGATAAATTCTATCATATCATTTATATTTTCAGTAGCTCTAACTTGGATAGATGGTCTTTCTACATTAAGTTCATCTAATTCTTTATCTGTTTTTTTTATAAAGTGTTCGGCATATTCAATTGGATTTATTTTTGTTTTTCGTGCATTTAAAATTATTTTATCATCTACATCAGTATAATTTCTTACATAAGTTACATCATAACCTTTGTATCTTAAATACTTTCTAATTACATCAAATACTATTGCTTGATATGCATGACCGATATGGGCATTATCTGAAACTGTAATACCGCAGGCATACATTTTTACTTTATTTTCTTCTTGTGGTATAAATACCTCTTTTTTTCTTGTTAAAACGTTATATACTTTTAAACTCATAAATTATCCTCCTATATTTATATATTTTTATTTATAAAAAGGACAACATCGTATACTATTAAATATTTTTTTAAGCATAATAAAACCTCCATATAATGTAAACCATTATATAGAGGTTAAAAAGACTATATAATAATTTACATGATAAAAAATGATTGACTATTTGTTAAACAACAACAGCAACATTTTTTCATGTAAATCACCTCTAGAGTTAATATAACATTTTAGTGTTTAAAAGTCAAATTTAGGCTTTTTTGGTTTTTAGTAATACTTTTACACCTGTTGTTAATTCTTTTTCTATATCTTCTGTAGTTGGATTATCTATTTCATTAGTTGCTTCTAAAATATCTTCTTCCATAGGTGTATTTGGTTTAGCTATACCCATTTCTTGTAATATTGGTAGTATTACGTCAACCATTTCTGGATAATAAGCATATAACGTATCATATGCATTTAATGGTTTATCAGGTTTTGTATATCTAGCACTTTCCCAATCTAATACCATTTCTATGTAATCTAAATCAGTCTTTTCTAAATCATTAACATGATGTGGTGTTTGTTCTCTATGTAATTTAGATGCTGTTTTTTTATCATAAAATAAATATGTATATAACTTATCTAAATCATGCAATTCCACTTGTTGTAGTAGTTCTTTATTATCACTAAAGTATTTCTTAGCAAGCAGCATAACTACTTTTCTATGTTTATATGTATATTCTATATATTCTTTATTTTTCATATTATTACGACCTTTCTAATTTAATTCAATTAATTGATTTTCTTTTAGTTTAAATATTTTAATATTAAAATTATATTTTATTAGTAATTTAGAAATTATTTTTTTATCAATAAAATCCTCATTTATTATAATACCAATCGCACTTTCTATATCTAAATAATCTTTTACTTGTACTTCTCCAATTTGATTACTATATCTAGTAGATAAGTGTTGGATTTTTTTTATTAATTTATTTTCTACTTCAAATGGTAAATTTGGTATATTTTTTACTTCAACTGCATTTATATTCTTAGGAAAAATAAAAGTTATTCCTTTTGATTTTCTTATATACTCTTCAAAACAATATTCACTTTTATTGCAGTACAAAATATCATCATTAATTATCTCTAGGATATCTTTATATATCAAATCATTAGTCTTTTTATATAGATACTTTATATCTATAGGATAAGTTCTCGCTATAGAATCTAAGTAGTTATAATATTCTCTTTTATTAGTTGTGTTATATTTTTCGAAAAACTCTTCTTTACTTAGTGGTTTTTCTAACCAATTATCTTGTTTTAGATAATTTAAATAGTCATCATATGTATCAAATAAAGTAGATAATTTAGAGTGGCTATATTCATTTTCATCTATTATAAATGTTTTATACTCTGATTCTTTTTTGTAACTGGCAAGAGAAATATAATCTATACCATTAAATTTCATCTCATTATTATTTAAAAGTTTTTGAGATTTTAATTTTCTATCTTTTAAAATATCTTCAAAATTTTTATATATTTCATCCTTAGTATTATCTTTTAAAATAGTATGAAAGTAATAGTTATTTATATCCATATAATCTACTTTTTCTACTAATTCAAATATTTCGAATATGATTTTATCTTCTTCAGTAAAATCCTGTTTTATGGCTTTAAAAAAGTTATAATGAACGTCTTTCCAATATTTTAAAGATAAATCTCCTTCACCTTCTAATTTAGCTAATTCTTCTGTCATATCTTTAAATTTTAATACTTTATAATCTATTGTTTTAATAATACAGGCATCTTTTTTATCATCAAAGCATATGATTGATTCTTCTCCTACTATTGGTAGATCATTTTCATTATATAAATAACTGGTTGCAGTTTTCTTTTTTGTTTTTACTAAATCAATTAAATAATTATTATCTATCCCAAAACTCCATCTTTCCATAATTATACCTATACCTTTCATATATATAATATCATAAAAATCTGTTTTATTTATAAATTGTGTTATAATAATTAACTATCAAGGAAGTGAATATTTATATGATTCCTGTTAAAAATTTAAATATTAGACAAATATCTACTATTTTAAGACAAGATAAAATCTTTTCTGGTGGAGAAGCTTCTATTTATGAAAGTGATGATCCATATACTTTATATAAAATATTTTCTAAGTATAATGAAGTTATACCAATGGGTGAAAATAAAGAGAAAAAGATTTCTATATTATATAATCTTCAATTAAATTCTAGTGTTAAACCAATTTCTTTAATTTCTGTAGATGATATGATAGTTGGATATGAAATGTCTACTGATTTTGATTTATTAGCTTATAAAAGATATCAATTAAGTGATGAAGAAATATTATATTTATTAAAAGAGTCTAAAGGTATTTTAGAGTATTTTAAAAGTAAAGGTGTTATATACGCGGATGTAGATTTTAGAAATATACTTTTTAATAGGGATACTGGTGAAATTCAATTTTGTGATATGGATAATGTTAAAATTGATAATTATCCAATCGATAAGCTTCCTTTTTCTTTGATTGAATATGATTCTATTAGGGGAATAGATCAAGATGTGCCTGCTTTTATGCATAATAGACTGGTATTAAATACATTTGAACTTGATATGATTTGTAGTACTAATTATTCATTAAAGAAACATTTAAAAAGACCTGCATTAAAAATAGTTTCTTCAATGAGAAATATTGAAACGTTTAATGGTGAATATATTGTTCCTTATGTAAAAAAACACAAGTAATATACTTGTGTTTCATTGATTTTTTTTCATTTTCTTATAGATTCTATTTTTGGATATTTTTTGATATTCTCCTGTTTCAGATACTTTTCCCTCATTTAATAGAACTATATGATTAGACATTTTTATTGTTTGATCATTTTTATCAATTATGATAATTGTATGTTCTTCTTTTATTTGATTTAAAATATCTATTACTTTTTCTCTACTTTCATTATCTAATGATGACAATATATCATCAAAAATCATTATTCTTGTATTTTTAAGTAAGATTCTTGCGATATTTAATAATATTTTTGTATTTGTTTTTAATGTATCTTCATTACTATTTAAAATGGTATCATATCCATATTTTAATTTTAATATTTCATCATGAATATTTAATTGTTTACAAATATATACTACTTCTTCAAAGCTATCATTAACTATATTTAAATTTTCTTTAATACTCATATTTAAAAATCTATCACTTTTATCAATACATGAAACTAAATTATAGTAATAATCAAAATCAATATCTGTGATTGATATATCACCAATTGTAATAGTCCCTGAATGTTGAGTATTTAGTTTTAATAATAAATCCATGACACCACTTTTACCACTACCTACCATACCAGTAATAACATTAATTGAATTATCTTTTAATTCAAAAGTTACTCCTTTTAGACGTGGATTTTGTTTATCTCCATATACAACTTCATTAAATTTAATATTTAGATTTTCTAATTTATATTTTTGTTCACGCATTAGTTTTTCACGACTATAAATAATTAGTTGATAAAAACGATTTTCTGATACTTTTAATTGTCTAATACCAGTATTAATAGTTGCGAACTCACTAAAACCATCTACTAGTTGTGTATAATAATTATAAATAATTAATAGTGTTCCTATTTCCATCTTTCCTTGTGTAATTAAATATATACCATATATAAACATTAACCATCTAAAGGCTTCTATCATAGCTAAAACAGAGAATTTAAAGGTATCTTCACCTACTCTTTGTTTTAAGTATGATTTTGAATATATTTGAGTTGATTCATCTATTCTTTTACGCATAGGTGCGAATATATTAAATGCTTTTATTTCTCTAATACTTAATAAGAATTCATTTATTATTGTATTTCTATTATCTAAATTAACTGATTTTGTTTTATTTAATTTTTCTATTTTCTTACTTGATAAGAATATTACTGATATTGCGATAAGTGCCATAAATACACCAGCTAGACCTATATATAAATCAATCATAAAGAAATATACAAATATTATTAATACTTCAAATATTCTAATTAATCTCATGATTAAGTTACAGTAAAAATCTGACATTACATTTATATCAGTACTCATTATATTTAAAAATTCTCCTATATTAAAGCGAGATAAACTATATAATGAATTATCAAATACTTTATTAATTCCTATTTTAGTATATGTATCATACATTGAGTTATATAGTTTATGCCAAGTATAGGTATTAAATATATCAAATATTCTAAATAAAATTACAGTGAAAATAGCACCTATAGATATTAATAAAGCATTATTATATTTTCCATTAGTTACTTCATTTACGGCTGTGCTAAATAGAATTGGTGTTATCATAGCAATTGCTCTATAGATTAAAGAACATAAAAATCTTATAAATAAATATTTTTTTGATCGTTTTAAAACTATTTTTGTTGCATCGCTTGGTTTATTCATACTATCACTTCCATTTACTTTATATCTATCAAATTATACCATACATTAGATGATATAAAAGTCTTTATTATGCTTGTTTACATAAACTTTGCAATAAAAAAGAAATTATAAAAATTAATTTATAATTTCTTAATATCAACTAACATTCTAGGATGATATCCTTGTTTATTATAGAAGTTAATTCCTATTTCGTTATAAGCAAAAACATCTACTAAAACATATTCGCAATTTTGGGATTTAAAATATTCTTCTAGTTTTCTTATTAATTCATTTCCAATACCTTTACTTCTTGTGTTTTTAGATACGATTAATTCTGTTATTTCTCCTCTTTTAGGACATTTATAATCTAAATAATCATATTCATCATATTCTGGTATTGTTCCCATTATTAATCCAATTGCTTTATCATTTTCTATAGCTAAATAACATTTACCATTATATTCTTTTACTTCGTCTAAATCAAGAATAGCCATTTTATCTCTATATTCTGGATGTAGTTGGTCTAAATGATCTTTATCAATAGATAATATATATTCTTCTAATTCTACTAATAAATCTTTTACATCTTCTAAATATTTATCTTCATATTCTATTATTTTCATTATTTTTTATTACCCCATCTATTAAAAGGAAATATAGTTAAGGTTGCTTTTCCTTCTATTTGACTTTCTTTAACTAGACCGATTGTTCTACTATCTAATGATACTTCTCTGTTATCACCTAATACATAATAATATCCTTCTGGAATCACTTCTGTTTCAAAGTCAGTAGTTTTAGTACCTTCTTCTAAATAGTTTTCTACATATACTTTATCATTTATATATAGGGTATTATCAATACATTTAACTTTATCACCTGGAAGACCTATTACTCTTTTAATTATTAAAGTATCGTGATGATCAACAACTACTATATCAAATCTTTCTATTTCGGATGTATAGTAACTTAATTTATTTAAAATCATCATATCACCATTTAAAAGAGTTGGATCCATTGAGTCACCACTTACTATTATGGGAGATGCGATAAATGTCTTAATTAAAAGTATTATTACAATAGCAATGACATATCCTATATACTCTTTTACTATTTTTTTAAACTTTTCCATAATAAATCAAAAAAATAAGGCATGTTGCCTTATTTTTGTCCTCTTTCTTTAATTCTGTATTGACCAACAACATTTCTTAAGAAATTTAATTTAGCTCTTCTTACTTTACCTTTCTTAACAACTTCAATGTTAGCAATTTTTGGTGAATGCATTGGGAATATTCTTTCTACTCCTACACCATATGATACTTTTCTAACTGTAAATGTTTCAGAAACTCCTCCACCTTTACGAGCTATAACTGTTCCTTCGAACGCTTGAATTCTTTCTCTTTTTCCTTCGATGATTTTAACATCTACTCTTACTGTGTCCCCAACTCTGAATTCTGGTAAATTTGGGTTCATTTGTTTTTCTGTAATTTTATCGATTACATTTGCCATGATATCTCTCTCCTTTTCTATTTCAAATGATCATAAACAATACATCCAGCGGATCACTGCATTTAATTATAGCATAATAGTTTTTCTAATGCAACTATTATTTTCTCTTTACTTTTGCAGGTTCTTTTTTGCCTACAATACTTACGTTTTCAGAAGTTAAAATCTTTAAAGATACTGGTCCAATTGTTACTCTTCCTACATTTTTACCATTTTCGCTTGTTATTTCTAATGCTGGTTTATTATTAGTTTCTGGCATTTCTACTTCAATTATTGCTTCTTTAGTATACTTATTAAAAAGATTTTGAATTTTTGACATACCTTGTGTTTTATTTCTTTGGTTTTCGCTTACTGTTTCAAAAACAGATTTTCTTACCTTTTCATAGATTCTTAAAAATTCAAATACTAGTGTATAATCTTTTATTGGACATATCTTTTGTTTTCCTCTAGAACTTATTTTATCTAAATTCATATACCAATCACTATAATGTAGTGATACATACATTTCTTTTTTATTTATTACTAATGAATATGTGTTTCTGTTTCCGTTTTCTGTTACAGTAAATTCTGTACTGATTTTAGTTAAATCGGAAACATTATACAAACTTCTTAAGTCTTCTATTATAACTTTATATGTTTTATTTAATTGTTCTTTTTCTTCTTGTGAAAATATTATTCCCATATTTATTTCCTCTTTATCTTTTCATTTTTATTTTTATTTTTAAATTCAATACTTGCATCAGTTATAATTCTTAATGATATTCCACCAAAAGATAATGTACCTATTTTTTGACCATTTTCTTCTGTTACTTCAATAGTATGTTTATTTATAGTTTCAGGTAGTTCTATTTCTATAGTAGCTTCTTTTTTATATTTATTAATAAGTCTTTGAGCACTTTCTATATTACCAGCTCTATTTTCAATAGCGCTTTCTATCTTTTTTACAATATTTTCTCTTATTTTCTCATAATTATTTAAAAAGATAATATCTTGTTCATTTATGGTTAAAAACTTTTTTAATTTTCCTATTGGTTTTCTTCGCGCAAAATGATATGTACGATAATTCTCATCATCACCTTGTTTTAAATATATACCTGTTTTATCAATTATTAAATACCAACTATGTAAGGTATAGTTGTCTTCACATTTAGAAAAACCTGGTAAAGGTGCTTGGACATATATTTTTTCTAGTACCCCTATTTGATAGAAAGATTCTAAATCATCAATAACAGTACTTAAAGCTTCTTCTAGTACTTTAAGATTGTTACTTGTATATTTTACTTCGTCCATATTATCACCTTATTTCTTTTTAGTTTTTGCTTTTTCTTCTTTATTAACTAGAGTTATTTCTCCTTTTGTTATTATTTTTATTGTTTGAAGTCCAAAATTAATAGTTCCTATCTTTTTTCCATCTTCTTCAGTTATTTCAATTGTTTGACGATTAGTTGTATCTCCTAAATCTATTTCTATAGTTGATGTTTTATTAAATTGTTCTTTTAATCTAGCAAATAACAGATCAGTATCTTTTTTTATTGCATCACTGCTAGAAAGTCTTTTAATTAATTTATTTCTTATATCTTCATAGTTTTTTATGAAATTAAACATTATATCTTGGTTTATTTCTTCATCTTTTATTAAAACTGTCTTTTTAAAACGAGTTTTTGCGCGAGCTAATGTGCAAGAAGTTGAATGAGAATATCCTATGTTACAAATTAATCTTATATCTTGATCATCTATTCTAAATGACCATTTTTTAGTTTTATCATCTTCAAAATATATTGGAATATATACGCTTTTTAAAGCTGATGTTTGCCATATTTCCCATAAGTCATCTAGGGCTTTATTATATAATTCTAGTAAATCTTTTTGTTGTTTGTTAGTTAATTTGATGTTTGACATAACTTTTTCCTTTTTCTTTAGTAGTTTCACTTATTAAAGTTTCTTTTATATTTGGATATTCTTTTAGTAGTTCTTTACATAGATTTATATCTTCTATTACTGCTCTTGGTTCTTTTTTTATATTACTTATTTCTAATATAACTAATTTAGCGCACTTTTTAGTTAAACTCTTCAAATATATTCCTTGTCTTGTAATACTTAATGTCCATCCATTTTCACAATGATAATCATTAGTTCCATATACTTGTGTAGGTATTTCTATTCTTGATTTTTTTGATTCTTGCAAATGCGTTCTTAAATCATTTAACATATTTGCATAATCAAATTCAAAGTTTTTATCTTGTTGCATGTTTTCTCTTTCTTATAGTTCTTTTTACTTTAGAAATTTGTTTTGGTGCTTCTTCTATAGTTTTTGTTTTTTCTACTAAAACTATATCTCCTGTTGTTACAATTTTAATTGTTCTGCTACCAAAATTAATTATACCTACTTTTTTACCATTTTCTTCTTGTACTTCAATCGTATGTTTATTATTAGTTTCTGGGAAATCTATTTCTATTTCTGCATCTTTGTTATACTTTTGATTTATTTCTTCTATAGCAGAAAAACCAAGTCCTTTTTTTCTTAATCCTTTTTTTATTTCTTTTACTATTATTCCTCTTATATCTTCATAATGCTCAATAAAAGTCAATGTAAGTTCATAGTCGGATGGAATTCGATTTATTATTTTTCCTGCTTTAGTTTCTAAGTTATATTTAGTTGTTGTATCCCAATTTGGACGATGTATGGAAATTTTATTATTTGTAATATATAAATAGTATTGTACATTAGCATCAATATATTTTCCTATTTCTAAATATATTTTATCAGTTTCTGCTGTTTTCCATAATTCTCTTATATCATCTAATACATAACCTAAAGACTCTCTTATTTTATCTTTTTCTTCTCTACTAAAAATAATATTTCCCATACTCTCACCTTCTTTATACTAACTTCTTTTCTTTTACGGGTTGTTTTGTTTCCTTTTCTAATAAAATAGTTCCTCTTGTAATAATTCTTAATGTCCCGTTACCTAATTTTATTTCGCCTATTGCTTTACCATTTTCTTCTAAAACCTCTATACCATGTTTATTCATAGTTGCAGGAATATCTATTTCTACAGTTGCTTCTTTTGCGTATTTTTGTTCTAGTTCTTCAAATAGATTCAATTCTGTTTCTTTTCTTGATCTACTTTCTTCTATTTCAGTTTTAATTTTAGGTCTTATGCTTTCATATTCTTTTAAAAGCATCACCATTAATAAATAATTATTAGTTCTTCTTTTCATACCAAATGGTTGTCTTTCTTCTAGTGTTACTTTTATTAGATTACTTCTTCTAAAAGTATTTAAAAAATAAATTCCATTATCATTTAATAAAAGATACCAATCCCAATTTGGGTAATTACTATTTATCTTGCTTGCATTATCTAGATGGATGTGTATGTTTATTTCTTTTGATTCACATAATTTCCATAATTCATCCAAATCATCTAAGACATTATGAAAAGCACGTTTTATTTGTTTTTTTTCTTTATTAGTGTATTTTATTTCCATACTATCACCCTTTTTTACTTATTCCTTTTTTTAATACTTTTACTAATTTCTTTTTTGGTTGTTTATGTGCTTGTTTCAATGTTGATACAAATCTTTGTATTTGTGATTTTCGTCCTTCTTCTAATATTGTTACTGCTTGCTTTATTTGTTTTTGTTTTTCTAATTCTAAAGTTTTGTCAATTAAAATAATACTACCATTTGAAATAATTTCAATTGTGCGATAACCAAAATCTATTACATTTACTTCTTCTTGTTCTTCTTTTTTTTCTTCTTTAGGAAGAAATGATATTACTTCATTTATTTCTTGTAAACCTACTTCTTTTTCTTTGGCAGCTTGTTTTAAAATATTATCAAATTCTTTTTTAATTTCAGCTAAATTTTCTAAGAAATATAATTTAAAAGTTGAAGATGGTGAAATCAAATCATAATACCAATCTTTCATCTTTTTAGCTTTATGTAGAGGTATTTCTTCATCCATCCAAACGTTTTTATTATTAAAGCGATCTAAACACCAAATAGCATCATCTGTAATAAATAAATTAAAACTTCCAAAATCTAATAATGTATCACATCCAAAACAATGTATTGCAATTTCTTTGCGATGACTTGTTTTTAATTTTTCTTTTAACTCTTTAACTGCATTTATAAATTCTACATCTCTAATACTTAATAAATCACTCATATTTATATCTTCTTTTGTGGTGCTTTGTTGTTATCTTTTAATATAATTTCACCATTAGTAACTAATTTAATTGTGTTGTTCCCAAAACGCAATATACCAATAGTTTGACCTTCTTCTCTTGTTACTTCGATTGGTATTTGATTTTGTGTTTGAAACATTAACTCTATACTTGCAGTTTTTGAATATTCTTTTGATACATCATCTATATTTATTAATCCTTCGTTTTTGGATTCTATTTTTTTATTAATTGTTTCTATTAGTTTTTTTCTTGTGTAACTTTTATAATTTCTTACGAAGTCATAATATAAGTTTAAATCAATTTCTGGTTCTTTTTCTTTTTTTTGAAATAATTTTCTTTTCTTGGGTAAATCTTCTTTTTTTCTTAACCAAGTTTCTTTTGGCGGTTGACCAATAACTCTATCATCTACTAATTTAATTCCTTGATCATTGACGATTAACTTTTTATCGTCTAAACCTAGACCGTATGTTATTTCGTAACCAAATATGTATACGCTTATTTCAGGTGTAGTACTTTTTACTTTTTCCCACAATTTTTCTATATCTTGTAAGACTAGTTCAAGTGCTTCTAAAACATTTTCTTTTTCTTCTTGGGTAAATCTTAAGTTACTCATACTACTACCTCCTTTTTATTGTTTTATTTTTTGTTTAACTGGTTCTATTTGTGTTAAAACTATATCTCCTTCAGTAATTATTTTTACTAATCTATTACCAAAATCTATTGTTCCAATTTTTTTACCATCTTTTTCTTCTAATTCTATTTTTTGCATATTTAGTGTTGTTGCTTGACCTAAATCTACATATACATCACTACCATATATAGTTCTAATTCGTTGTAATTTGGACATAATCTCATTTTTTTGGCTATGACAAGTTTCAATATGAGAGATTATTCTATTTCTTATATTTTCATAATCAGCTAATAATCTTGCAATTATTTCTAAATCAAAATTATCTTCTAAATCGTTTCTTCTTTTGTATCGTTCTTCTTTTTTATTTTTACGACTACCACTTTCTACTGTTATTTCTCTTTCTAACAAAACATTCGTTTTATAAGAAAAGTTTGCATCTCCATTAATAAATAGTTTTTTCCATTCTTCTTTATCTGTTTCTAAAGTTAAAAGTGCAATAGCTTTTGGACCAATACATAATAAATATTTATATTCATTATCAATTTCTACTTCTATAAAAATATTTTCTTGTGGCGTTATTTCATATATCTTGTGTATATCATCTAAAACGACATTCAAAGTTTCTTTGATATATTTTTTTTCTTCTTCAGTAAATTTTAATTCTCTCATATGATACCTCTTTTACTTTATCTTTTGTTTGTTTTTCGGTTTATTTACAATTCTTACGCCATCTGATGCTAGTAATGTTAGTGTTAATCCATTAAAGTTTAGTTTACCTATAGTTTTTCCGTTTTCTTCACTTACTTCTAATTCGTACTGATTATTTGAAGGTGGTAAATCTATTTCTATTGTTGCTTTTTTAGTTTTCTTTTCTTTCATTTTCTTTTTATATTTATTTCTTGTACTATTCATTAAATCTACATTTTCTTGAATTTGTCTTAATTTTTTATTTACTATTTCTTCTATATTTTTTCTTATTAAATCATAGTTTTTTATAAAGTGATATTGGGCAAGATAATCATCGTTATCAATAATAATATTTCTTCTTTGTCCTTTTGAAATTAGTGAATTACTTTCTTTATATTTTTCTCTTAAAATTATTTCTTTAGCTGTTATTTCTAAATACCAATTACTTCCATAATTTCCTATTTCTTCTTGAAAAGCAAAGACTGTTATTTTTGATTCTGGATAATCTTTTACTAATTTTCTAATATCTTTTATTAATAATCTGATTGTACTTCTAATTAGTCTCTTTTCCTTTGTTGTAAGAACCATAAAATCACCCTCTAAAAAGTGCTTTTTATTATATATGATTTTCCTTATTTTTACAATAAAAAAGAGTAGATTTTATCTACTCTTACCTTCTTTAGCTATTTCTTCGTTTGCCGCTAGAAGATATTGCATTCTTAAATTAAGTTCATCTTCTAGAATTGCTAACTTATTTTCTAATAATTCTAGTTTTTCATCACTAATATATTTTTTATATTTATTTATAATTTCCATACGGAATTTTTCTGCTTCATTGTGTGCAAGACGCAAACCTTCTCCTGTTGTATCATCATCTTCATAAATGATTGCTAAAAGATTTATTAAGTGATTAAATCTTTTTCTTGCTTTAATATCAACCATTTTTTCAATTAATGATGGATTAATTAATACCATGCTTTTAACATTAATAGCATCTTGGAATTTAATATTATTTTTTGGTGTAATTTGATAACCATCAATTTTATCATATTCCATATAAGTTATTTCTTTTGAATCCTTTGTTTTAACAACTAAAAATCTTTGATTTATAGGCATAACATCCACCATCTTTCACATTTTATTTATCTAATAAATCAGGTCGTCTTTCTTTTGTTCTTTTTAGACTTTCTTCTTTTCGATATTCTTCTATATTTTTATGATTACCTGATAATAATACATCAGGCACTTTCATTCCTCTAAAATCATATGGTTTTGTATAAGTAGGATAATCAAGCATATTATCAGTAAATGAATCTTCTATATGAGAACCTTCTCTTATAACACCATCTAATAGTCTTATTACACTATCACATATAACCATTGCTGGTAATTCACCACCGGTTAAAACATAATCACCAATACTTATTTCCATATCAACAAAATTTCTTATTCTTTCATCAAAACCTTCATAATGACCACATACTAATATGATATGTTTTTTTAGTTTTAACTCTCTTGCAGTTTCTTGTTTATAAGGATTTCCTTGTGGAGTCATAAGTATAACTGTAGTATCATCAACTTTTAAGTCTTCGATAGCACTAACAATTGGATCACACATTAGAACCATTCCTGCTCCACCACCATATGGTGTATCATCTACTTGACTGTTATTTAACTTAGAATAATTTCTAAAGTTAACTACATTTATACTTACTACTTCTTTTTCTATTGCTCTTTTTATGATAGATTCATTTAAAAAGCCATCAAACATATTCGGAAATAATGTTAAAATATCTATTTTCATTATATCATTCCTTCAATTAATTTTACTTCTATTTTCTTATTTTGTAAATCCAATTTTAGAATAAAATCTTTATGATAAGGAAGAAGAACTCTTTTTCCTTTATAATTTATTTCCATAATCTTATTAGTAGGAGAAGTTTTTTCTATATTAATTATTTTTCCTACTACTTCATTATTTTCTATAACATCAAATCCAATAAGTTCTTTTTCTAGATATTCTTCTTCTCCTAGATTAAGATCTTCTTTTAAAATATATACATTTTCTTTTAAATATTTTAAAACTTGATTAATATTATTATACTCATTAAAAGTAACCATTTCAAACTCTTTATGATGTCTATATGTATTTATTTCTTCTTTTATCTTATCTTTTCCAATATAAAGATTAAATCCTTTTCTAAAAACTCTTTCTTTATATTCAAAATCTGATAAAATTCGAAGTTCACCTTTAATACCATGAGTATTTACTATTTTACCAATATATATATATTCCATATTATCACCTACTTATTTAATTCATATAAAAGAATTGATGTAGCAACTGCGACATTTAAGCTTTCTACTTTATCGTTCATATCAATAAATAAATATTTATCACACATATCTAGTATTTCTTTTCTTACGCCTTGACCTTCATTTCCCATAACTAGACCATACTTTGTTTTGTCTTTTTCTTTTAAGATAGTTATATCTTCGCCATACTCAACATTTGTACCATATACAGGTATTTCTTGTTGTTTTAGATTTTTTATAACACTTTCTAATTCACATCTAACTATATTAATTCCGAAAATCATACCTTGTGTTGAACGAATTACTTTTGGATTGTATAAATCAACACATTCTGGACTTAGTACAATTGTATCTACATTAAAAGCTAGGCTACTTCTAATTATTGTACCTAAGTTCCCAGGATCTTGTATACCATCTAGCATTAGGATTTTATCTCCAATTATTTCTTCTTTCTCATCCATTTTGCAAAGCGCCATTACAGTAGATGGGTTTTCCATTTCTGAGATTTTATTTATTATTTCATTTGTTACATAAACAATAGGTAAATCAAGTGGAAGTACTTCATCTTTTTCTAAAATAAGTTCAATTATTTTACCGGCTTTATATGCTTCTAGTACTAAATGTCTTCCTTCAACAATAAATGTATTGGTTTTTTTTCGATATTTACGATCTTTTAATTTAATATATCCTTTTACTCTATCATTATCTAAACTAGTTATTAACACACTAACACAACCTTTATATTTTTTTTACTTTAGCTTCTTTTTTATTTTTATTAAATACTTCTGTTGGATCTTTTTTAATATTAAATCCATCTACTATTTCATATTCAATTATTTCATATGTTGGTTCTAGTCTGCCGATAGGACCATTTTTAATATCAAATCTTACTAATTTAGTAGGATCATAGGCTTTTTCATACATCCAGTTAATTGATGAAGATGCACAACTACATGAATGTATATTTTTCTTCATACTTTCAAAAGCAATAAAATTTAGCCCTTCATAAATATTAGAGAATAAACTAAATTCATATTCATCATTACCTACAACATGTTTTTGATATCCTTCTAAAATATAATGATCTTTATTTTCTGGTGATTTTTTTATATATATTTCTCCTTCAATATAATCATCACATTTAAATAATTCGATTGCTTCTTCACTAATTTTCTTTAAAGCTTCCTCATCTTGAATAAAGAAAGTACTATCTTGTAGTAAATATGCTTGAATTCTTTTTGCTTCTTCTTTTGTTAGTCCTTCAAATTCAAAAGAAATTAGACTATTTTCACCATTATAATAATTAATATAACTCATAATAAACCTCCTGATTTTAATAATCTTTTAATATTTTTCTAGTTTCTTTATATTTAGGAAAGTTTTCTTCTACTACTTTCCAAAAACTATTGGAATGATTGGCATGAATTAAATGAGATAATTCATGATTTATAACATAATCTAGGCAACTAATATCCTTTTTAATTAGTTCTAGGTTTAATGTAACTTTTATGTCTTTTATATTACATACTCCCCATCTTGTTTTCATTTTTCTAATACATAAAGATGGATATGGGATATTTCTTGAAAACTTTTCATAATTATAATCCAGTCTTTCTTTAAAGATTCTAACTGCTTCTTTTTTATACCATTTATCAAGATCAATTCGTTTATCTAAAAAAACTTTATCACTACCTAAAGTAATAGAACCATCAGTTGTATATACTATATCATACTTTTTACCTAAAAAATAAAAATTATTTTCGTACTCTTCTTTTTTCTTTTTAGTATTAATCATTTTTTCTATAGAATTAATACTATTTTTTAATAACTTTTCTATTTCACGATCAGGCACAAAAGTATTTGTAGTTACATAGATAGTTAAATCATCTTTTACTCTAATATAAGTATTTCTAGTAGTTAATTTTTTTACTATTTCTACTTCATATAGTTCATCTTGTACTTTAAAATACATATGTTATCACCTATTTAATAATAAAATATTTTAGGTATTTTTTCAATAATAAAACAATGGATTAACCATTGTTTTATTTTAATCAAAATTTATTTCTGGAACTTCTTTTTCTTCTTCATTTACTTTAAAATATTCTTGTTTTTTAAATCCTAGGATACTTGCGAAAATTCTAGTTGGATATATCAAGTAATGATTATTAAAATTAAGAATTCCTTTATTATATCTTTTTCTAGATTCAGAAAGAGTTTCTTCAATATTATTTATTTCTTCTTGTAGTTGAAGAAAATTAGTTGATGCTTTTAAATCGGGATAGTTTTCTGCTAAAGCAAATATTTCTTTTAAATTACTACTTACTTCGTTATCTGCTTCATTTATTTCTTTTTTATCTTTAGCCTCAATTACTTTATTTCTAGATTCTACTAGTTTTTGTAAAGTTTCTTGTTCATGTTCCATATAAGCTTTTACTACTTCAACTAATTTAGGTATTAGATCACTTCTTTTCTTTAGATCTATATCAATATTTGAATATTCTTTTTGAATTATAATTTCTAATTTAATTAATTTATTATATAAATAAATCATATATATAGATAAACTTATTATTAATACAACTAATAATATTATAATAAAAATCATAAATACACCTCTTCTTATATGTATATTATACTAGTTTTTTTGTTTCTTTTAAAGTATAAATATTTTTAAAGTTTACATATTAATATTAGGAGATGATTTAGATGAGTGATGATATTAAAAAATATATTATTAATAATTTTAAAGATGATGATATTAATGTTATTAAAGATGCGATAATGGATTCAATTAATGATAATGATGAAGTAGCATTACCTGGCCTTGGGGTATTTTTTTTATTAAATTGGGAAGAAGCAGATAAAATAGAAAAAGATAAAATAGTAGAAAGAATATATAAACAAATAAAAAAAGGTAATTAATTACCTTTTATTTTACCTATAATATATGGATATTCTATTTTTTCTAAAGTTATATTTTTGAATGTTCCACTTTCAATAATTTCTTTTACTTTTATTTGTAGATAGTTAGATGTATGTCCGATAGAATATCCATCGATAGTTCTTTCAAATAAAACTTCTAAATCTTGATTTATAAACTTATTCATATAATTTAATTCTAAGCTTTTTGATAAAGAAAGGAGTGTATGCGCTCTTTCTTTTTTTGTTGGTTCATCTATTTGGGGAAGAGTTGCTGATACAGTGCCATCTCTTTTAGAATATGGGAATACATGTAGTTTTGAAAAGTTTATTTCTTTTAATATATCAATACTTTTTTCAAATACTTCATTAGTTTCTCCAGGATGTCCTACAATTATATCAGTAGTTATTGAAATATTAGGTCTAATAGCCCTAATTTCGTTGATTTTGTTTTTAAAGTATTCTATATCATATTTTCTATTCATGATAGTTAAAACCTCATTAGATGCAGCTTGAATAGGTATATGAAGATGATCTACAATAATATCATTGTTCTTTATGATATCTAGAACTTCTTTATTTAATTCTGTTATTTCGATAGATGATATTCTTATTCTTTTTAAATCATTTATTTTTACTATTTCTTTTAGTAAAGTAGCAAAATCAGTATTTATATCTCTACCATAATTACCTGTATGAATACCAGTTAAAACTATTTCTTTAAATCCATTTTTTACTAGAGTTTTAATTTCTTCAATAGTTTTATTAAAATCTTTACTACGACATTTACCTCTAACAAATGGAATTATACAATAACTACAAAAATTTTCACATCCATCTTGTATTTTAACAAACGCTCTTGTTCTAGATAGGTACTTATCAATAAACATATCTTCAAAAGTATTTAGTTCTTTTCTATCAATAACAACATCTATCTTTTCTTTGTTTTTAAAATATTCTTCTATTAAATTAATAATATTACTTTTATCTTTATTACCGATTGCAATATCTATTTCTGGAATTAATTCTTCTTTTTTTTGAATGTAACATCCCATAGCCACAACACAAGAAGATGGATTTCTTCTTTTAGCTTGACGAATTATTTTTCTACTTTTAATATCACTAGTATTAGTAACAGTACAAGTATTAATAATATAAATATCACATATATCATCAAAATTACATATTTCATAACCGTTTTCTGTCAAGCATTTAGTTACATATTCACTTTCATAAGTATTAACTTTACAACCTAATGTATATATACCTACTTTCATAAAATCACCACCCACAAAAAAATGCTATTGGTATTATAGCACTTTTTAATTAATTAGTCTAAATTTTTTTGTAGTTCTTTTAAAGTTTTTAAGAATTCATTAGTTTTCTTAATTTCTTCATTTAACTTATCTAAATTAGCAGTTTGTTCTAATTCAATTGTTTCTTTAGTTTCACTTATTCCATATACAGGAGAAATAAATGGTGAAGATTTAAATTTCTTTTCCATAGCAATTGGAGGTAAATCTTCCATTTTCTTGAATTCTGCTTCGCTAATGATTGCTTCTTTTTCTTCTTCTTTAATAGTTTCAAAATCTTCTAATTTAATAGTTTTCATTTCTTTAGTGTTGTATAAGTTTTCTAATTCAGTAAGACTAATTGGTTCATCACCTTCATCTTCGTAAGCCATTTGAACTGCTTCGTTACTATCATACATTTCATCACTAATTTTATTAAATTCTTCAACACTGATGATTGCTTTTCTTTCTTGTTCATCTTCGTGTTCTTTTATTATATCTTCTTTACTAATTTCTAATATTTCATTTAAATCCTCTTGAACATCGATTGCTTTTTGAAGATTAGCTTCTTCTAGTTTTACTAATTCTTCGTTAATAGCACTAGCGATTTCAGATACTTCTTGTTTAGTAAATTCTTCACTTGGTGTTTCAATTTCATCTAGTTCTAATAATTCTATTTCTTCAATTACATGTTCTTTTATTTGTTCTTTTTCTTCTTCTAGTAGAGGTTCTATTTTTTCTTCTAGTGCTTCAGCAACTACTTCTTCTTGAAGTAATTCTACTTCTTCAGTTATTTGTGGTTGTTCTTCTTGTTCTAAAATTTCTACTTCTACTTTATTTTCTTGTTCTTGTTTTTTAAGTTCTTCTTGGCGTTTTAATTCTTCTTTTAATTCAGCAAGTTCTATTCTTGCTTTAGTTTTTTCTAACTCTTCATCTTCTTCAACATATTTAATTTCTTGAACATGATTTGGTTTATCGACAAAAGGTTTTACTTCTTCACTAGCTATAACAGGAAGTTCTACTGGAAGAGGTTCTTCTTCTGTTTCTACGATAGTAGTTTCTTGTTGTTCTTTTACTTCTTCTTGTTCAAAAGTTTCTAATTCTTCCTTTTTCTTTTTCTTACTTACTATATCTAAAATAGCAATTATAACTAGTAATACAGCAATAACAGCTACTAATATTAAAACTATTGTCATATCATTTTGAGTTAGATTTCCCATAAATTCACCTCATTAATATATAATTAATTATACTAAGTGCATATAAAGATGCTGTTTCAGTTCTTAATACACGATTTCCAAAAGATGTAGATATATATCCACTATTTATTAGAAGTTCTTCTTCTTTATCAGTAAATCCACCCTCTGGACCTATTACTAATATTATTTTAGCACCATTTAAGTCTTTTGATAAGACCTTTTTAATACTTGTTGACAACTCATTTACGGTACAAAGAATCTTTATATCATAATCTAAATTTGCTAAGTCTTTTATATCAAGTATTTCATTTATTTTAGGTATAACGATTCTTTTAGATTGTTCGCTAGCTTCTTTTAATATTTTATTCCAACGATCTACTTTTTTAGTTTCTTTTTTATCTAATTTAACAACGCTTCTAGTAGTGTTTATTGGAATTATTTCACTTACTCCTAATTCACAACTTTTTTGTAAAATTAGATCCATTTTTTGTTCTTTAACAAGACTTTGAGCTATTGTTACATAACATGGTAGTTCACTATCTTGTTCTATTTTTTCTAGTTTTTTTACAGAAACTTGTTTATCTAAAGAAACTATTTCACATATATATAATTCTTTATCTATAACAACTTCTACTTTATCACCTATTTTATTTCGCATTACCTTAGTAATGTGATATGAATCATCATTAGATAAAGTAAATATGTCTTCTTTTGTATCTACAAAATATCTTTGCATATTATCAATCCTTTATATAATTATATACTTCTTCTATAGTTTTAGAAAAGTCTTTATAATTAGTTTCAAACCATTTTACATCCATTTGATTATTAAAGAATGTATATTGCCTTTTAGCATAGTGCCTTGAATTTTTCTTAATTAAATCTATAGCTTCTTCTAAAGATATTTCTTTATCAAAATATTTATATAATTCTTTATATCCAATACCTGTATTTATAGATTTAGACCTAATATTTCTTTTATATAAAGACTCTACTTCTTCTAATAAACCTTCTTTTACCATTTTATCTACTCTATTATTAATAATTTCATATAAATTATTACGATCAGTAGTTAAACCAATAGTATAGAAATCATATAGTTTTATATTTCCTTCTTTAGAGAAAGTACCATTGTTTTCTAATTTTTCTAAAGCTCGTTCAAGACGTTTTCTATTATTAAGATGAATATCTAAAGTATTATCTTTTTTTCTTATTTTTTCTAGTAATTCTTCATTAGTTAAGTCTTTATAACTTTTCTTTTCTTCTTCTTGTTCAAACTTATAATCATATAAGGCTGCTTTTACATATAACCCTGTACCACCTACTATAATTATATTTTTATTTTTATCTTGTAATTCTTTTATTTTATTGCGACAATCTCTTTGATAATCATATACTGTATATAAATCACTTGGTTCAACTATGTCTAAAAGATGATGAACAATACCTTCTTTTTCTTCTTCTGTTACTTTAGCAGTACCTATATTTAATTCTTTATATACTTGCATAGAATCACAATTAATGATTTCCGCATCTATTCTTTTAGCAAGTTCTACACTAAGTTTAGTTTTACCTACTCCAGTAGGTCCAATAATTACAACAATCATGTAATCACTCCTCAAATTAATACTATCATAGCAATAAAAAAAGAGCAATTAGCTCTTTAAATTTTATTTATGAACATTACCTGTTACTGGTGTTTGTTTTTTATATGACGAAACATTATCTGGCATTTTAATCATTGGAGAGATTACTTTACTTCTACCTATTAAATAATCAACATATGTTTCTGGGAGTAAGAAAAAATTTTCTCCATGGAAAAATGCTTTTTTCCCTTGATCCATTTTATTAGCATGTTCTACATCATAATCAAAAAAATCAGATTTAGTTCCACGTCCAACAATTACACTTGTTACATCATCAAAACTATATGAGTCAGTTTTTTCTTCATATACTAAGTTTAATTGGTGATTAACTTCAGTACCATCATCACAAATAACACAGAATGATTTAATACCAACTTGTTCAAGTAATAATTTATAATATTGACTAATTCCATTACAGACACCCTTTTTATAATAGATTACATCTAATAACTCTTGTGCTGGATTTCTAGAAAGATTTACGTTTTCCTTATTTATTTCACGTTCTCTTATTCTTTCTAAAAAATCATAGTCATATTCTATACTTTCAGTTAAATAATTAAAAATGATTTCTCTTTTCTCATATGAACTTAATGAAGACATATCATAAAATTCAAATATATTTTCTATATCTTGAGATAATTTATTTTCTAAACTAGACATTTCCATCACATCTTTCTTATCCATTATAATCTTATCTTTCTAGTTAGTTTTTGTCAATTTTTAAATTGTTATATGAGCTAGTTTTTTAATTTTTAATAAAAAAGAGCAATAAGCTCTTTAAATTTAAACAATTAATACCGAAATTTTAGCAAACAAGTGAGAAACTAATATAATATGATATATGAGATTGTATTAGTTCGTCTGTAGGAACTATCCAACTACACGCAAAATCTTCTTTTTCTTCGTGTTGGAGATATCCTTGTTGAGGTATTATTAGTGAGTCACCGCTTGTAGTAAGTTTTATTTTTGTTGTATTGTATTTGCTGGATACCCATTCTCCCCAAGTCATACCTTCCTTGTATTGAAGCGTGTGTTCGCTCCCTTCAAACCATATATTTACATTTTTTATACTTACTGCTTTTTCTTGTTCTACATTGGCATAATTATCTCCTTTTTGTTGAAGTGTACATGTTGTTTTGCCATCTCCAGTATTTCCTTCACTTTCTGCTTCAAGTACTACCAAATTAGTTGTATCATTTACTACAAATCCATTCCAATTTTTTAATTCTGTTATAGTTGTTACTTTTCCATTTTTAGGTCTAGATAAACTAAGCCCTGTTTGGATTTGTTTACCTTGTTCATTTAGTTTTGCTTGAGAAGTTGGATATAGTCCATATCCAGCTGAATCTTTAAATGTATATCCATATGTATATGATGATGTATCATCATTATATTGTACAAGTACATATGCCCAATATGCATTACTCGCTTGATGCCATGCACCAAACGGATTTGTTCCTCCTCTTTCTAGTGCTATACATTCAATTGGTACAGCATACACTGTATTTGCTTCAGTAAAAGTATAACTTAAATCATTAACGTCATTTACTAGTGCTCCAATATAATTTCCTATTGTTGATGTAACAGTCTTTTTTCTAGACTCGGTAATATACTTTGTTACACTTGGTATTGCTATTGCCATTAATAGTCCTAGTATTACTATTACAGCTAATAGTTCTATTAATGTAAAACCTTTTTTATTCTTCATTTGACACACTCCTCTATTATCTATTTAAATCTTACCCCCCCCCGGTCTTTTGTCAAGGTTTTACATTTATTAATTTTTACTTTACAAAATAAAAAGAACATTTTATATGTTCTTTATATTCTTTCTTTTAAATATTATTATTGTTACTACTATCATTAGTATGAAATATACTAAACAGTTTATTATTGAGAATGGTAGTGTTACTCCTTTATATGGAGATGTTCCACCAAATAGATATACTGAGAAATCCCAGTTTAGTGTTGGTGAGAATTTTAACCATTCTATTTCAAATCCTTCTGCTATTACATTTAATACATCACTACCAAATACAAATATTAATGTTAATGTATTAGCTAAAGATGTTGATGTAAATATTGTACTTATCATGAATGATATAGTTCCTATTATGATTAACTTTGGTAGTGTTGTAATTGTTAGTAATAATAAATATTTAAATATATGTATTGCCTCAATTGTATTTGTAGTTAGGTTGTATGTTATATGTGGAATACTTAATGTATCATATCCAAAGAAAATACCTCCTATTATAAGTTGCATTATAAGAGTAAAAACAACAGCAAATAATATTGTTAGTAATACAGTTATATATTTACTAATTAGTATTTTAGTTCTTGTATATGGTTTTACTAAAAGGAGTTTTATGGTACCTTTAGAAAACTCTTCACTAACAATAGATCCACTTATTAATATTATAATTATTATTATCATTGTAAAATACTCTGTATAAAAATTACTTAATATATAATGATTAGATCCATATTCTATTTTTTCTATATGATTTTCTATTTTATATTTAGCTAGTTCTACTTCTTTTTTAGCTTCTTTTATGATATTTTTTTGTTCTGGTTTTAGATTATCCTCATCTACTATTTCATAACTTATAAGAGTAGCTCTATTACTTTTATAATTATCTAAGTATTCATTAAATTCATCATATTTATACTCTATATTATATTTTTCTCTTAAATATAAAACTTCTAGTTCTGCTTCTAAGTAATATTTTTCTGCAGATTCACTATTTTTTATATTTATTTTTATTCTTTCAATATCATTTTTTAAGAAAGTTTTCCAATCTAGATTTTTTAATTCTTTTGTTAATTCTTCTTTTTCTTTTAATGCTTCTTCATATTCTATTTTATTTTTATTTTTTCCTAATTCATATTTAACAATTCTTTCAATAATACTATATACTTTTCCATTATATATTTCATGATTATTTATTATATATTTTTGCCATGAATCTTTTCCAAAACTATCAGCATATTTGTATGTTTCTACATATATTTTACTATCTAAATATTCTTCTGAATCAGTTTCTCCTTCGTTTTCCATGACCTTAACAAAATATTCTTCTGATTCATAATTATCTTCAATATATACACTTACTGTAAGATCAGAATTATATATAAGTTGTGTTAATAAAACAAATAATGTAGTTATTAATAAAACTATATATAAACTTTTTTTATGAAGTATTTTATATATTTCATTTTTTATTAAATTAATCAATGATATTACCTCCAGTCTTTTCAATAAATACATCTTCTAAAGATATATTTTTTTGTTTTATACTATATATCTTTATATCATTTGAGATAAGTTTGGATAAAATATCATTTATTTCTTCTTTATTTATTTTAATAGTAAATTCATTATCATTTACTATATTTGCATCCTTAAATATCTTTTTTATTTTTTTAGTATTATTTACTTCAATTTTATATTCGGAATCATTCATATTTTTCTTTAATTCTTTAATAGTAGATTCTTCTATTATTTCACCGTTTTTAATAATACATACTTTATTACAAAAACTTTCTAATTCAAGTAGGTTATGACCAGAAATAAGAATAGCAATTTTTTCTTCTTTGGCAAGTTTTTTTAATAGGTTTCTTAACTCTATTATTCCTTCTGGATCAAGTCCATTAGTTGGTTCATCTAAAATAAGTAAATTTGGATGGTGAAGGATAGCTTGTGCTATTCCTAATCTTTGTCTCATACCAAGTGAATATTTACTTACTTTATCATTTATTCTATTTTCAAGTCCTACTAGTTTTACAACTTCATCTATTCTTTCGTTTGTAACATTTTTATATAAGTTTTTAGATAATAATAAATTCTTTTTACCAGTTAAATACATATACATATCTGGATTTTCAACAATTGTTCCTACTCTTTCAATTGCTTTTACAAAATCTTCTTTGATATCAAAACCATTGATTAAAGCAGTTCCTTCATCTATTTTTTGAAGTCCTAGAATAAGTTTAATAGTAGTTGTTTTACCAGCTCCATTAGGTCCGATAAATCCTAAGATATCTCCTTCTTCTAGTTTAAAACTTACACCTCTAATTACTTCTTTTTTACCAAATTTTTTCTTTAAATTTTTACATTCTAATACACTCATTTATTTCTCCATACTTCTCATAAATAATTTTTCTAATTCATATTTGGAATATGCAATTATTGTTGGTCTTCCATGTGGACATGTAAAAGGATTTTCAGTATTTCTAAGTCTTTCTAATAAATCCTCTAGTGCTGGTAACTCCTGATGGTCATTTGCCTTAATACTCATTTTACATGCTAATGTTATAGCTACTTTTTCAGTAAATTTATATGGATCAAATTCTCTTTCAGAAATAACTATATCTATTATTTTTCTTATTGCCTCTTCTAAACAATATTCTGGTAACCAATATGGATGACTTCTTACTAATATTGTATTAATCCCAAAGTCTTCTATTTCAAAGTTTAATTCTATTAATTTATCTATTTTTTCTTTTAAAATAATATATTCTTGAGTAGATAATTCTATTTTTAGAGGAATAAGTAAATCTTGCATATGATTATCATGAGTTCCTAGTTTCTTTAAATATTTCTCATAATTAATTCTTTCTGCGGCTGCATGTTGATCTATTAAATACATTCCATCTTCATTTTCTGCAATTACATAAGTTCCATGTACTAATCCAACAGGATACATCTTTTTAATTCTTTCTTTTTTTTCTTCTTCTATTTCGTTTGGTGTTTTTAAATTTTCTAAAGCATTTTCTAAATAGTCATCTTGTTCTTCTTCTACTTCAAAATTTAATGTTAGTTCTTCCAAACTACTATAATTATTATTTGTTTCTTCTTTTATTTCCTCTATTTTTTCATTTTCTTTTACAGCAAGTTCTATTTTATCAACATGAGTTCTACTTTCAATATTAGGAACTAGATTCTTACCTTCTAATTCTTTTATTATAATATTTGATAATAATTCTTTTAATGTATCCATTTTAGAAAACTTTATATCCATTTTAGTAGGATGAATATTTATATCTATAAGGATTGGATCTACTTCTATGTTTAAAACTACTATTGGATATTTAGATGCTGGAATATAAGTATGATAAGCATCTGTAATTATTTTATTTAATTCATTATTTTTAATTAATCTATTATTTACAAAAGTAGTTATGGAATTACGATTGGATCTTGCTTTTTCCGGATATGATGCATATCCATTAATTGTATAATCACCATTAGTTCCATGAATAGTAAACATTTTTCTTGCTACATCTACTCCATATACTCTTGATATTACTTTTAATAAGTTATTACTTCCATCAGTAAATAAAATAGATTTTCCATTATTTATTAAATTAAATCTAATTCCTGGATAAGATAATGCCATTTTATCAACGTATTCTACTACATTTGCTAGTTCTATATATAAGTTTTTTAAGTATTTTAAACGTACAGGAGTATTATAGAAAAGATTTTTAACTTTAATTTTAGTTCCTTGTGGTAAGTCTAAATTCTTCTTTATACTTTCTAATTTACCACCATTAACTATTACTTCTGTTCCTGTTTTTCCATTATATGTTTGAAGAATAGTATTACTTACAGAAGCAATTGAAGGTAGTGCTTCTCCACGGAATCCTAAACTCTCAATATTAAATAAATCATCTAGTGTTTTTAACTTACTTGTTGCGTGTCTAGAAAAACATAAAACGGCATCTTCTTCATCCATTCCGATACCGTTATCTGTTACACATATTTCTTTGACTCCGCTATCTATAAGTTCAATTTTAATTTCTGTAGATCCTGCATCTATTGAATTTTCTACTAATTCTTTTACAACGCTAACTACTTTTTCTACTACTTCACCGGCAGCAATTTTATTTGCTAAATCGGCATCCATTACTAAAACTTTACTCATAATAGCTCACTCTCTATTCTTCGCCTATATCTGTGATATATGTAAATGTTCCATCATTAGGATCAACTTCATATACAACGGCTGTATTTGTATCTGTATTAATTACTGTAACTTCATACATATTATCTTTTCTTGCTTTTGCTTCGAATTTATAGTTATCACTATGATAAATCTTTTTTACTGCATTAATCGCATCTTCTTTAGAAAAACCATATTCATCTTCAATTGTATCTTCATTTGAAATAATAGCATCTTTATCAATTACTTCTTCATCTCCACTACCATTTCCACTTCCACTATTATTACCACCATTATTATTTGGTTTCTTTTCATCATTTCCTGATAAGGCGATTACTAACACAATAATAATTATAAGTGCTACTAAAGCAATTAAAACACTTAAAACTAATTTTTTATTTTTATTATATAATTCTTTAATATCTATTTTTTTCTTTTCTTTATCCATAATTAGTCTCCTTCTTTTATTCTATATATAATTATAACAAAATAGATTATTATTTTAAAGAGATTTTAAATAGTTAAATAAATTATTTGCGACATCTTTATTTAAAACAGTTTCTAATTCTTCTATAGATGCTTCTTTTAATTTTTTTAAAGAACCAAATTTCTTTAATAGTTCTTTTTTTCTAACTTCTCCAATTCCTTCTACCATATCAAGTAAACTAGATAAAGTTCCTTTGCTTTTGATTTGTCTATGATAACTAATTGCATAGTTATGTACTTCTTCTTGAATCTTACTTAAGAAAATAAACAAATTACTATGTCTATCTAGAGGAATTTCATTTAGGTTTTCATCAATTAATGAACTTGTTTTATGTTTATCGTTTTTCTTTAATCCAATTATCTTTATATTTAGTTTTAAACTATCTATAATTTCTTTACAAACATTAACTTGATTTTCTCCACCATCAATAACGATAAGATCACACTTTTCTTCTTCCCCCATTAAAACACGATAATATCTTCGATATAAAACTTCTCTCATTGCACCTAAATCGTCTTTAACATTTGCATCTATTTTATATTTACGATATAGATTTTTATTAGGTAAGAAGTCATCAAAAACAACCATTCCTCCTACATAGAAAGTTCCAAACAAATGTGAGTTATCAAAAGCTTCCATTCGGCTTATGTTATCTGTATTTAATATTTCTTTTAGTTCTTTTAAAGCATCTAATCTTGCTTCCTCACTTTTTGATAGTGTTTTTTCTTTTTCTTCTAGTTTAATTTTAGCGTTTTCACTTGCTAAATCTAAAAGTTTTTTAATATCTCCTTTAGTTGGGGAAGATACTTTTATATTTAAAAATTGGCTTAATAAATCTTTATCAATTATACTTGGTACTATTATTTCTTTAGGTAAAATATTGTTTTTTTCATAAAATTTAATTATATATTCTGTTAATGCTTCATCACTATCTTCTACAACATTTAAGATAGTATCATGTCTACCAAACATTAATCCTTCTCTTATATAAAATACTTCTATTGATAAATAATTGTTGTGTCTATAGAAGTTAAATACATCAAAATTATATTTGGCATTTAAAGACATTTGTTGTTTTTTTAGAGTAATATCAATATCGTTTAACATATCTCTTATTTCAAGTGCTCTTTCATAGTTCATATCTTGACTTGCTTTTTCCATTTGTTTAATTAATTTTTCTTTAATGATATCGCTATTACCATTTAAGAAAGATATAATTTCATTAGTAATTATTTCTAATTTATTTTTATCTATTTCTTTTTTACAATATCCAAGGCATTCTCCTATATGATAATAAAGACATAGTTCTTTTTTTAATACTTCGCATTTTCTTAATGGATATACTCTGTTTATTATATTTACTGTTTTTCTAGCCGCAGAAACATTAGGATATGGTCCATATAATTTATTCTTATTCTTTTTTCTATTTATATTTCTTACTACTTTTAATCTTGGATATTTTTCTTTAGTAAATTCTATATATGGATAACTTTTATCATCTTTTAAAAGAATATTATATTTAGGATTATATTTCTTTATTAAAGTTATTTCTAATATTAAAGATTCTAATTCTGTTGATGTAACTATATATTCAAAATCATATATATCATTTACAAGCATTAGAGTTTTTCCAGTTTGAGTTTTATTAAAGTAACTAGATACTCTTCTTTTTAAGTTTTTAGCTTTACCAACATATATTATTAATCCATCTTTATTTTTCATTTGATAAGATCCTGGTTTTTCAGGTACTAATTTTAATTTTTCTTTTATATATTCTTTTATTTCTTCGTTCATAATAATCACCTAAATCATTTTTATTATACTAAAAAATCATAATATAAAAAAGAGTTAATAACTCTTTTCAATAATCCATAAAATTGTTGATGGTAGAGGTGTTTTACAATATTCACAACTCTTTTTTAAAGGAGGTACATTTGCACCACAATTTGGACACTTTCTTAAAATTTCTCTTTTTTCTTTGTAATGTGGATTCATAGTTACATAAATATTTTCTTTAGAGATAACTCTTTTAATTTTATTTCCGTTACTGAAATACTTTCTAATTTTTAATTTTAATACAATATATTGTTTGTTATTTTTATATCTATATTTATAATCTTCAAAATCTAAAATATCAAAATCTATTAAATCTTTGTTTTTAGGATATAGGTTTTCATCATAATAATCATTTAATAGTGTTGTTTGGACATCTTTAATTAGTTTAGCGTTGTTGATGATTTCATCGTTATATTTAATTGTATATGTATGAACATCTTTATATACTATTAATCTGTAAAAAATAATTGGTGTATAGAATGTCATAATAAATAGATAAGTTGCAAACATTAATACTGGGATAGCAATAATACTACTAATAATAGTTTCTATATCTTGATTTAAATATATTGATACTGCAGCAAATATTATTGGCAAAATAATACATAAAAATTGTACCCATTTGAAAGAGAACAATTCTTTTAATGTTCTTCCATACGATTTATTGTTTGAGTAATTAATAGTAAAATTAGCACCACAATAAGGGCATCCATTAAAGAATTCTTTTAAACTATCAGAGTAGCCACATTCACTACATGTATGAGTCTTATCCCCCTTTGTTGCAACGATAGTATAAAATGTTTTAGGATCAAAATTTTTTTCTCTAAATAATCTCTTTTTATTTTTATAAAAGTTTTTTTCTATTTTAGGAGATTTATATACAGAATCATTTTCTTTACCATCAGTAGTTCTTATAAAAATCTTATTATCTTTAGGGTATTTATATATTTCTTCAATAACTATTCCTTTTTCTTCTAATCTTTTTAGATGAAGACTATTGCTTTTGACATTCATATTTTAACTTCTCCTTTAATTTATCCAAAAATATTTGTTGTTTTGGGAAAATTAGATTATATGCTTCTTCTAGTTCTATCCACTCAAATTTATCATTTTCAGGATATATATTTATTTTATTTGTACCTTTTGGCCATTCTAATTCAAATGTATTACTTTTACAATTAGATAAATCTAAATCTTTTTCTTTTATAAAAATAGTGACTAATTTATTATTAGATACTTTTTTAGTATATAGAAAGATTATATCTTTATCTACTTCTAAATTAGTTTCTTCTTTAAATTCTCGAATTGCCGCATCTTTTGTACTTTCATTTTTATCAAGTTCTCCTTTAGGAATACCCCAACTATGAAGGTGAGTATTTTCCCAATAAGGTCCGCCTGGATGACATAAAAATACTTTTATATTGTCTTTATCTCTTTTAAAGAATAATATTCCTGAACTTCTTTTCATTTGATCACTTCCTATATTTATTTCATTTTATAATTATTTATATATTTTTACAATATCTTTAATTTTACTTTATTTTATTTATTTGATAAAATTTTAATATGGTGATTAGATGAAAACTATTAAAAATGATTATGTTTCAGAAATTGAGATAAATAAATCTAGGTTTATTACTTTATTATATAAAGTTAATTCTATTGATGAAGTAAAAGAAAAGATAGATTTAGCTAAATCTTTATATAAAGATGCGACTCATTATTGTTATGGGTATATTATCGATGATAACAAGAAGTCAAGTGATGATGGTGAACCTAGTGGAACTGCGGGTGTTCCTATTATGGAAGTACTTTTAAAGAATGATTTAAATTATATTTTATGCGTTGTTGTTAGGTACTTTGGAGGAATTAAATTAGGTGCTGGAGGTCTAGTTAGAGCGTATTCTAAAAGTGTTAGTGGTAGTTTAGTTTTTGAAAATATTACTGAGTTAATTGATGGATTAGAAATTGAATTAAGTATTAGTTATGAAGAACAAAGAAAATTAGACTATGTTTTAAAAGAATATGAACATAATAAAACTTTTGGAGAAGTAGTTAGTTATGTAATAAAAATACCTAAAGATAAAGTAAATATATTAGATAATTATAAATATAATATTTTAAGAGAAATACAAATAGAAAAAGATGCTTAATTGCATCTTTTTTATTTTTTATATTTATCTAATACTTTATTAATTCCAGGTACTTTTATTTTATCTGCTTCAATTAATTTTTCAATGTAATCTGGTTTAACCATTTTATGTTTTAGCATTACATCAATAGCATCACGATTGAATTTATTGACATCTTTTTCATAAGATTTATCTTGCATTAGTTTAGATACATCTTCAATAGTGTTTCCTACATTAGAAACTATTTGTGTAAGAACTGGAGTTGATTTTAATACTTTATCCTTCATTTTAGATCCAGACATTATACCTACATCTAACATTGGTTGATTTAAAACAAATACAACTACAAAAGCTATTAAATATCCTTCTACTGCCCCTACTAGTGCCCCTAATAGTTTTGATGGAATTCCTAAAATAATAGTAAAATTTAATATTTTTTCAATAATACCACTTATTGATAAAAGAATTCTAAATAAAAGCATTGCTAGTGCAAAAACTAAAATGAATGCAACAAATTGATAAAATATTATATTAAGTACCGCTGCACTTTTTACAGCACTACCAAATTCAAAAAATGGTAGATTTAAACTTAAAATTTGGGCTACTGGATTTTTAAAAATAAATGATACAATAAATACTAATAAAAATCCTACAGTCATTACTAATTCTTTAAAAAATCCTCTTTTAAAACCTATAACCGCACCACAAGCTACGATTAAAATTATTAATACATCTACAATATTCATATTAACCTCCTTATTATATTTATATTAATTATCTAGTTACATTTAGTGTAACATCATAGTTTTTTATTGATAAGTCTACTCTTTCGCCATTAGGTTTTATAACATATGTATCAATGTCACTTCCCATATATGAAATTACATGTTGAACATAGTCTTTATCTCCTACTGTTATTATACCACGATGTTTTAACCAATCACAATTATTTTGATTAGCTAATATATCCGCTCTTGATATACCAGTTTCTTCTGAATGTTTTTTTAGAATTTTATTTACATTAGTACCACCCATATTATAACTTAAAACACCAGCCAAAATATTATAGTCTTTATCATGAATCATATCTTGTAATATCATACATCCTATTTTAATATTAGTATCGACATTTTCTATTTTTGATTTAGTAACCTTTACTGTTTCATAACTATTAGTATTAAAATTATAAGCAGTAACTTCGTTATCTAGCCATATACCATTTTGGATTTGCATCAATCCTGTTGCGCCTCCTGCATCTTTTTCTGATGAATGGATACCTCTTTCTTGAGTAGCAAGCGCTAAAACTAGTTCTGGATCTAGGCCATACATGTCAGCATATTTTTCTATCTTATCAAAATAAAGCGTAGATGCTGTATGAAGTTTTTCTTCATCACTTCGATCTTCATATTCTAAAAATGTATATTCTGGTATATCATCTTCTACTATTGGAGCCTCAAATATTGGTACATCGGTTGATATATCTGGACTTTTGGACTCTTTATCATAATTCTCGCTATAACTAGAAGTTGGTTTACCACTATTTTGTGCTGCTTCTGGTGCCATTGTTGCACCTGACATAATAGCTGATGCAAATGCTAGTACCAATAATGTAGTAACAAATACTAGTGGACCACGATATTTATTTTTTCTTGTTACTTTTGATGCTCTTTCTTCTTTTTGTTCTAGTTTCTTTTCTATTATTTTCAAATAGTCTTTCATTAGTGGATCTTTAGTTACATGGTCAATGTGATGGATATTAACACTAGCATCATTATATGTAATAGTTGCTGTATCTTTACCATTGGGATATATCGTTTTTATTTTTTCATCTTTAATGGCATCTAAACATTTCTTTACATTCTTTCCGTGACATCTTCCTAAAAGATTATCATTTTCATCATACTGTGCAAATGTCAATTCACCTTTTTTATTATAATAAATCTCTATTCTATACATAATTACTTATTATCCTTTTTGGCTAAAAACTCATCTATTAAATCCCATTCATAGTCTTCTTCTATATCTTGTAAAATATAGAATTTATTTCTTTTATTAAATCTAGATGCATATACTTCTAGTTTTCCATCTTCGTCTTTAGTACCATCTGTATATATAACATAGTTAATATTATGTTTTTCATCTTTAAATAAATCTACTACATCACACTTTACTTTTTTTCCCATTTGATTTAATACCTCAAAGTTCATAACAGTCCACCTCTATAATAAAATTATATAATTAATAAAAAGAACAGTCAATTACTGACTATTCTTTATTTTTTAATTCTTGTTTTAATTCATATAAAATATTTAGAGCTTCTATAGGTGTTATTTCTAAAGGATTTATCTCATTTAATCTTTCTTCTACTTTACTAATAGATGGTTCCTCTTCTTTCTCATCAAGATTTAAGAAAAGTGAAGTTTGGGTAAATGATTCTTTCTTTTTACTTTTATTTTCATATATATCAAGAATTTCTCTTGCTCTTTCAATTAATGATTTTGGAAGTTTTGCAAGACTTGCAACATGAATACCATAACTCTTATCTACTGCTCCATTTTTGATTTTGTGTAAAAAAGTAATATTTCCATCTTCTTCCACTGCGCTAACATGAACATTTTTTAATCTAGGCAAGTCTACTGCTAAAGAAGTTAATTCATGGTAATGTGTTGAAAATAAAGTCTTTGCTTTTATTTTATCATGAATGTGTTCTAATATTGCTTGAGCTAGGCTCATACCATCATATGTAGCAGTACCTCTTCCCAATTCGTCAAACAATATAAGACTATTTTCAGTTGCTTCTGTTATAGCTGTATTTGCTTCTTTCATTTCTACCATAAATGTAGAATCTCCACTAACTAAATCATCACTTGCACCAATTCTTGTAAATATTTTATCAAATATTGGCATAGAACACTTTTTAGCTGGGACAAAAGAACCAATCTGAGCCATAATTACTATGATTGCAAGTTGTCGCATATATGTAGATTTACCAGCCATATTTGGACCAGTTATTAGTAAAATATCTGTATCATCATCCATAATGATATCATTAGCAATATAATCATCTTTAATTACTTTTTCAACAACTGGATGTCTTCCTTCTTTGATATTTATATTTCTTTCAAGCGTAATATTTGGTTTAACATAAGCATTTTCTTCTGAAACAGTTGTTAACGCACACATCATATCTACTTCAGCAATTATTTTACTTATTTTTTGTAATTTACCTATGTATTTTTTAACTTCATCTCTTATTTCCATAAACAAGCGATATTCTAAGTTAATTATTCGTTCTTCTGCACCTAATATTATATTTTCTTTTTCTTTTAATAGTGGTGTTGTAAATCTTTCACAGTTAGCTAATGTTTGTTTTCTATCATATCCCCACTCTTCTTTTACTAAAGGAATATTTCCTTTACTAACTTCTATATAATATCCAAAAATCTTATTAAAACCTACTTTTAAGTTCTTAATTCCAGTTCTTTCTTTTTCTTCTTTTTCAAAATTCAAAATAAAGTCTTTAGATCCACTACTTAATTCTTTTAATTCGTCTAATTCACTACTATAACCACTTTTGATAATATTTCCTTCTTTAATAGAAAGGGGCGCATCTTCATTTATTGATTTTTCTAATAAATTATATAACTCATCAAGAGTTTCTATATTTTTGGAGTAATTAATTTCATCTAATATATTATGAATATTAGGAAGAACTTTTAATGAATTTTTTAATTGAATTAAGTCTCTGGCATTTAAATTACCATAGGCAATACGACCAGATAAACGTTCTAAGTCATAGACACTATCTAATTCTCTTACTAAGTCTTCTTTTAAAATAAACTCTGTTAATAGTTTTTCTATTATTGAATATCTTCTATTAATTTCTTCTATATCAGTAAGTGGATTTTCTATATTATATTTTAAAAATCTACTTCCCATTGCTGTTTTTGTTTTATCGAGTAACCAAAGAAGAGAAAATGTTCTATCTTTTGTTCTTAAAGTCTCTGTTAATTCTAAGTTTCTTTTTGTATGTATATCAAACGATAAAAATTCATCACTATTTATTAACTCAGCTTCTTGTAAGTGAGATAATTCTCCTTTTTTAGTATTAATAATATAAGCTAGTAAGTGTTTAATACTAGTAATATTTCTTATATCTGATATGTTTTTATAGACAAATTCATAATCTTCTAATTCATATAATTCATCAGTTATCGTAATTAAAATATTATAACTATTACGTAGTGTTGTTATAATTTCACGATCTAATTTATCATTAACTATTATTTCACTTATATTTCTTTTTACTATTTCTTTTATAATTTTATTTTTATCATGTTCTACTAATAGAGTATAAAAATGTCCTGTTGTTATATCAGTAAAACTTATACCATAACAATATTCAAAATCATATATTCCACCAATATAATTACTATCTTTTTCGTTTAAGAAAGCATCTATTCTAGTTCCTTTTGTTACAACTTGAACGACATCTCTTTCTACCATTCCTTTAGTTGTTTTAGGATCACTCATTTGCTCGCAAATTGCTACTTTATAACCTTTTTCAACTAATTTATCTAAATATGAAAGATATGCATGATGTGGTACTCCACACATAGGTACTCTTTCTTCTAGTCCAGCATTTCTTCCAGTTAAAGTTAATTCTAATTCACGACTTCCTATAATTGCATCTTCAAAAAACATTTCATAGAAATCCCCTAATCGATAAAAAATAATTGTATCATTATATTTATCTTTAATTTCTAAATATTGACGCATCATTGGACTAATTTTTTCTCTATCTACATCGCATCTATTCATATTTATCACCACGTTTTCTATTATATCAAAGTTTGAAAAAAAAACATATTTTTTATGCATTTTAATATAAAAAAGAGACTATGTCTCTTATTTTTTGTATGCTTTTAATTTTTGTAACGCTTCTTCAAAAGTGGATACTTCAATTATATCTATTTTATAGCCTTCTTTTTCTTTAAGTTTTTTTACTTGTTCATAATTTTCTCCTGATGGTACTAAGAAAATATCAGCTTTTGATTTAATGGCACCTTTTAATTTATATTCTACACCACCAATTGAACCTACACTTCCATCAGCATTTATTGTTCCTGTTCCTACTATTTTTAACCCTTTAGTAATATCTTCTTCTGTTAATTTATTATAAATAGCAAGCGCAAGTGTTAATCCACCACTAGAACCACTTTCGTTTTTCTTAAATTTAAATGTTATTTTAGGTTCAGTTTCATAAGTAAAAAGATTCATGATAACTATACCAGTGTACTTTTTATTTTCTTCTTCATATACTTTTAATTTTGTATTAATAGTTTTACTTCCTCTTTCAATAGTTATTTCTATTTCTTCGCCTATTTCTTTAGTTTGAATATATTTACTATATTCATCTAAATCATCTAATGTTTTACCATCGTAACTAGTTATAACATCTCCTACTCTTAGGTCGCTATATTCTTTTACAAAATCATAAACATAATATGTGTAATGTTTAGTATCAGTTATTTTAAACTCTTTTTTTGCGGCTTCATAGGCAATTTTAACTGAATTTTGTAGTGACTCTAGTAAATACATTTGATCTCTCGCGCTTATATCTGCCATATCTTCAGTTGTATCAAAAGTATATGCAGTTTCTTCATATAAAGTCCAATGCGGCATAACATAGCTTAATAAAACAGTTGGCAAGGTACCTTGTAATTCATTTACATAAGCTAAATTAAAACTTCCTTCTTGGTCATATTCTTTTTCTATTTCAACTCTATCGCTTACATCAATAGTACCACCTGATACTAAAATATAATATGGTAATGGATATGTCATTAGGATATAAAAACTTAATAAAAAAATAATTTCTTTTTGATTTTCTAATATAAAATTTATTACTTTCTCATATATTTTCTTAAGCATATTATCACATCCTCTAATAATTATATCAAAAAGAAAGGAATATATGAAAAGAAAATTTAAAAGTATTTGTATTATTTTAGTTTTAGTATTTATTTTAGTTTTTATGCTTAGTAATCCTAGTAGGATAGTTGAAAGTGTTTTATTTGGGATAAATATTTGGATGTATAATGTTTTTCCAACTTTATTTCCATTTTTTGTATTATCGGATTTATTGATTAATTATGGTTTTATCAAAGTATTGAGTAAATTTTTAGGTTGTTTTATGTATATTTTTGGTCTATCTAAAAATACCTCTTATGTTTATTTTTTAAGTTTAATTTGTGGTTCTCCTAGTGGGGCGAGAAATATAAAACAGTTACTTGATAAAAATATTATTAATATTAATGATGCGAATCATTTAATTAGATTTACTCATTCTGTTAATCCTTTATTTGTTTTAGGAACAGTTGGAAGTATTTTGTTAAATGATTTAAGATTAGGTTTCATTATATTAATTAGTATTTTTTTAGGTAATTTAATTATAGGAATTTTATTTAGGATTAAAGATAATGATTCTTGTAATAAAAATTCAATACATGATTTTAAAGAAAGAGAGAGTTTTATAGCAGTTTTATCAAATTCTATTTATAATTCTTTGGATATTTTATTTTTGATGTTAGGAATAATTATTATTTTTTTAATTATTTCTAGTTTTATTGATATTTTTAATTTTAATAGTAATTTTTCTTTAATTATAAAAGGAATTCTTGAAATGACTCAAGGAGTTAAATTAGTTTCTATTTCTAATTTTTCTTTAATTTATAAAGTTGTTTTAATGACTTTTTTCTTATCTTTTGGGGGAATTAGTGTTCATATGCAAGTATCTAGTGTAATAGATGGAAGCAAAATAAAATACAAGAATTTTTTGATTTCTAGAATTATTCATTCTATACTTTCTTCTATTCTTGTATTTATTTTATTTAATATATTTTACTAGTATTTTATCCCCCTACACCAGTACCATATTTGCATGTACTACCACTTCTACCTTGATAGTCAATTGTCCAATAAACTTTATATTCTTTTGAATTACCCGCGTTGTCTGTTGCGTAGAAGGTCGTTGTTTTATAGCATGGCGCTGAACTACAACCATGAGATCCTGATGAATCTCCAGATGGTGCTACTGAAGCTACTCCACTTGTTGCATCAGCAAATACTCCACTATTAGTAACTGGTCCAGAGTTATACCAATAATATCTTAAATCAGAACCACTACAAGCAAGTATACTACAACTATTAGATCCACATGAACGACTTTGGAACCAACTTGTTATAGCACCCCAACTTGAATTATACCCTGTATATCCGAAACCTGATATTCCACCGTTTTTATATGGGGCTACTGTATCTTTTTTGAAAGTTTTCGAACTATATCCTGTGTTTCCAGCATTATCTTTTACATAACAATAATATGTAATACCCGTTGTATCAGAAGTTATTGTATCTGTTTCTGTACCACCATAACTTGGACTTGAATCTGTCGACAAGTTATGTGAATGAATTTCACTTTTGTGAGTTCCGTTATCTGTTCTTGTTGTCGAAAGGCTTATATTAGATCTAAACCATCCATTGTTTCCGGCTGTACCTGTACCAGAAATAGAACAACTAGGTGCTGTTTTATCTATCATAATTTTGCTTCCCGCACTTATTGTACACTTTCCTACCTTATCGCACACTTTAAAATATACATCTTGATTTCTTTCAGCGGAGAATGGTGATGTTACAAAAGTTGTTTTTTCATATGAGTTATAATCAGCGGAATCGTATTTTTTCCAATCACTTTTATCATAACTGTAATACCAATAATCATTACCTGAATTTGTATCAGTAGAAGATACAGTTACAGAGAAATCATAATTAACCCACTTATTGGCATTTGAATTTGTGATTGAAATTGCTGGTGGTGGTGTTGTATCTCTTTTTACCATTGTAGAAGCACAACTTCCTTTATTCCCAGCACTATCTACTACATATCCATAGTAAACAATACCATTTGAATCCGTATTCATTACTTTAGTAGCTTTATTATCATATGAGGTTACAGCATCTTCATCCATACTTTGTGTTGTAATAAGATATTTAGACATTACATCTTTTGATTCTAATTTAAATGTTACGTCACCAGTATAATAACTTCCTACTTTTGGACCATCTGGTGTTAATGTACATTTTGGTTTTGTTCTATCAATATTAATTATTGTATGATCTGTTGTACATTGTCCTGCTTTGTTACAAGCTTTTATATATACTTCTTCATTTCTTTCTTTTTCGAATGGAGATGTTACATATTTATCTTTTTCATATGAATCATATTCTGGTTTATCATATTTTGTCCAATTTTCTTCATCAAAACTATAATACCAATATTCAAGACCTGATTCAGGATCAGTTCCTTCTACTGTTAAACTAAATGGTTTATTTGTTGGATTACCTCCTGTTGGATTAACAATTTTTATATTTATTGGTCCAGTTGTATCTCTTTTTACAGTTATACTGCATGTTGAAGTAAATCCTTCTGTATCTTTAACAAAACCATAATATGTAGTACCTTTTGTATCTACAGTTAACTCAGCATTTTGTAAGTAGTTATAGTCAACATCTTGTTCTGTTGATAAACCATATTCAACTACAGATCCTTTAGTAGTTAAATGAATATCTACATCTGATGTATACCAGTTATTTGTTCCTTTAGTTCCTTTAGCAGTTATAAGACAACTAACTTCTTCATCAGTGGTTCCACCGGATGTTCCTCCACCTTCTGGAATAGAAGTGTTTGCGACTTTTACTTCAATATTAGCAAAAGTTCCATCGTTATAACATACTATTATTCTTTTATAATTGTCATATGTAGCTCCTGCTGGTTGTTTATAGTCATCTAAACTAGCAATATAATCTCTTGCTGCACGATCAAAATCTACATCATTTTTTAAAGAAGTTGTTTTTATTCTTTCTGTTCTATACCAAGTAATATATATTTTATCTACATTTAAATATGTATCACCTAATAATTTCCAACAGTAATTTTCTTTATCTAAGTTCTTATCACTACATAAATCTTCTCTTTCATAGATTTTATATGGATTACTTCCTAGATTAAGAATTTCTTCTGAATTATCATCTTCTAATATCATCGTTCTTATTAAATTGGCATTGTATGCTCCGTTAATAGTATCGTATTTTTCCATTGCTTCATATTGTCCCACTAATGGTACAACGTTAACAAACAAGAATGTAAATAGCGATAGAACAAATACCCCTACTACAATTGCTTCTGCTAATAAGAATCCTTTTTTATTCATTTTTCTCATATCTAATCACTTACCCTCATCGATTATAATCTATTTTCATTATATAATATCTTTTTATATTCTACTAGATTATTTTTAATTTTTTTAAATTTATTTTTTTATTTTTCTTTATATATATATTTATAAATTATTTTTACTTTACATTATATTTGTAAACCTTTTTTTAAAACTCCTTTATTTACTTAGATTTTGAAAATTACTATTTTTTTATCTTGAAAATTTTGTCTCCTTTTATTGATTATATTTTGAAACTATTATATAATTAATTAGAATATTAAACTAGACAGAAGTCTAAAAAGGGGCAATAAAATATGGTAGAGTATGATTTCGTCAAGGTTCCGATAGTTGATATCGTTAACCAAATAATTTTATATGCAGCACAACACAGGGCCAGTGATATACATTTTGACCCCTTAGAAGATGCATTAATGGTTCGTATGAGGGTCGATGGTGATTTACAAAACCACTCTCTTGTACCTAAAGTTTATGAAAGAAATCTTATTACAAGAATTAAGTTAGTTTCTGCGATGAATATTACAGAAACTCGTCTTCCACAAGATGGTGCGATTAAAGGTCGTATTGGTGGTAGAGATTTGGATATGCGTGTATCTATCTTACCTACTAACGAGGGTGAAAAGTGCGTTATCCGTATCTTGGACTTCCAAAAAGGTTTAAGTGGATTAGATGGTTTAGGATTTACTCCTAAAAACTTTGCTAAAATAGAAAAAATGCTTGCAGTACCTAATGGTATTATCCTAGTTACTGGGGCTACTGGATCTGGTAAATCTACTACTACTTATTCAATGTTATCTGCTTTAAATAAAGAAGAAACTAACGTTATTACAGTAGAAGATCCGATAGAAATGAATATTGAAGGTATTAACCAAGTACAAGTTAATAGTGAAATTGGTATGACCTTTGCTGCTGCACTTAGATCAATCTTACGTCAAGACCCGAACGTTATTCTTATTGGGGAAATGCGTGATGAAGAAACAGCGCAAATCGCAGTTCGTGCCGCTATTACTGGGCACTTAGTTTTATCTACAATCCATACTAACAATGCTCTTGCTACTTTGGAACGTCTATTTGATATGGGTGTTGAAAGATACATGGTTGCAACTTCAGTT
Source organism: Bacillota bacterium (assembly GCA_015059405.1). Lineage (GTDB taxonomy): Bacteria > Bacillota_I > Bacilli_A > RF39 > UBA660 > RUG11788. The sequence goes on from SVAL01000007.1 coordinate 44,937, forward strand.
GTTGGTATCATTTCACAAAGACTTGCTAGAACATTATGTGATAAATGTAAAAAATTAAGACCTACTACAAAATATGAAAGATATATGTTTGCTAGGGTTTTACATAAAAAAGTAAAAGAAACTTATGAACCAGTTGGTTGTAGTGAGTGTCATGGTGGATTTAAAGGACGTATTGCTATTCATGAAGTATTATATATTTCTGAGCACTTGCGTGATATGATTTCTGATGAATCTGTTGATAAAGAACAATTACGTGATGATGTATATGGTAATGGTGATACTACTACATTATTACAAGATGCTTTACAAAAGGTTATTATGGGACATACTACATTCCAAGAAATATATCGTGTTGTTGATATCGACGTTGACTTAGATAATGCTATTAAAGCTGATATTGGAATTAATGAAGCTGGTGAAGAAGTTATCGATGTTGAAGAAGATGCAGATTGGATGACATTTGATGGTACATTCGATGATGAACTTGAACTTATTGATATTGAAAATACTGATGAAAATGACTTACCTACTCTTGATACTTCTATTATTAATGTTGATGAATTCTTATGGCAATTTAATAAAAAACTTGATGCTAGTGATCCAGAGTTTGTTAAATTCTTCATACTTGAAGATAAAAAGATTATGGATGAAGAAGTTCTTGCTAAAGAAAATGAACGTAAGTTATTTAGAGAATTTATTGAACAATATGATGCTAAGTTAACTAAAGCTAAGATGGATAAATTATTTAAAGAATTCTTATCACAATATGATGATCAATTTGGAGAAGAAAAGAAATTAAGTAAAGAACAAGAGGATGAAGCATTTAGAAAATTCTTAGCTGAATATGATAATAAAGTTCAACAAAGAATTCTACATGAAAAAGAATTAGAAGCTGAAATTGGTGATTTAATTGATATATTTGATAATAATAGTTTAATTACTGATTTAGGATTAGTTGAAGATCCTTCAACAATTAAAAATTTAGATGATATTGTTAAAGGTCAAAAAGATGAAGAAATCTCTAATAATGAAGAAGTTGTTTTATATGAAAAAAATACTTTAGATAATATTATTGGTGGATATGGTGCAGTTGAAGAAAGAAGAAATAATATTTTAGATTTAACTAATGTTGAATTTAATTACAAAGAAATTCTTGATTTGATAGATGCATATTCTGATAAAGGTCCTTCTATTCAAGATGTAGTTGATGATACAATTGGAGAAATGATTAATTAAGAGTACAATTAGTACTCTTTTTTATTGCATAAAAAAAGAAATGAGAAATCATTTCTTATTCATAATCTTGTAAAACTATTTTTAAAACATCTTCATGAATATCTTCTTTAGTTCTAATAGTATTATCTATTACACATTTAATAGTACTCCAATTATATAATTCAGATAATTCTATATATGATGCTTCAGCATGTTTTAGATGTTCTGGATTTTTTTCGTGTTCATCTAAAAATTCTCTATTTTTCTTTAATTCTAAAGATTGTTCATATGGCATATGTAAGAAAATAGTAATGTCTGGTTTAGGAAGTCCTAAAAGCCAATATTCTAGACGATCTATCCATTGATACATATTAATACGTTCTTCTTTATCTAATATTTTACCACCTTGATGAGCCATATTAGATGTTGTATATCTATCTAGAATAACAAAGTATCCTTTTTCTAAGTATTCTAATGCTTCATTGATATTATATTTTCTATCAGCAGCATAATATAGACATGCCACTTTAGGATCTACACTATTAGCACCTTCAGTAAATAGTGATTCACTTATTTCAGGTTTTCCTAAATAGCATCCCCCTACTATTTTACCAGTTGGTGTTTCATATTTAGGAAATCCCATACGATATACTTTGTGTCCTAATTTATTTAATTTTTCTTCTAATAATTTAGATTGTGTTTCTTTTCCTGAACAATCAGTTCCTTCTATTACTATTAATTTACCTTTTTCCATATTACTTTCTCCTATATACCATATGCTTATATTTTATACCTTTATCTTCATTTTCTCTTATAAGTTCGCTTGTATAATCATCTTTATTAAATTCTGGGAAGTAAACATCAGCATCTTTACAACTTGCTTCTACTTCAGTTAAATATAAGCTTTCACAGTCATTAATAAATTGTTTATATATACTAGCACCACCTATAATAAAAATCTCTTCTTCTCGGTCTTTCATTGACTCTAAGAATGTTTCTTTATTGTGAAATATTTCTATATCTGGATCTAATTCTCTATCTTTAAATGTAAAAACTATATATTTACGACCTGGTAGTCGTTTAGGTAAAGATAAGTATGTATTATATCCCATGGCTATTGTCTTACCCATTGTTGTTTCTTTAAAAAATTTTAAATCTCCAGGTAAATGCCAAATAAGATTATTATCTTTTCCTAATTCATTATTTTCACCTATTGCAGCAATTAATGATAATTTCATATTATTGAGCTATTGGGAATTTAATAGGTCCCATATGTTGATATTTTTTAACTTTTACATCTTTTAGTTCACGAGAATTATCTATTTCATAGAAATCAGTTACTTCTGGATTAATCCATAGTTCTGGTGCTGGTAAGTGTCCTTGTTCATCAAAACGTCTTATTTGTTCTTTAATACCTTCTACTTGATTAACATAGATATGTGCATCTTTAATACTCCAATCAATTGTACCTACTTCAAGTCCAGTACAATGTGCAAGTAATGATAATAATACTGCATATTGTGTTACATTAAATGGAAGGCCAAGTGGTACATCACAACTTCTTTGGTGTACCCAACAATTAAGTTTTCCATCTGTAACGTCCCATTCACTACTCCATACACAAGATGGAAGTACTGCAGTATCTACAAACTGATCTTGCCATAAACTAAGTACCATTCTTCTATCGTTTGGATTATTTTTTAATCTATCTATTAATTTATCTATTAAATGGAAATTTTTTACTATCCATCCATAAGCAGTACCAATTGTATGAGCCCATTCTTCACCAAAATATTTTTCAACTTCTGTTTTTTCTAGTATACCTTCGGCATTTGGTAACATTTGAGTAGCTCGCCAATAACCATCTTCTGCAATTTCCCATTCATCCCAAATTTTAACTCCACGTTCTTGTAACCATCTAACATCATTTGATTGTTGTTGGTAAATCCAAAGCATTTCAATAATAGCTGCTTTAAAATATAATTGTTTTGTAGTTAAAACAGGAAATTCTTCACTTAAATCAAAATGAAAGTGATGAGATGGAATTTTAATTGTATTAGTTCCCGTTCTGTTTTCTACTTCTACCCCTTCAGTTAAAATCTTTTTACATAAGTTGATATAATCAACATCAAATTTTGACATATTATTACTCCTCCACTATATTATTGTTTTCATCGAAATGAATATCGATTACTTTTCTACTTGCTAGAAAATCACACATATGAACAAAATTCTGATATTTAGATTTAGGGTAAGGTAAAACTTCATTACCATTATAATCTTGTGTCCAAGGTCCCATATGAGATGCTATAACATCGGATAAGAATTTTATTTCATCGTCACTGTAGTTTAAGTTCGCTTTATTTTCTTTAATATAATCCCCTATTAATAGTGGATGTTCAAATTTAGTGTACCTACTACATTCTTTCCCCTTTTTTAAACCATCATGAAGCATTAATGCAATTAGCATTAAATCTTTTTCTTCTTCAGTATATTTATTCCCGATTGCTGGATCACTTAGTAACTCATAAGCAATTCTAACTGCAGCCTTTGTATGTCTTACTAATCCACCATTACCTTGTGCATATCTAGGATGATATTTTCCAGTTGATGCAGCTTCTACTTCAAAGAAATAATCAGGTAAGCCATCAATTAAGTACATCGCATCATTTTTGTATGATTCATTTTTTATATACTTTAACTCTTGTTCAAAAATTGCTACTTTATTCATTACTACCTCCTATAAAATTTATTAGAATAGAATTAGATAAATACAGTTTATCTTTAGGTATTTTTATATACCCTTCTTTATCTTCTAATAAATTTTTATCAATCATATTTATTATATCAAATATTTCTTCTATTTTGAAATTATATTTACTAAAGAAGTCATCTTTTTTTATACCTTTAATTTTTCTTAATCCTAGAATCATTTCATTTTCCATATCTATTTCTTTAGTAATTATATCTTTTTCTTTTATATAATTTCCTTTTAAATAATTATTAAAACTACTAGTATTGGTATATCTAATGTTATTAATGTATCCCCCAGATGAAAGTCCAAAGCCATAATACTTATCATTATTCCAATAAGTTAAATTATGTTTTGATGAATACCCTTCTTTAGAAAAATTACTTATTTCATAGTGAATATATCCTAATTCTTCTAAATATTTAATTATATGATAATACATATTAGACTCTAATTCTTCATCAATTGGTTTTGTTTTATCTATATACAATTTAGTATGCTCTTCTAATATTAATGAATATATAGATATGTGTGGTACATTTAATTCTTTAAAGAAGTTCAAATCGTTATCTAAATCTTCTATAGTTTCATTCGGGAATGCATACATTAAATCTATATTTATATTAGTAAAATATTCTTTTACTAGTTTTATTTTATTTTTTATTTCTTCTTTATTATTATATCTATTTAAAAACTTATAGAATTTTTCGTTGATTGTTTCTATGCCAATACTTATTCTATTTACTTTATTATTTTTTAATATCTCTAATAATTCTTTATTAATGTCACAAATATTACATTCGAAAGTAAATTCATATTGTTGTTTTATATTTAATTGATTAGTAATAGAAAATAATTTATCAAGTTGTTTTTTTGACAAACTTGATGGTGTTCCACCACCAATATATATAGTTTTTAGATATTCTTTGTTATATCTTTTATTTACTTCATTTTCTAATTCAGTTAAATAATCATCTACAAATTTTTCGTTATAAAACATCTTACAAAAATCACAATATGAACATATTTCCTTACAAAAAGGAATATGTAGATATAAAGATTCTATTTCTTTCATATTACACACTCCTTCTTTTAAATTATTTATTTCTTAAAGATTTTTCTCTTTGTTTAGTCTTTCTCTTAATTAGTCTTAATTCTTTTGGTGTTAGAGACTCAATGTTATTTAAATTTATCCCTTCATCATACATAGTTTTAGGATATATTACTTCTTCTTCAGGATAAACAAAGTTATTTGTACTATCAGTTATATAACTATCGACATCTTCTCTAATCATTTGATTTACTTTATCTTTATTTTCTAAAAGCCATGATATAGTTTTCATTTCTCTATATACTTTAGATCCTGTTTTATTTAAAGACATTGATGTTCCTAAAAGTAAGAAAGCTACTCCTCCTAAAGTATTTCCTGTTAGAAAGTTAGCAGTTGATAAAAACACATCTGCTCCTAATAAGGTTATTTTAATACCATTCATGATACCTGAATGTATTCCAACTTTTCTTTTAATCTTTCTAAAACTTTTTTCTTGTTCTTGTTTTATTTCTTCTAAAGATACTTCTTTTGTTGGTACTATTTTAGTACGCCCATCCATATATTCTATTTTAATATGATCATTTTCTTTAGTTAGATGATAATTTTGAATAGTAGTATTATACATTTTATTACTAATAAAAATACCATTATTTTGTGCTAGTGATATATAATTATACATTTTTCTTACCTGCTTTTATTACTTTCTTTTGAAGATGTTTTAATTGTTTTACTTTTAATTCATCTATATTACTTAAATTAATTCCTTCTTCATATAATTTTTCAGAATAAGGAACTAAATCTGTTGGATATTCACACCTAACTGGATTCATAGTATTTGTATTTTTATTTTTAGGTAAATATTTATCTACTTCACTTTTTATTACTTCATCTACTTGATTTTTATGTTCAATAATCCAAGAAACTAAGTTCATTTCTTTCTTTAATTTATATGGGAAATAACATTGACCAAAATAAATACCTGCACCTAATAACCAACATGTTCCTGCAAACCAATGACCAACTGTATATTGTAATAAAGTATTGGTTCCATATAAAAATAATAGTGATCCTTGCCAACGTATTCTACTATCAATTTTAGGTTCTAGCTTGTCTTGCATTTCTTGTAATTGTTCTTTTTGTTTTGATTCTAATTCAGCTTCTGTATTTTCGTTTAATGCTTCAGTATGATGCCAACCAGACATATAAACTATTTCTGCGAATTTATGTTCTTTATTTATTCTATAACTTTCAATATAATCACTTGTATCCATATAGCTACCAATAACACCATATTTACTTGCTATTCTACTATAATTTTTCATTTTACCCCCCTAATACTAATTTATTTTCTTCCTGATTTTGAAACTCTTTCTTCCATTATCTCTCTTGATATATCTTCGCTAAGTGGATGAGTTCTTTTATGCTCTTCAATATAATCTTGAGCGCTCATTCCACGACGATTAGCTTCAGCAACAGCATATACCATACTTGCTGTATCAAAATCTTTAACACCTTTTGTTACCATTTCGTGTAGTGTAGAAGATGGAATTTTAAAATGAGCTTCAGCTTCGCGATAAGTCATACCCTCATTTATTATCTTCATTGCTACTTCAAGTGCTTGTTCTTCTGTCCAAGTTGGTCCTCTTTTTCCTGTGTGTCCACCTTTAATAGTTCCTGCTTTAATATTACCAGTTTTCTTTTCTTGAACTAATTTAAAAGTCTCTGGTGCTAATTCTTCTAATTTTTTTAGATGTAATTGTAGAGTTCGTTTACTAATATGTAAGTCACTACTTGCTTGTTCTATAGTTACATCATTTTTTAAATAATATTCTGCTTCTTTAATTATTTCTTCTTTTGTTGCCATATTATTCACCATCCATACTCAATACACTCATAAATGCTTCTTGTGGAAGTTCTACACTACCAATTTGTTTCATTTTCTTTTTACCTTCTTTTTGTTTTTCTAGAAGTTTTCTTTTTCTTGTAATATCTCCACCATAACATTTAGCAAGTACATCTTTTCTTAATGCTTTTACAGTAGATCTTGCAATTATTTTATTTCCTAGTGCTGCTTGAATTGGTACTTCAAACATTTGACGAGGAATTGCATCTTTTAAATGTTCTACAACACTTTTACCACGATTATATGCAAAGTCTTTATGAACAATAACACTTAATGCATCAATTACATCTCCATTTAATAGAATATCCATCTTACATAAATTACTTGTTTTATATCCAATAAGTTCATAGTCAAACGATGCATATCCTTTTGTATATGATTTTAATTTATCGAAAAAATCATATACAATTTCTGAAAGAGGCAATTCGTAATGAATATTTACTCTTGTTACATCAATATATTCCATACTGATATAATTACCTCTTTTTTCTTGACATAGTTCCATAATAGGACCGATATATTCAATTGGAGTAAAAATATTAGTTTTGATATATGGTTCGCGTACTTCTTTTATTTTTGTTTGCTCTGGCATCTTAGTTGGAGCATCTATTAGTTCTACTTCGCCATTTGTTAATACAGCTTCATATACAACAGATGGTGCTGTTGTAATAATATCAATATTAAATTCACGTGTAATTCTTTCTTTTATGATATCCATATGTAAAAGACCTAAAAATCCACATCTAAATCCAAATCCTAAAGCTGTTGATGTTTCTGGTTCAAATATTAAAGATGCATCATTTAATTTTAATTTATTTAATGCTTCTCTTAAATCTTCAAAGCGATTTGATTCTATTGGGAATAACCCACAAAATACCATTGATTTCATTGGTTGATATCCAGGTAAACTAACACTTGCTGGATTTTTAGCGTTAGTAATAGTATCTCCTACTTTAATATCAGATATATTTTTAATACTAGCAGCAATTGATCCTACTTCTCCTGCTAAAAGTTCTTGTTTTTTTTCTTCTTTTGGTGTATTAACCATAAGTTCCACTACTTCATATTCAGCGTTTGTTTCCATCATACGAATAGTATCTCCTACTTTTATTTTACCATTTACAACCCTGTTTGAAATAATAACTCCACGATAACTGTCAAAAATACTATCAAAAATTAATGCTTGTAATGGTGCATTTCGATCACCTTTTGGAGCTGGTATTACTTCAACAATACGATCAACTAATTCTTTTATACCAACACCAGTTTTAGCACTTGTAAGAATTATTTCATCATCAGTAAATCCTAACAAATCATGTAATTCCTTTTTTACTTTAGGAATGTCTGCACTTGGTAAATCTATTTTATTTATTACTGGAATAATTGTTAAATCATTTTCCATTGCTAAATATAGGTTTGCTAAAGTTTGAGCTTCAATTCCTTGAGCTGCATCTACTACTAAAATTGCTCCTTCACAGGCTGCTAGACTTCTACTTACTTCATAAGTAAAGTCGACATGACCAGGAGTATCTATTAAATTTAAATTATATTCTTCGCCATTATAATTATATGTTAGTGCCGCTGTATTTAATTTTATTGTTATTCCTCTTTCTCTTTCAAGATCCATACTATCTAAAAATTGTGCTTTTGCTTCTCTTTTTGTAACAGCATTAGTTACTTCTAAAATACGATCAGCAAGGGTACTTTTACCATGATCAATATGGGCTATTATTGAGAAATTTCTTATATGAGATAAATCCATATACATCACCTTGCTCTATTATATCAAAACTCTTAATACTTGATAAGTATAAAGTATTAAAATAAATAAAAAAAGTAGATAAATCTACTTTAATTTGCTAATATTCTTATTTTTGGTGCGTTTGCTTCGTTAGCTATTCTTGTTACAGCTTTATCATTTGTAGTTTGTAATACATTCATAGCTTGTTCCGCCAACTCAAGTTTTGTTTTTTTAGATGTAGTTGTTGTTAAGTCTTGGTTAAATGCATTCCATCCTTTAGCAATACTACATAGTTCATCACACGCATATTCTCTTTGACATTTAGTAAGTGTTTTTAAATATACTTTTTTTACAATTGCTACATATAATTCAACAGCTGAAGGAGTAAAATTATCTACGTTTATCATAGTATTTATATGATTTCCACGCATAAGTGCATCTATTTGTTTTAATGTAGAAAAATCTTGTTCTCTAATTAAATGTGATAGTTCTTCTAATCTTTTAGTTTCTTCAAATGATTCTTGAATAGATTTTTTTATTCTACTTATTCTACCATTTCTAATAATAGCTTGTCCCTTAGCGATAGATCTTTCTAAATCTTCTCTTGATATACCTAAAATTCTTTCTTTTAATTCTTCATCAGAATGCATTCTTTTTATTATAAATTCCATATTAATCCCCCTTTGTCACATGTTGCTAATTATAGCATTTTTCATATTTTTTGTCAATTTAAAAGGCATTTACATGCCTTTAGTTATTAAAAGTTTTTAAAAATGATTTACTCTTTAAATATAATCCTGAGTATAAATCATAATATTCATCTAAGAATTCACTTATTTCTTTTACTGTTTGAATAGATAAGTCTAACTTAGTTATTTTAGATATATCTACATAATTAAACATTCTTATTACTTTAATTGCTTTTTCACTTACTATTTTTTCGTTAGTATAGCATTCTCTACAAACGAATCCACCACTCTTACTACTAAGAGTTACTATTTCTGTTTGGTTACCACAAATGTTACAACCATCAACATTTAGGCCAATTCCTAAATAATCTAAATATTTCAATTCAATTATATTAGTAATAATTAGTGGATCAAAACCATCTTCTATTTTATTTAATCCCTCTATTAATAAATTATATATTTCAGTACTGGGATTTTGTTTATATGTTTGTTGAGAGAGTTCAATTAGATATGTAGCATAGCTAATTTTAATTATATCTGTCATGATATTTTTATAGTATCTTTTTAAATCAACACTAATTAAGGTAGATAAACCATTATCTTTATAGTAGACATTAAAATCTCCATAAATAAGTTTGGTGCTTACTGTCCTTAGGTTACTTTTTACTTTACGACATCCTTTAGACATTACACCAATTATGCCATAGTCTTTTGTAAGTATATTTAATATTTTACTAGACTCACTATAATTAGTATCACCTATTACTATTCCTTCTATTTTCTTTATCTCTGGCACTTGATTCACCTTCTATTTTTTTGGCCATTAAATAATATTTAATATCCCCTGTTTGTTTAAAAAGATTCCATACAATTTCATAATTATCATTCATATTTATATCACCTATTATATATTGATGATAAAAATATTTATTTATTCATATATTTTAATCAAGTATCATTATTAATAAAACTAATAGTAAAATAATTCCTATTATTACAACTACAATATTACTTGATTTATTTAGTTCTTCTTTGTCGTGATAAATATTATATTGTGTACCATATTTTTTACGTTGTTCATCAGAATTAACTTGATTATTATTTACATTATTTTGATTGTTATCGTTCATAAAATACACCTCTTATATTATTTAGTCTATTTCTTTTAGTCCAAATTCTATTAAATATTTATCTTTATCACGCCAATCTTCAATTGTTTTAACGTGTGTTTCTAAGAAAACTTGTTTACCTAGGAATTCTTCGATGTCTTGTCTTGCTTGTATTCCTATTTCTTTTAACATTCTTCCTTGTTTACCTATAATTATCTTTTTTAAATTATCTCTATCTACAATTATTAATACACTTATTTCAATTATATTACCTGTATCTTCATAAGATTCAACCATACAGTTTACTGTATGTGGCACTTCTTTATTAGTTAAATGAAGAATTTTTTCTCTTACAAATTCTGCGATTAGGAAATTACGACTAACATTGGTAATAATTTCATCATCATAATATTTAACATCATCATTTAAATATTTTTTTATTGTATTAATTAAATCAACTACATTATCCCCCTTCAAAGCTGATACTGGAATTATTTCTTTAAAATCATGTAGTTTATTTAATTCAGTAATAATTTCAAATAGTTCTTCCTTTTTTATACGATCAACTTTATTTAGAATTAGAAATGTTGGTTTATTTTCTTGTTTTATCTTTTCTAATATAAATTGATCTCCTTTACCAAAACCTTTTTCTACATCAACTAAAAATAATAATAAATCAACATCTTCTGTCATCATATATGCTTTTTGATTTAAATATGTTCCTAGTTTATTTTGTGGTTTATGTATCCCTGGTGTATCAATGAAAACAATTTGTGAATCATCATCATTATATATACCTTGGATTATATTTCTAGTTGTACCACTAACGTTACTAGTAATGGCAATTTTTCTTTCTAATAAGCTATTTAACAAAGTTGATTTACCTACGTTAGGTCTTCCAACTATACTAACAAAACCACTTTTCATAAAAACCTCCTAATAGTTGAATATAGATGAGTAAAGATTTGCAACTTCTAGTGTTACTCCTTGTCCAAATAAATTCATACAAACAACTTCTTTATTGTCTTCAAAGAATTCGCAAATTACTGCTCTATCTAAATATTTTAAGTCGGAAATACTTGCACTTCCTACCATCAAATATATTTTTTCAAAATCTCCTTTTTTGTATCCGGATGTTACTGCTTGACCAATTGCAGATTGTTCAGCATAGATAGCATCTCTGAATACTGAATTTTTTACATTTACTCCAAAAAATTCGGTACCATCTTTCATAACTACTATTGATGAAAAGTGAAGTGAGTCACTAGGTACACAGCAATTTTGTAGTAATTTTATCAATTTTTTTCTATATTTTTCATTATCCATAATACACCTCTATACTAAATCACTTTCATCAAAAGGTGATGGACATAGTTGTCTAACTGTAAATACTTTTTTTTCGCCTGTAGTACTATAACAAATAATAGGACTATCTGGTGAAAATAGTTCGTTAATTACTTGTCTACATAAAAAACAAGGAGTAGATACAGTTTGTCCATCTGTGATTACATATAAAAGAGCAAAATCTCCTTTACCATAACCAGCACTACATGCAGCAGCTATTGCATTTTGCTCTGCACACATTCCATCTCTAAATGATGGATTTTCAACATTTACCCCCGGAAATCCTTTACCATCTTTTGTAACAACGATTGACGCTGTACGATAATTTGTTAAAGGAACATAACTGTTTTCTTGTAACTTTCGTAATTTTTCAAACATATTTCCTCCTATATTAGACCAATAAATACTAATGCTTTTGGTAATAATATTATTAATCCAATGATAGCGGCTGTTATTGCCATTACTAAGACTGCCCCTGATGCAGTATCTTTTGCTATTTTAGCAAGTGGATCATATTTTGGTTGTACTAAATCAACTACTACTTCAACAACAGTATTGATTAATTCTAGTGCAATAACTAATCCAATTAATAATATACATATAGCCCATTCAATTATACTTACTCCTAAAATGAAGCAAACAACAAAAACTACAACTGCAGCTAAGAAATGAAGTCTTAAATTAATTTCTGAATTATAAGTATAATTTATTCCTTCAAGAGCATTTTTTAAAGTTCCTTTTACGGTCTTTTTTTCATGTTTATATCTTCTAGCGAACAATTTCATAACGTGATAATACCTCCTCTTGTTTCTTAAACATTATTTCTTCATCTTCTTTTTCCATGTGATCATATCCTAATAGATGTAAGAATCCATGAATAGCAAGAAAAGATAATTCTCTTTTAAAAGAGTGATTATATTCTTTAGCCTGACTTCTTGCTTTTTCTACAGAAATATAAATATCTCCTAATACTCTAATTTCTTCTAAATTAAATGTTTTATCATCTTCTAAAGCAAAGGAAATAACATCTGTTTCACGATCAATATTTCTATATTCTCTGTTTAAAACTCTTATTCTATCATTATCTATAATTATAACATTAAATAAGATATTATCAAGTCCTTCATCTTTACTAACATTTATTAAAAGAGTCTTTAATTCTTCTAATTCTTTTTCTAAATCTTCATTTGTTTCATTAAAAATTTCTATTTCCATATTACCTCCACGTTACTATTAATACTGTTACTATTAATACTATAATCGTTAATAAATTTAAACATATTTCTTTTTTAAAGAAAGGAAATATTTGTCCTATTTTATAAATAATCATATATATAAAGTATCCTATCATACCACCAACAACATTTAATAAAATATCATCTACATCAAATACTCTTCCAATTGCTAGTTGTGTTACTTCTATTGAAATAGATGCTGCTAGTATTAATATAAAGGCTTTAATTGGATTTTTTAACTCGATATAAAATGATGCAAAAAATCCATATGGCACAAATAATAGGACATTTCCAATTATATTTTTAAAAAATAATCTACTACCAACATCATATCTAAATATTTCACTAAATAATCGCAAATTATTACCATCACTAGTATTTAAATCTTTTGCTGTTACTAGTTGAAAGACACATAATATATACAACATAAAACATAGATATAAAACTTCTTTATAGAATACAAATTCATCTCGATGTTTTAATAAATAACCAATTCTTATTGTTACTACTAAAACTACAGCGATTAAAAGAGTTGGCCACGTCATACTCAGTATTTCGTATACAGTTGTATCTATAACACTTCTCATAACATCACCCGTTTTCTTCTATGTCTTGATATAATGTAATATCTTCCTTAACTTTAAAGAATATTACCATCTCTATTGTACTATTTTTTGGGGTTGTTTTCAATTTCTTTTCTAGTAAAATATTATTTTCTTCCTTTACTATTGTTAGTATTTTTTCTTTAGCTAATTGAAATGCTTTTAGATCAAGTTCTTCATTTGTATATATTTGATCAATATTAATTATTTTTTGATTATTTTCAAGACTTATCTTAAATGGAAGTACATTACTTTTTAGAGTTTTTTCACTTGTTATAAATTCATTATAGTCTTTAAATAATGCATATCTCTTATTAAAAATAGTAAATGATATATTCTTTTTATATTCTTTTGTATATATAGTTTCTTTATAGTTATATGGTACTTCTACTATTACTTGATACCAAGTTTCAGCATATACCTTACCTTCTGCGCACACTCTATTTTTTTCTTCATCATTTTTAGTAATAATTCCACTAATTAAAATATCGCCTTTTTTCACGTAGTCATTTACGGTTTTTATTACTTCTCCTTTAGACGAAGTAATATTCATAATTATTCCTGTTTTTTTGGCAATTATATTTCTGGGACTGCATTTATCTTTTTCTGTTTTTATGATTCTTTCTTCTACTCTTACTATGTATTTAGTACCAACTCTTTCTATTTCTAACCACTCTAATTTATCTTTGTTATTTTCTAATATATTATTTATTATTACTTGTCTTTTTTTAAAATCCTTCATAAAAGTATATTTTTTTATACCATTTACTTTTAGTTGTCGTTCAACTAAATTATATATTTCTTCATTTTTGGTATCTATTTCTATTTCAAAAGTTATATTACAAAGTATATTTAATAAAACTATTCCTAAAAGAATACATATAAAAAAAATATTATACTTTTTAATAATATCTTTTATTTTGTTTATTCCATATAAATTTGTAATATATATTTTATAAATAGTTTTTACTTTACTTAATTTCTTATAATTATTTGAATCTATTTTTACATATACTATTTTATCTATAAACTTTATTTCTTCAAAATATATTCCTAAATTATATAATTGTTTAATAAATCTTTTTACATCTTTACCTTCTATTTTTAATTCATAATAATTATTAAACATCTTTATCACCTATCTCAATATTTAAAATATCACCTTCTATTAGTATTTCTTTATTTAATAGTTTTTTTACTGTTAAAGAGTTCCCTTTAATTATAATTCTTCCTAATGAACTTGATAAAGATATTCTATTTTCTGACATAGAGAAAAGCTCTATATAATTAACTATATTGGCTTTATTTTTAGTTATATTTATTCTAAATTCATCATCTTTAATATAATTAACTATACCTCTCATAAAATCACCTAATTAATTATATTAATTTTTTAGTTCTATATAACAAAAAAAGAAGACATAAGTCTTCTATGATAATTTATTTTTAATAATTTCACTAACTTGTTTCATATCAGTTTTACCTTTTAATAAAGGTGTAACTTCTCTCATGATTAATCCCATATCTTTTCCTGATGTTGGATTAATTTTTGCAAATGCTGCATCAATAATAGCATTTACTTCTTCGCTAGTTAATTGTTTTGGTAAGTAATCATTTAAAATTATTACTTCTTCTTTAGTTTTGTCTGCTAGATCTTGTCTTCCAGCTTTTTCAAATTCACTGATTGAATCGTTACGCATTTTAATTTGTTTACCAACACAATCAATTAATAATTCTTCATTTAATTCTTTTTTATTATTGATATGTTCTAGTTGCATAGCCCCTTTTACCATTCTTAATACAGTTAATCTTTCTTTATCTTGTGCTTTCATTGCTGTAATCATATCTTGATTAAATTTTTCTAATAAGTTCATATTTTCATCTCCTTAGCTTATTTTATCATAAAAAGAGTACAAAAAAAAGTGCTTGTGCACTTAATTTTAATATCCTCTATTGTTTGCTCTATTTCTTTTTTGAGTGTTTTTGATACCAGCTTTCTTAGCTTCTCTTCTTCTAATTCCTGGTTTGTCATAACATTCTCTTTTACGACATTCAGAAGGGACTCCGTCTCTTGCTACTTTTTGTTTAAATCTTTTTAATGCTGCATCGATATTATTATCTTTAACAGGTGTTCTAATCATATTCTCCCCTCCTTCCGTCATTACTACAAAAGATTATAGCATATTGTTATTTTTTGTACAACAAAAATATCTATTTTTTTATCTTTTTTCGACGTTTTTATTTATTTTTTTTATTTTTTTGTCATTTTTTTACTATTTTTCTGACAAAAACTTTTCATTTATTTTTCTTGCATAACTGAAATTAGACATTCTAATACATTTAATCTTTTTATTTCTAACTATAGTAGTTATTTCTTCTACTTCATTATAAATATTATTCTCACCATCAACAATTACTAATAAATTATCTGTGCCATCTATAGTTGGCTTAATAGTAATAGTTCTATTTTCTGGGATGATAATTGAATTTAGAATATCACGATAACTTTTTGTATTAAGTGGTGCGATTGGAGTTATTTGTAGAGTATGCAAGTCATCATACACAATTGAGCCACCAAAACTTAAGTTATAAGCAGTTGATCCAATTGATGTTGATATTAATACTCCATCACCAATATATTTTTCTAATAATTCATTATCTATTTCAATATTTAATTTAGTTGTTTTTAGATTTTTATCTCTTACTACAATTTCATTTAAAGAAAAGAATCTAGAAATATTACCATCTTTAGTTGTAATTTTAGTTTCTTGAACACCAATAGTTTGAACTGTAAAATCATTATTATTTAGTCTTTCGATAAAGACATCGATATCATCTATTGATATTTCTTGAAGAAATCCAAGTGTACCTGCATTTACTCCAACATAATATGTTTCGCTATCAAAAACATTATTTTTTACCATTCTTAGAAATGAACCATCGCCACCAATAGCTAGAGCTAAATCATAGCGACTATCTTCTACAACTTCAAAATTTGCGAGTTCTAATCTTGTCTTTAATAATTCTTCTATTTCTTTACTTTTTTCGTTATTATTAGGAAAAAGTTTAATTTTATTTATTAATCGACCCATTATTTATTCTTCTTATACTTAAATAATTTTGATGGTCTATGTCCACCATCTACTCTTGTTTTATCTGTTTGTTCTACTTTTGATGCGATAATACGACGGAATGCTGGATCTAATAGTTTCTTTCCTAAAATAACTTCATATACTTGTTGTAATTCTCCTAAAGTAAAATATTCTGGCATTAAATTAAATGCAATATCAGTATATTCTAATTTATTTTTAATTCTTGATATACCACTTACAATTGTTAAAGGATGGTCAAATGCAATATGATCATTTTTTTCAATTGTATATTTATATCTATCTGTTGTTTGTTCTTTTAAGGTCTTTTTAACGATAATATCAAAGTTTTCTTCACCATTATCTAAATTAACTTTAATTCTATTTTCATCTTCATCTACTTCCATATTAAACCAAGAAGCATTTTCATATAAAGTATCATCAAGTCTATTTTTATCTACTAAAGCAACGTAAGAAATACTAATAATTCTCATTCTTGGATCTCTTTTAACATCATCGAATGTATATAATTGCTCTAAATAAATATTATGTAAATTGGTTTCACGAGCTAATACTCTTTTAGCAGCTTCTTCACTAGTTTCATCTATTCCTATAAATCCACCTGGTAAACACCATTTATTTTTGAATGGAAACTGATCTCTTTTAACTAATAAAACACTAAAATGCTTGTTATTTAACTTACGATAATTTTCTTGTTTTGATGATGCAACACTAAATATTAAGATATCTGTTGTTGCGGATAATTTTTCAAATTGACTAGAATCGTAATTTTTTAAAAATTCTTCTTCTGTTTTATATTCTTTTTCCATAATTACACCTCTTCTTATTAACAAATTGATTATAACATATAAGCTATTTTTTGTAAATAAAAAACACTTTATAAGTGTTTTCTTTTTTGTTTTATACTTTCTTGTTTTTTATTTAATAAATCTACTTGGTATTTGTTATAAGTTATTAAGTTATCATGTTCTCTTATTAATACTCCACCAAATTTTTCTATTGTTCTAATTGATGGCAAATTATATGGGTATGCGGTTATTATAGGTTTAATTAGTCCTCTTTGTATCATTTCATCTTCCAATAGTTCAAGTGCTTTTAAAGCAAAATTACAACCTTGATATTGCCTTTTTATTTCATAACCTATATTCCCAAATTTATCATCACATTCTTTATATGTTACTCTAATATGACCTATTTCGTTTATATCTTCGTGTAGAGTTAAATGATAAATATAATGACTAAAGCCTTTATTTTCAACATAAATGTCTAACTCATCTGTTGATACTATTTTAGGCAAGCTTAATAATTTATACATTTCCGATAATTTATTCTTTTTTCGACATAGTTCATTATATCTTTCTGGATTATCTGCGACATATAAGAAATTAGCTAGTTCTTCATCAGTTTTATCTAATTCTTTTTTTATATCTTCAAGTCTTAACATACCTATTTCCCCTTTGAATGTGGTATATTTTAACACATTTATGTTATTTTGTCATCTTATTTAGTAAAATGTATAACTCATTCCAAGTATTTATTACATCAAATTCATCAAATACTCTTTTTTCATATTTAGATTTAAATAAAATACATTTAATATTTTTATCAATTAATTTAAAACAATTACTAGGACGATCATCAATCATTACATCTATATTATTTTCTAAACATGCACTACTCTTATCGTTTGTTTCAGTTATAATTAATTTTGTATAATTAATTTCATTATCTTTTAAATTATTAGTAGTAGTTTCAAAAGCATTTGTATATTGTTTAGTACTACGATTAGAAATTAAATATATTTCATGTCCTTCATTTAATAATTTATCAATATAGTACTTAGCATTTTCTTTTGGTTTTAGATTTTTAGCTATCTTTTCCATATTAATATGTAAGAATTCATCTATTTCTTCTTTACTCCAATCAAACATACCACTCATTAAATATAAATCTTTGTTTATTATTCCTTTATTTCTTTTATTTTTATCTTCTTTTAAAAACTCTTCTAATAACACTTCATCTGTTTCTAAAATAACATTATCTATATCAATACCAATTCTCATAAAATCACCAAGATAATTATACCATATTTGACTTTTTAGGCAAAAATATGATATAATATGCGCACTTGGGGGGGAATTTATGGAAAACACTATGAAAAGTTTAGTTAATGAGTGTTTAATTCAACATGAAGGCGGAGAAAGCTTCTTTGATGCGATTGATGAAAAACTTCGTGATGATAAAAAACTTATTAATTTAATGATTGATAAAGTGAAAGATAATGAAAAATTTGATTATATAATTGTTAGTGGTAAATTTGGTAGTGTTTTTTATGAATATGCTTCTAATTACCAAGACGATTTAAAAGAAAAAATAATTGTAGTTAATGGAGGATTAAGAAAAGATAATGTTATTACTTCTTTTTGGGAGAATTTTAATATCCAAAATAAGAGGATAGTATTTATCGATGATAGTTATTACTTAGGTAGAACTAGAAATAAGATTAAAGAAGCTATAGAAGAAAATCATGGTAGTCTTATTTGTACATATGTATTCTATGATGGTAGTAAAGAAAAAGATAATACTGTTCATAGTTTTTATAGATATTATGATTTTCATTAAAATAAATAAAAAGCGATTAAATAAATCGCTTTTTTTATTTTATAATTTCAATAGTGGATTTGCTTGTCCCCCATTTACATGAAGTTATTTTTCCGTCCCAATTAGCAATTGTTAAAAATTTACCATATTTATCATCTCTAAAATTTGAAATGATAGAAGTTACTTTTACTTTATCTCCTTTATTTAGTGTTGTTACATCATAATCACTTTCTTTTAGTCCGAAGAATACTTTGACATCATTATTTTCTTCAAAGTGAATTGAAATGTTGCTTGGCGCATTTGCATAACATCCTCCTAAATTAATACTACTTCCTGTTTGTATTTTTTCAATTACACCTTCATAAGTTGCTTTTGCTCCTAAATATAGTTTTTCAAATTTCGCTTGATTGTTGCTATAAACTTCTGACAATTCTTTTAATGTTAACTTTTCTGTTTTTCCTTCATTATTAACTATCGTAATTATTGTTTCTTCATTCTTTTTATCATTTGAAATTTCTTTATTGTCTTTACATCCAGTTAATCCAAATATTAATAAAATCATTATAGTTCCTAAAAAAATTCTTTTCATGTAAATCTCCTCTTTCTATTTAAATCTTACCCCCCCCCGGTCTTTTGTCAAGGTTTTACATTTTTTATTTTTTCTTTACAAATAAAAAAGAAGAGATAACTCTTCTATATTATTTTAACTAATTCTTCTTTTATTTTATCTATTACTAATTCTTTATTTTCTTTTCTAGATCCTTTTGTTGCTTCTACTTTGTAATTATAGTATTTATCATTATCTTTATCATAGATTGTTATAAATACTACATTATCTTCACCATATGGATTATTTATATCTACTCTATTAAGTTTTCCTGTAATACCTACTCCTATATTACTATTTGCGAAGTTTGATATATTTTTTGCCATTTCTATAGCTGTTTCCATACTATAGACACTATATTTATCAATTATCTTTTCATCTACACCCATTTTAATTTTATATTCATTTGAGTAAGTTACAGCACTATATCTTAATACCTCACTTGCTCCTTCAATATTAGTAATAGCATTAGCTACTCCTCCACCAGTACAAGATTCCATTGTAGATATAGTTTTATTTTTTTCTTTTAATAAATCAATTATTTGTTTCATTTTTTACCCTCACTTTTTCTTTTTTATAATATCTATCCTTTAATAAATCATACATATAATCTTTTAGATATGGTTTTGCTTTTTCTTTTATATCTTTAGGTATTCCATAATAACTTTCTGAGATAGATCCAACTATTGCGGCAATTGTATCAGTATCTCCTCCAATAGAAATTGCTTTTCTAATTGAATCTTCAAAACTATTTGATACTAAAAAAATATATAGTGCTTGTGGTACTGAGTTAGATGCTTTTGATGAAAATGTGTAATTTCTTTGTAAATCTTCTAAATTATAATTTAGTTGATAATAGTTTTTTTGAATATAATCTTTCAATTCTTCTTTAGTCATTCCGTTTCTTATAAGAAATATACTTACAGCAACTGCTTCTGCGGCTTTAATTGATTCTTCATGATTATGAGATGGGATAGTTGCTTTTCTTGATTCTTCTTTTACTTCTTCTAAAGTATCAAATAAGTACCCTACTGGACTTATTCTCATTGCTGAACCATTTCCAAAACTATTTCCTTGTTTTTCATTTTCTAACCATTCTACAAATCCTTTACCAAAACGACTTCTTCCATATATATCTAGTCCTAAATTTATTTCTCTTAGACCATATTCCTTTAGACATTTTTCATAGTCTTTTTTATTTATTATGGCATCATATATAGCACAAGTTAATATAGAATCATCTGTAACTGATGAGTTTTCTGTAAATAATGGAATAGTTTCATCTAGTATTTTAATTCTTTCTTCATAACTTCTATTTCTTTTATTATTTTTTCGTTCTAATATTTCTAAAACTTCATAGAATGATCCTGCGATATCACCTATTATTGCACCAAGCATTATATCACCTCTATCTATTTATTCCTTTATATAATACTTTCCCTCCAAAACCAGCAGTTACTTTATTATCTGATGTATATACTAATTGTGTTGTATAAGGACATTTACATTCTTTAACCATTCTAGCATAAAATTCAACTAGTTTAGCATTTTTTGATGAGTAAATTCCATCTATACATTCACAATAAGTTGCGGCATAAAAACGATGCGCTAGTAAAAAATTTTCATCTAAATTATTAAAAATATCATTAAAATTTATAAAATGGCTTTCTGAATAATCATTACATTTCATAAGAGATACAAAACCATTTTTATATACTCCTGTTTCTCCAACATAATCTAACATTTTCTTTATTTCTTCTAAATTACTAATATAATCTTTCATTACTAAAGTATTTATATTAATAATTTTTTTATTAGTAAGAGCATCTTGTAAAAACATTATATCTTCTGTAGTTGCGATAGTATCTGTTCCAAATATTTCTATATTTTTCTTATCATCGTAATGGTGTCTTGATATATGGATGCTTTCTAGATTATTTGGGTCATCAAAACCAGCTATTTCTCTTAAATTTAATCCATTTGTAGATATTTGTACTTGAATATTTTTATCAATACTCCAAATTAAATTTAATATATCATTTAATTTATCAGGATTAATCATTGGTTCTCCACCTGTTAATCCGATACTATGTAAACGATTATTTTCTTTTAAATATCGAATTACAAAGTCTAAATGTTCTAAATCTAATTTACCAAAATCTTTACAATTACCATTAGCACAAAACTTACAATCTGCATTGCAGGAATCAGTTACTTTTATATAAAGTCTTAAATTAGGTTCTACTTCCCATCTTGATTCTGGAGTTGGTCCACATAGTGAATCTTTTACTAAGACTTCTTGATTAAATAGTTCAATTGTTTTCATTAGCAACGACTAGAGTAACTAGATCCACCACCGCAACTACTTGAATATGATGATGATGTGTTTGAACAAGTGTTAGAATATGATGGTGTACTTCCTCCACATACATTAGATGTTGTTTTCTTTCTTGTTGTACTTGTTCTTGGCATTGTTCCTAAAGTTTTTTGTGGTGCTTTTACTGTTGGTTTTTCTTCTTGTGGTATAAGAGTTGTTACATCTATATTTCCTATTTTTCTTTTTAATGCTAATATTTCAGAACTACATTCAATAATTTTATCTAATTTTTTTAAATATGATTCTTCACACATCTTAGTTTCTTTTAAATATTTTCTAAAATTAGATAATCCTTCTTTAACATTTGCATTTGTATTTGTTGCGTTTAAAAACATTCTATTTACAAATTCATTTAATTGTTCTTCTTCAAACATATTAAACCCTCCTAATTAATTGTTTTACTTTTTCTTTACTTTGTGCATATCTTTCTTGATAGTTACCTTTTATACTAACATATTTTATACCATTTGTATCTAAGATTTTTTTAAGTTTATCATTATTTTCTTTTCTTATATCATCATCTCCATATGTTCTAGTGCCATCTTGAACCCATTTTACATCCGGTTCTAAGAAAATATATAAATCATAATCGTTTAGGTGAGAAATAGCTGTTGCGATACTTTCAAAATCTTTATCTTCTTGTGTTTCATTACCAAAACCTAATTGATAATAATATAAAGTTATTAATGAGTCTGTATCAATTAGAAGGACTCTATTGGCATTATTTAATGCGTCTTTTTCTAATTGCTTGTGTTTAAATAATATTTCAAAGTAATGATATTTTTGCATATTATCAATTCCACCTGCTTCATCACAAATAAATCTTCCAGCTTCTTCTACATATGTTGTATTAAAGTATTTAGCTAGATTTCTAACTAATGTTGATTTACCACAACTTTCTGTACCTATTACGCATACTTTTTTAACATAGTGTCTTTGAACGATTGTTGGTAAATAATCATAGTATTTAAAGGGATTTTCTCTAATTTGTGTTGAAGATATATTTATTTCATCTCTTGGAAAATATACAACTTCACTTTCTGGATATAAACTCTCCCATATGTTTCTTCCTTTATAATCATCACCTGAGAAAACAACATCTATTTTATCTTTAATATAATTTTTGATATCTTGTGCACCTAAAGTCCAATCATATGTTTCTTTAGAAGTATTTTTATCAAATATTTCAAATACTTCAACATTTTCCATATCACTAGTAATACTTTTAAGCCACATTAATCTTTCTCTATGATCTATTTCATTTGGATCATTTGTATTACTTAAGACAACATATAGTTTTTCACATTGATTAGCTGCTTCAATAATATCATTTACGTGTCCTAGATGTAGAGGATTAAAACTTCCTCCATACATTCCTATTTTTTTCATAATTATCTCTCCTTTGAGATTTTTGTCCAATTATAATATCCATAAAAAGCGTTTATTAAATATACACTCCACATTGTTACCATGATTAAGTCTCCTGCTAGAATCCACATAATTACTGTTATTATATCAATAATAATCCATAGTAACCATTGTTCACGATATCTTAGCATCATAAGTAAATTAGCAAAAACACTTATTGTTGTTGACGCACTATCTAGTAAAGTACCTTGTCCTCCTAATGCATCTAATAAGATTTTATATAATAAGATTCCAACTCCACAAACTATTACTAATAAAATTGATTTAGTTATATTTAATTTATTTCCTTCTACATCGTCTGTTTCTTCATTAGTATGTTTATTCCATAAATAATATCCAATGAATTGTGATGGTAAATAATATAAAGCATTTAACATTACTTCACCATAATATTTATTTATCCATGCTATTATTACATAACCTACAACATTTAAAACTCCCCATATATATTGAGATTTTTTACCTTTAGCACATAATACTACACATAATATTCCACTTATAGCAGCAATAGCATCTATTATTAAATATAAAATTGTATTAGTTGTATCAATAATAGAGAAATAAATAGTAAATCCTACAACTGCTAAGACCATTCCCCATTCAAAATAGGTAAATTTATTAATAATATTTTTAAAGGTTAATTTTTCTTTTTTTGTTATTTTTCTATTTATTTTCTTCTTTTTCATATTTTCCTCCTATTTATATAAATTATTTTTGATAATATAATCTAATACATTTTCATTTATATATTCTTTTACTTCGTTATATTTTTCTTCTTTTAAATATTGTCTTACTAGCGTAGAAGATAAATAATTATTTTCTAGTTCTGCGATTATAATATTATTTTTATATTCTTGATATTTATTTAATAATTTTTCCATATCATGTTTTCTTGGAATTACTATTAATTTATATTCTCCTAAAATTTTCTTATATTCTTTCCATGTATCAATATATTCTAAGTTATCACTACCACAGATAAAGTATATTTCATCATTATTATTTTCGTTTTTAAAATATTCTAGTGTTTGATAAGTATATGTAAGACGACCAAATTCATATTTAGATACTTCATATTCTTTTTTATCTTTAATCATTAAACTTAGCATTTCAAAACGTGCTTCATCACTAATTAAACCAGCTTTAGGATAAAAATTACTTGTTGGTACAAAGATAACTTTATCTAATAGATTCTTTTTTATTAATTGTTCTGCGATAGATTCATGCATTTTATGAGGTGGATTAAAACTTCCTCCAAATATTCCTATTCTCATATTATTTTTTCCTTTCTATTTTATCTAAGATTTCTTTTTTACCATTGAAAAGTGGTTTTAATGATTCGTGTTTATGCATTGTGTTTATTATTCTAGCCATTTTTTCTGACATGTCAACTGAGTGATACCATTTTTCTTCTTTTATTTTGTCTGATACATAAGATAAATTAGTTGAATATAATTTATCAAATAACTTTTCTTCGTAAGCTTTTATAAATACATCAGGTCCTTCTGTTAAAAGAGCAAAAGTAGATACTAAATATACTTTATTTGCACCTTTTTCTTTTAAGTCTTTAGCTACTTCAATCATAGATGTACCACTAGCAATCATATCATCTACAACAATAACATTTTTACCTTTTACATCAGTTCCTAAATAAACATGTTCAATAATTGGATTTTTTCCATTTACTACTTTAGATAAATCTCTTCTTTTATAAAACACACCAACATCTACACCTAACATTTCTGCAAAGTATCTAGCTCGTTCCATAGCACCCATATCTGGAGATATTACTAGTAGATTATTTATATCTTCATTATCGATTAAATCATTTAATATTTCGTGTGCTACATAAAAGTTTTCAAATGGTAAGTTAGGAATAGCATTTCCAACATTTGGATCGTGAACATCGAATGTAACGATATGATCTACTCCTAGACTTTCTAATTCTTGAAGTGCTAAAGCACAATCAAGTGACTCTTTTCCTTTTCTTTTATGTTGACGTGATTCATATAATAGAGGCATTATAAGCGTTATTTTAGTTGCATAACCACTAATAGCTGATATTACCCTTTTAATGTCTTGAAAATGCTCATCTGGTGCCATATGATGGGTAAAACCATGCATGTTATATGTGATATTATAATTTCCAACATCACTTAAAATATATATGTCTTTATCCCTTATCATTCCATTAATACTTATTTTTCCTTCTCCGTTTGAAAAACGATCTCTTTTTATTGGGATAATGTAGTCTTCATGGGTATTATTTAATTCTTTTAAATGATTATTTACATTATTTCCTACTTCTTCTATATTATCTAATACTATTAATCTTAAATCATTCATTTTATTTTCCTCCAATTGTTTTTTGTTTAGTATTTCTTTTTACATTTAGGATTACGCCTTTACAATAAACTTTAGATACTTGATGTTCGTTCATATAACATCCTTCCCAAGATGTATTAATACCATCATCAAATTCTACCTTTGTTACATCAAAACCATTTTCTTCTAAAACTGTTTTAAATATTCCTAATAGATTATCTTCAGGTAAAACTTCACTTGTTTTAGTTTTAATTCCCATTACTTCTATTTCTTCTTCAATTACTACACTAGTAGTACAAGTATCCATTTCTCCCATACCATAACCACATGTTGTTTTTTGACTTTTTATTTTTGCTTTTATATCTCTTTGTTCATGTTTTTTATAATATTCTTCAATAAATTTAATTGAATCTTCTTTACTAAATTTCATTTCCATTTCGCTCACTTCTTTCCTTTGTTATTAACATTATATTAATAACATAAAGAAAAGTCAATACTCTTTTTAATATTTTGTTAAAAACTTTTAAAAATATAAAAAAAGATAGTATTTCTACTATCCAAATATATTAAATATACCCTTCTTTTTTTGTTTAGGTTGTGGTGGTTCATCTACTTGTTTTGCCTGTTCTTGAAGTTCTACTTGTTTACTGGCATTATATTCAAATGCTTCTTCTTCTAATCTTTCTTTTAATGCTAGTAAAGAATATCCTTGACTTTCTAAAATATCCCAATTAAAGTCAGCTGGTACTAAATCATGTTTTAAATATAATATTTTAGTACGTTCACTAATACTTTTTGGTTTATCAATCATATTATTATTATCTGTTGGGAATTCTAAAATGTTACCTAATAGTGATTCTTTATAACTATCCGTTAGAATTGACTTTATTCTTTCAAAAGCAGCTGCTTTGTTTTGTTTTTGATAAAATTCATCTGCCTTTGATAATGATTCTAATTTACGATAAAGTTCGTAATATGTATCGCTATCAAATATTTTCTCAACGCATTCATTAAAAATATCTTTTTCTTTACCTTCATTTAATTCATCAAATAATCCTGGACACAAACTAACAAAATAAGAATATACTTCCTCACGATGTTTTACTCCTACTTGTTTTATATTTTCTTTTAATACTTTGTATCTATCACCAAAAATAATAATTGGATCATAAAATGGTTCACAACCAGGTAATAAATCTTTGTGTACTAATAATGCGATATCACCAGCAATTATATCAAATATTTCAGGTTTAATAGTATATCCAACATAACCTAATTTTCCATATTTTCTTTTATCTCTTAATACTTCTGATAAAAATGAAAACATGCTATTTAATCTTTTGGTATCTTGTTCATCTATCCTTTGATGTGATTCAGTTAAAGTTTTCACTAATAACCCTCTTAGTAGATCTATTTTAGGAAAAAACTCATTACTTAAAATTTTATCTATTAAACTTTTTCTATCATTTTCTTCGGCATAAATAATATAACTCTTATCTATAAATAAATTGGCAACATCATCTACTACTATTTTAAATGCATCAAAATCATGTTTTGCCTCATACATTTTTAACATGACATATAAATTATAAACATACATACCACTTTCTGTCTTACAATTTATACCATTTTCAAACATTGTTAGAGGAACATCTATTTTATCTATAAAATATTCAAAAAATCTTTGGTCTTCATCTTTAGCCATATTAAATAACATATTTAAAATACCTTTTTTTGATTCTATATACTTTCCAAATATTGTTTCTTTAAAATTCTGATTTGATGATACTTCTTGTTTTAATGTTGAACTACCGCCAATATGAGCTGCTGCATATATTTCTTCACTTAATTTTGCTAAAGCTATTTTCCTTTCAAAATAATCTTCTTGTACTGTTTTATATAAGAATTTTAGTACTTTATTTATTTTTTCGTAACTGGTTGGATTTAGCTTTTTTATTTCTTCTAAATTTTTACATATTTCTTTTTGCATATAATCACCTAATTGTTATTCTTTTTTGCAAAAAGGCTACCTAACCCTTTTGGTTTTTTTATTTCTTCTTGTTGTTTTTTTGCTTCCTCTTCTTGACGTTTTTGTTCTGCAATTTCTCTTTCTTTTTTATTTCGAGCTTCTTTCATATGACCAATAACTCGATCTGAAAAATTCTTTAGCGTTAAAGGATAATAATAACTGCCTTTTCTTTCAGTGTAGAATTCATCACTTGGTGCAAATTCTAAAGTTTTTTGTAGCAATCTCATTCTATCAATAATTTTTTCTGGTTTATTTGTTTTATTTATATTATTATTTTCTGGCCAGTGCATTACTACACCATCAATTACTTCTTTATGTCTTGTGCTTTTTAAAGCTGAAATCAATTCTAGCGATGCTTGTTCATCCTCTTTATATAGTTTGCTTGCTTTTACAACATCATCTAATTTACTAGCTACTTCATGATATGTATCGCTATCTAAAACAATATTCATACAAGAAATAAAGCTATCTTCTACATCCATTTTTTGATTTAGAAAATCAAAGAATGATGGATCCATCTTTTTTATATAACTTAGAATATCATTTTGAATATATTGATTATCTTCTTTTTTATTTAACATCTCTTTAAATATTTCGTATCTTTCTTGAATTAAGAATAATGGTATAAATAATACTATATTAGTTCCAGCATAACGTCTTTTTTCACTATAATCACCATTTATTTTGCCGTTTTTTACGTTATACATTATTTCATCTTCTAGTTTATCAATTACTTCTGGTTTTACTATATAACCTTTTTCTTTCAATTCATCTACTGCTTGATATAGACTTATTAAAGTTTCTGACATTCTTTTATATTCTTTAAGTAAATTATCTTCATAGATATAATTAATTTCATCTAATACTTTCTTTATTTCTTCTCTTATCTTTTCATTTGTTTTATAGTTAGGAAGAGATAATAATGCTTCAATTACATCCATTTTAGTATAAAAATTAGGTTTATCTGCGCCCCATATATATGATATTGAACGATCAATATTAAGAAGAGATGTTATAAATAAAGTTGATAAATCATCTGTTATCATTTTAAAGCCATCGAAATCTTCTTTATACATCGAATAAAACCTAAGAATTGTATATATATTAAATACATATTTATATATACCATATTCAGAATAAATACCATTTTCAGCCATTTCTAAGAATGGTTCAATTTTATGATAAAAGTACGTAAAATATTCTGGGTTATCTTTAGTTATTTTTATTAAGTTATCTAAAATACCATCTTCATCATGGACATAATACTTAAACATATTTTTTTGTGCAGCAACAATATTTTTACCTTTATCTTTTTCACCTATTTTGAAAAAGTCATTTGCTTCTTCATCAAAATAATCTTTTTTTACTATCTTATACATATATCTTAAGATTCTTTTAACAGGTTCATAAAATTCTGGTTTTTCTTTTCTTATATCTTGTAAAAAATTATATATTTTAATTTCTGGTTCACAGTTAGTATTAGTACTCATTCTTATCACCTTTATTATTCATTATAGTCTTTTAAATGTTTTCTACGATGTGGATTACGTAATTTTCTTAAAGCTGATTTTTCGAATTGTCCAATTCTTGCACCACTATAGTTTTCTTCAAAACTTCTACCTATTTCTTTTTGAGTTAATTCACCTTCAAAACCATATGTCATTTTTATTACTTTTCTCTCTTTTTCTGGTAATGAGTCAATTACTCTAGCAATAGTTTCTTTCTTTTCTAGTGCGATTACACTTTTACTAACATCATAATCATATCCTACATTGTTAGAGTCTTCATAATCAGATAAAACTCTCTCAATTAAAAAATCTCTTAAGAATTTCACGTATCCTTTAGAAAAAGGAATATTATGATTACCATGTTTTGAATAAAGTTCATAACTTCTATCTAAAATTTCATAAAATTTAGTATATTCATAAAATACTCGATTTTTCTTATATGGACTATTAAAATCAGAATAATGTTTAATTTCCATATCTTCCATGAATTTTTTATAACTAATTACTTCTCCATTATTTTGACGTTCAAAAAACTCTTCAAATTCTTTATCAAAATCAATTTTAGGTATATGACTAAATAATGAATTTTTTTCACTTACACCTAATTTTTCATTTAATTTATCAAAGAATCTACTATTAAATAAATTAATTAAATCATTTTGGTTATAAAGACCTTGTTCCAAATTTTCAATCCATACTTCACAAAAAGAACTTATAAAATCATCTATATCATAAATAGTATTTACATCTTCTATAAAACTAAAATTCTTTAAAAAGTCATAGATTACATACATAGTCCCTAATATTAGTTCTTCTTGTAATTCTTGACGATTAGTTGGTAGTTTTCTAATTTTTTTATTTAATTCTCTTGCTTCATCAATAGTTAAGTTTTTTGGTCCTTTAACAAGTTCAAACCATGTGTTTAATTTTTCTAAATTACTTTTTTCCATAAATATTACCCCTTAAAAATGTCTCTATTATACCATAGTTCTTATAATAAGTAAATAAAAGACTAGTGTTAACTAGTCTCTATTTTAAAGTTTTTTTAGTAATTGTTTATATTCTTGTTGTTGTGGTGCTTTTGGCATTAAGCCACGCACTTCATATCTATCATTTGGTGCTTGATAGTCTAAAAATGAATTTAGCTTTCCATTATTTCTACATGGATAATCTCTAACTTCAACTTCCTTTATTCCAAGAGGTTTCCATAAGTCTTGGTTCCATACTTTTTCATCTTTCATAGAATTATTCTACTTCTTTTCGATATGTAGGAATATTAAACTTATGTAAATTATTCTTATGAAGTTTTTCAATTCTTTGTTTTACATCTTCAGGAAGTTCTTCACCTGCCATGTAAGATGCAATTTGTTTATAAGTTACACCTAATTTATCTTCATCACTTTGATTAGATAAACCATCATCTGGTGTTCTATATAATACTTCTTTAGGTACATTTAATTCTTCTCCAATAGCAATTACTTCATCTACTGTTAAATCAGCAATTGGAGCAATATCATGAACTGAATCTCCTCCTTTAGTGAAGTATCCAACAAATAGTTCACATTTATTAGATGTTCCTGCTACTAAATAAGTTTTTCCTGTTAATGCAGTCATTAAAGCAGCCATATAATATACACTACTCATACGAAGTCTTGGTTTAATATTGATATCACTGTTTTTTAATTCTTCTTCTGTATAATCTCCTAATAATTTAATTTGGTCTTTAAAACTATCATATACAGGAGTTAAATCAATATTTAATAATTGGAATCCATAATAATCAGCAATTAACTGAGCCCCGTCTTTATCTTTTTGTTTAGAATGACATGGAAGTGTTAATCCTAGTACATTTTCTTTTCCTAAAGCTTCTACTAGTAAGGCAACTACTACAGCTGAATCTTTTCCTCCACTTATTCCTAGTACTGCTCCCCCTAAATTATTTTTTTGATAATAATCTCTAATAAATTCAACAATTTTTTTTGTTTCTTTTTTTGCATCAAACATAGTTTTTTTCTCCTTTACTTATATCTTTTTACTTTACCTGTTTTAGTAAAATATTGTTTTGCTTTTTCAATAGCTATAACAGAATTTGATCCTTCAATATAACCATCTTGTTGTAGTTCTAATACTTCATTAAAACTACATTTAAAGTATTCAACGAATTCTCCTTCATCTGGATTTTTTTCATACCCTTCAGTACATCCTAAAGCAAGATATGCTGTGTTTTTAGCTGCTGATATTCCTTCATCTTGATAAAAGCTAGCTAGTGGAATTAATTTTTCTGGAATAACACCTATTTCTTCTTGTAATTCCCTTAAAGCTGCAACTTCTGGTTTTTCACCATCTTCAATATATCCTGCAGGGAAACCAACACCAACCGTTTTTTCGGTAAATACTCTTGGTTCTACAGTAACTATTACTTCATTATCTTTTGTAACTGGTATTACAATTACAGCTGAACCATCTTTTTTGGCCTTTTTAATCTTTTCTCTTATTATATCTTCTCCATTATTTAATGTACATATATATCTTTCATTTGTAACAAATTGACCTTTAGTTAAATCTTCTATGCTTATATATTCTATTCCATCTATTATTTTGATATATGGTTTATATACTTCACTTTTAGAAACTAAAGTCTTTTTAACAGTCTTTAGTTCTTCTAAAAGTTTTCTTAGTTCTTGTAAACTCTTTTTTTCCATATTATTTACTTCCTAAAGTCTTTTGTTTTGCTTTAGTTTCTGCATTTACCGCACGAATTAATTCATCTCTTAATTCTCTTAATTCATTAGATAGGTCAACAATATATTTATGTGGTTTTTCTACACGTTTTACTTCTGGATATAATGCATTCATTTCTCTATTACAATATGCTCTTTTTTCTTCAATAGTTGGATCTGTGTATACTAATTCACCATTTTTAAAAATAGGAACTTGTAATTCACGAACTGTATAATTAGTTACATCTTTTGTTTGTAATGTATCTTCGTGATTAACAAATGTATATCCATCTAGCGGGATAGTTTCATTATGTTTTGCAATGATATCACCTAATGCATAACCTGTATCTTTGTCATAGAAACGCCATACTTTTTTAAGTCCTGGATTAGTTGTTTTAATTTTATCTTCACTTACTTTAATTTTAGGAATTAATTTTCCATCTTCTTCTGTAGCACAAATTTTATATACAGCACCTACTCTTTTATCAGGAGATGCAATATTATCTCCACATCCAATAGATCCAATTACAGCACCTTGTTGTTTTAAAGATTTAATTGCTGGTGCGTTAAGCCCATTAGATAAGCAAATAACTGCATTTGGAAATGTTTCTTTCATTAATTTTTTAGCTTCTTTAGATAGATAAGCTAAGTCCCCACTATCAATTCTGATACCACCAAGTTCAATACCTAATTCTTTACATACTTTAATAGCATTAGGAATACCACTTTTTAATGTATCGAATGTATCTACTAAGAATAATGGTTTATTTGGGAAAGATTTTGCGTATTTTTGGAATGCTTCATATTCACTGTCTGCTTCCATTACACAACTATGAGCCATTGTTCCCATTGCTGTTAAACCATATTTTTTAGCTGCTTTTGTATTAGATGTTCCAGCGCAACCTGCAATAACTGCACATTTACTTGCATCAATTGCTGCATTACATCCATAAGCACGTCTTGCACCAAATTCCATAATAGGAATTAATTCGTGTGTTTTTTCATCTTCTACTACAACTTCAACTCCATTTGCTGCTTCAACGATTTTTCTTGCTGCTGTTGTATAAGCAATTTGGCTATTATAAATTGCAAGTAATGCTGTTTCTACTAATTTAGTTTCAATTTTATTACCACGAACTGTAATAAAAGGTTCATTTCTAAATACTGGAGTTCCATCTGGCATTGCCCAAATATCACCTGTAAATTTAAAGTTTCTTAAATATTCTAAATATCCTTCATTAAACTTATTAGTACTTCTTAAAAATTCAATATCGCTATCAGTGAAATGTAAGTTTTGAATATATTCAATCATACTATCAGTTCCACCAATTAAACCATAACCTGCATCTAATGGTTCTCTTCTAAAGAATCCATCAAAGTATGCAACTTCATTTTGTTCGTTATTATCAAAGTTCACTTGTGACATTGTTAATTCATAAAAGTCTGTCATTAATGACATATTAGTTTCATCTTCTTTTAACTCTATTTCTCCAAAACCATTTTCAGCAAGTAATCTTAAAAATTCTTCTTTTCTCTTTTCATCTAAATTAATTGTAAATTTTTCCATATTTTTCTCTCCATTTCCTTATATTATGCTATTTTCCCTAACTTCTTTACTTTAGCACCTTGTTGTTTTAAAAGCAAGTATGCTGCATCTTCATATTCTTTTCTATTATGTACTCCTGGTATTTCAAAAGTATCGATTGCATCTTCGTATAATGTAACTTTAACTCTTCTATTTTTTTGATCAAAGTAATTCATCATTGGTAAAACACCATTTGTTATACAAATATCTGTACAACATCCAACAACTTCTATTTCTTCTACATTTTCAAGACCATTTAATACATCTACAAAATTATAACCTTCTTTTTTATTTTCAGCCCAAATATAACTTGTTGAATTTTTTTCTAATGCAATTGTATTTTCTTTTCCTTCAAAAGGTTTTAACTCGTTAACTAATTCTGCTTCTTCTGTTCCTTCGATACAGTGAAGTGCTCCACCAAAACGATCATGTTCAACAGAATCTTTTGTATGTGTATCTTTAATAAAGATAACTAAATTTCCTTCTTCTTGATATTTTTTAATTAGTGCTACTTGATTATTAATTGTTCCTTCAATGTGTTTATCTGCTAAAGCTCCTTCTCTAACGAAACCATTAACCATATCTACGACAATTAACACTTTCTTATAAACTTTTAAATTTTTTATTTCTTTCATTTTTCATTCCTTCTTTCTCTTTGTTAATAACATTATATTAATAACAAAAGAAAAAGTCAATATGTTTTTAACAAAAAGTTAAAAAGATTTTATATTTTTTAATAAAAACCTTATTTTTCAAGGGTTTTATAGTTAAATTTTTTTTGGAATTTATATAAAAAACTATATTTTTATTATAAAACAATAAAAAAATGAGTATTTCTACTCATATTTTATACTATTATATTAATAAATTTCCCACGAAAACATATACGTATCATCATTACCAATAATTAAATGATCTTTTTTTATAAATAATGCGTGTCCATTTTCGTCATCACGAGTAAGATAACCATCATTGTTTTTTCCATATGGTATCATAATTCTCAGATGATATGGTTCAATGCCATCATCCCTTACTTTTGCTCCTACTGTATTATATTTGCTTTCTACCCATTCACCCCAAGTCATTCCTTCTTCATATTTAAAGTTTTGATATTCTCCGTCATCATACATCCAAATTTTTATTATTCTAATTTTTTCCTCTTCAGCAGTTTCGTAATTTGCACCTTTTTGTTGAAGAGTACATGTTGTTTTTCCATTCCCCACATTCCCTTCACTTCCAGCCACCAATACAACTAGATTAGTTGTATCATTTACTACAAAACCATTCCAATTTTTTAGTTCTGTTATATCAGTTACTTTTCCTGTTTTTGGTCTAGTTAAACTTAATCCTGTTTGAATTTGTTTTCCTTGTTCATTTAGTTTAGATTGAGCAGTTGGATATAGTCCGTATCCAGCACTATCTTTAAATGTATATCCATAAGTATATGAAGATGTATCATCATTATATTGTACAAGTACATATGCCCAATATGCATTACTTGCTTGATGCCAGGCACCAAATGGATTTGTTCCACCTCTTTCTAGTGCTATACATTCAATTGGTACTGCATACACTGTATTTGCCTCAGTAAATGTATAACTTAAATCATTAACGTCATTTACTAAAGCTCCTATATAATTACCTATTGTTGATGTAACAGTCTTTTTTCTAGACTCGGTAATATATTTAGTTACACTTGGTATTGCTATTGCCATAAGTAAACCTAATATTACTATTACCGCTAGTAATTCTATTAATGTAAAACCTTTTTTATTCTTCATTTGACACACTCCTTTATTATCTACTAAAATCATACCCCCCCCGGTCTTTTGTCAAGGTTTTACATTTAGTTAATTTTTTATTTACACAAAATAAAAAGATTTGAAAAAATTCAAATCTTTTATACTAATAGTTTATATTAAAAAGAACCGCCTTCATGGCTAACAATTCCAAAATTAATTTTATATGTTTTTCCTGCTATAAGTGGTTCATCCATTGATATTTCTGCTGATGTATCAGTTCTAATTATTTTTTTACATTACTAACACCATTTGTATTAGGATATAGTAAAAATTCAATATAATCATCTGAATAATTACTAGTAACAGTTTTAAAAGTATTATATTCGCTATATGCCCATTCTTTAAAATTCATTCCCTCTACTATTGAATATTCTTGTGGAGTTGGTTCATCAGTTGTAACTATGTATATTTTTACAATTTTTTCTTCTGGCGTTTCATCTACTGGTGGTGTTACAGGTGGATCTTCTACATTATTTTTTTCTTGTTCAACTTGAGTATAGTTGTCACCTTTTTGTTGAAGTGTACATGTTGTTTTACCATCTCCAGTATTTCCTTCGCTTTCTGCTTCAAGTACTACTAAATTAGTTGTATCATTTACTACAAAACCATTCCAATTTTTTAATTCTGTTATAGTTGTTACTTTTCCTGTTTTAGGTCTTGTTAAAGAAAGACCTGTTTGTATTTGTTTTCCTTGTTCATTTAATTTAGCTTGACTAGTTGGATATAGTCCATATCCAGCCGAATCTTTAAATGTATATCCATATGTATATGATGATGTATCATCATTATATTGTACTAGTACATATGCCCAATATGCATTATTTGCTTGATGCCATGCACCAAATGGATTTGTTCCTCCACGTTCTAGTGCTATACATTCTATTGGTACTGCATACACTGTATTTGCTTCAGTAAATGTATAACTTAAATCATTAACGTCATTTACTAATGCTCCTATATAATTACCTATAGTTGATGTTACAGTCTTCTTTCTTGATTGAGTAATATATTTTGTTACACTAGGTATAGCTATTGCCATTAATAACCCTAGTATAACTATTACCGCAAGTAGTTCAATAAGCGTAAAACCTTTTTTATCCTTCATTTGACACACTCCTCTATTATCTATTTAAATAGTATCCCTCCCTCCGGTCTTTTGTCAAGGTTTTACATTTACTATTTTTTATATTTACACAAATAAAAAAGAAGTGCTTTTACACTTCTTGTATAACTGTTATAATCATTGGTTTTGCTTCTGTTTGTTTATAGAAATATTTTCCTAAACGATCACGTACAGCATTTTTTATATTTGAATAATCTACTTTTTTAGAATCAACTTCAATATTTTCTTCTATTATTTGTAGACATAGTTCTTGTGTTTCTTTAATAAGTTCTCCACTTTCTTTTACATAAACAAATCCTCTTGTTAGAATTTCTGGTCCACTTAGTACTTGTTTAGTTTGTTTATCTAATGTACAACTTACAATTACAATACCACTAGCTCCTAGCATTTCTCTATCCTTTAATACTAACTCTCCAATATCTCCTTGACTTTTACCATCAATTAATATTTCATCAGTTGGTACATGATAAGTATCTTCTGTTAGAACACCATTTTCAAATATTGCTACATCGCCATTTTGTTTTAAAATAATATTTTCTTTTGGAATACCCAAGTTTTCAGCAACTTCAGCATTCATTAC
This sequence comes from Bacillota bacterium, assembly GCA_015059405.1. Classification (GTDB taxonomy): domain Bacteria; phylum Bacillota_I; class Bacilli_A; order RF39; family UBA660; genus RUG11788. Next base: position 82,373 of record SVAL01000007.1, read on the forward strand.
TTGATGACGATATTCTCCTTTTACTGGAAAATAGTATTTAGGATCCATTAAATTAATCATTAACATTAAATCTTCACGAGATGCATGATGAAGCAAGTGTTTCTTAGCTGATAAGGATATAGCAGTTACACCTACTTTAGCAATTTCATCCATAATAAGAGCAGTTCTTTTTTCGATACCTTCATATGGAGGTTCAGTTATAAAAATTGTATCTGTTTCTCTTAATTTAATATATTTATCAAAACCTTTTATAATTCTTTCTAAATTCATAAATGGTTTTTCTTTTTCATCAGATATAATGATTACAGCATTAGTATCATTAATATTTGCTAAGTCACCAATGTTATTTTTATCAAAATCAATATATCCTAATTCTATTGATCTAGTTACTAAATCTTGTAATCTTTTTCCCATAATTATAACTTTTTTTCTTGTTTTGTTACTTGCGTTTAATATTTCTTGCAAACGATAAATATGAGCAGGTTGAATAGTTGCGATAACACGATCTTTACTTTTAGATAATACGTCTTTTATAAAACTATATACTCTATTATTAGGACTAGTATGTCCTTCATGTTCTGCATAGATTGATTCACTTAATAAACATAAAACACCTTGTTTTCCAACATAGGCAAGTTTACCTATATCTGTTTTATAATTCCCCATCATAGTTGAATCAAATACATAATCACCTGTATAAACAATAGCACCATCTTTTGTATATAAAACAAAAGCAACACTATCAGGAATTGAGTGAGTAACACTTATTGGAAAAATAGAATTTTTTCCAAAAGATATCTTAGAATGAGGTCTAATCTCTTTTAAATTCTTACATGTTATATTACTTTCTTCTAAGTCTTTCTTTAAAATTTCCATTGTATATTTAGTTGCATAAACATTAACATTCTTTAAATCCATAAGAATATCCGCCATAGCACCCATATTACTTTCATGTCCGTGTGTTAAAAAGAACCCCTTTATTCTTTTTTCATTTTCTTTTAAATAAGTATAATCAGGCAGAATATAATCTATACCTAACATTTGTTCATTTCCATATTTTAATCCCGCATCAAAAACAAAAATATCTTTGTCTACTTCGACAACATACATATTTTTACCATTTTCATTTAGCCCACCAAGACTAAATATTTTTATTTTACTCAAATTAATATCTCCTTTCTTTATAAGTAAAATTAGACCTTTTACATTGTAACATAAAACTATAAAATAAAAAAGACTTATTCGTCTTTTTTATTATCTGTTTCATCTAATATTTTTATTAATTGTTTTGCTCCTCTACTTATAGCACCTTTAGCAAAGTTACCAAAAGTAGTTAGGTGTTTTTTTGCTGCTTCTCCATAAGGTTTTGCTGCTTCAACCATTTGATTTACACTTTCAATAGCTCCATCAATTTTATCTGTTTTTACAGTTTCAACATTTTCTGCAAGTTTAACTGCTAGTGTTGTTGCTTTTTCTTCTAAAGCTCTTACGTCTTCAAAACCAGATTTTTCAAATACTAAATAAGCATCTATTATTTGTCCTGCACATAAAGTTCTATCTTGATATTCAGGAACTGTTTTAAACCATGCTTCTAGTGTTTCTTCTACTCTTTTTTCACCATATCTTGGATGATCTTTTTTTAGTTGTCTAGCGAAGTCTTTTAATGTTGTATATTCATCATAAAATTCAACTGCAGTATCATAGTTTGCCGCAACAACTGTTCTTGATAATATAACCATTACTTCTTTTACATCTTCGTTAAACATATCTCTTCTTGCTTCAAATTCTTTTTTAGCTTCAGAATAATTATTAGTAAGATCTCTTAAGTTTCTTAATTCTTCTTTCATAATACATTCCCCCTATGTGTGTTATTTTAATTTATTTTATTAAAAAAAGCAATAAATTATTGCTTTTAATTCTTTATAGCTAACTTTGCTAATGCATCTTTGGCTGCTTCTTGTTCTGCTTCTTTTTTAGATCCTGCTATTCCCCTACCATAAACTATGTCATCTACTTTAACTATCATAGTAAATGTTTTATTATGTGCTGGTCCTTGTTCATCAACAAGAACATATTCTAAAGTTCTTTTTTCTGTTTGAATGGATTCTTGCAAAGCTGATTTATAGTCACTAAAGAAGATTACATTTGGATCTTCTATATAAGGCACTATGATACTTGATATTACTTCTTTTGTTTTTTCAAAACCTTGATCTAAATATAATGCTCCTGTGAAAGCTTCAAAGATATCAGCAACAATTACTTTTTTAAATTGTCCTCCTTCTTTAGCTTCTCCATGACCTACTTTTATATAATTACTAAATCCTAAATCAGTTGCATATGTAAAACAGGCATTTTCACATACATAACTAGCTCGTAGTTTAGTCATATCTCCTTCTTCAACATTTAAATTCTTATATAAATAATCACTTACTATTATTTCTAATACAGCATCTCCTAAAAACTCTAATCTTTCATAATCACTTTTTAAATTATTTTCATTAGCATATGAAGAATGAGAAAACGCTATCATATATAATCTACTCTCATTAGGTATAACTCCTAATTTTTTAAATAATTTATCCATATTATCACCACAATAATTATATCTTATTATTTTATAAAAATAAATATTTATTATATCTCTTTTTATTGAAAAAAAACTTATTTAATAGTAGAATTATATATAGTATAAAATAGATAATTTTATTATTTTTATTTTGGAGGATTTATGAAAAAATTATTATTATTAACATTAACTTTATCTTTTATTTTAATTGGTTCAGTTGGATGTGTTAAAAGAGATAGTATGGAAGATATAAGTATTATTACTTCTTCTTATCCTATTGAATATTTAGTTAATGAAATGTATGGAGAACATGCTGAAGTTGAAAATATTTTCCCGGATGGAGAAGAAATAGGTAGTTATAGATTTAATGAAAAACAATTTAATAATTTTAGTAAAGAAGACTTATTTATATATAATGGTGAAAATGCTAGTGACATAGCACTTAAATTAATTAATAAGAATGATAATTTATTATTAATAGATTCAAGTTTAGGTATGAAATATACTTATGGAGTTGAAGAATTTTGGTTAGATCCTTCTAATTTATTAATGATGTCTTTAAATATCAAAAATGGTTTAGAAGAATATATATCTAATACTGTTTTAATTAAAGAGATTAATGATAGTTATCAAGATTTGAACGTTTCTTTATCAGAATTAGATGCTGATATAAAACATGCTGTTAGTCAAGCTAATAATCCTAAAATAGTAGTTAGTAATAAGAGTTTAGTTTTCTTAGAAAAATATGGAATGGAAGTTATTGTACTTGATAATGATACTATTGATAAGACTTATGAAGAGGTAAAAGAATTAATTCGTACTGGAGAAATTAAATATATATATAATTTCAAAGAAGATGTTTTTTCAGATAAACTTAATTCTTTGATTAAGAGTACTGGTGTTAAGACTAATACTTTATTTAGACTTGATAGTATTACTGATGAACAACGTAATAATGATGAGGATTATATTTCTATTATGAAAGATAATTTAGAATTATTACAACAAGAAATTTATGAATAGAATATTTAGGGATGTGTTAATTTATGAAAGGTGCTAAAGGCGGTAATAGAGATCGTATTATATCTTGGTTATTTTCTGAAAGAACAAGAAAAAAACGTGAAGAAGAATTAGAACTTGAAAAAATAGAAGAAAATAAAATAGATGAAAAACGTAAAGAACGTAGAAAAAGTAAAAAGAATGATACTGATACTAATTTAGAACACGTTGAAGAATTAGAGGTATCTCAAAAAGATGAAGAAGTTTTATCTACTATTCCTTTTGTTGAACAACCTGAAGATAAAACTAAAGAAAAAACTAAAGATAGAAAAGATAATCAACAACCTTTAACTAGTGAAGATGATTTAGATTTAACACTAATAGATATATTTGATACTAGTAGAGATAAAAAACCAAAAGATAAGAATAAAGAAAAACCTGATACAATTATTGAAGTAAGTGAAATTATATCAGAAATAGATGATAAAAAGAAAGAAGAAAAACATGAAGAAGTAAATACTCCTACTAAAATTGAAGTTCATGAGTTAGAAAAACCTGAACTTATTAAAATATCTATTATTGAAGAATTAGAAGAATTACTTAGAAATGATAGTTATGATTTAAAAGATATTCAATATCGTATTGAAGTATTACAACAACAAGAAAAAGATGAAGTATTGCTTGAAAATATAGAAAAGATTCAAAAAGAATTAGAAGATTTAATTAAAAGATTTAATTATATTAAAGATAAATATGCTGATTTATATGGATATATATCTATTAAAGATATGGAATTTATTACTGGTTTAGGAATTGGTAATGCAATTAGAGATTATATTGGTAATGGTAAAGATGGTTTTGATAATTCGAAAACTATTGATCAGATAAATGAAATTAAAGAGTTTATAGAAATTATTAATGGTATTATTGATGTTGAAAAGAAAAAAGAAGATTTATCTTTAAAAGTTGATCAAAAGTTAGAAGATTTTGGAATTAGAGATGAAGAATTTATTAAATTACAAGATAGATATACTAATGTAGAAGCAATTAATAGTAAAGTGGATGAATACAATAGAACTATTACTTCTAGTTTAAAAGATATAGAAGCTAAAATTGCTGATAGTGTTGATATTTCTAGAAGAATTGAAACTACTACTAGTATAGTACCGGATTTAAATAGAATAATGGAAGCCACTGTATTAATGGCATCTACTAGTTTAATTCCTCCTACTCCACTTGGACAATTATTTAAAGCATCTTTATTTATCTCTGCTACACATATGATGGCTACTGCTTTAACGCCAAGAACTGAACAAAAAGAAGTTATTACTACTACTGTTACTGATTACTCGAGAGATATTCAAATAAGTAAAGATAATATTAATTCCATATTAAATAATATTGATAATGCTTTTAATGAGATTAGTTATATGAAAGATACTTTTCAAAAAGAATTTAGTCAGTATGCTAGTCAAATACCTGAATATGATAAATTAATACAAAATATGTTTAATATAGAAAAAGAACTTGAAAGACAACAATATATTGCCTATGATTATAGTATTAGTTTTGATCAAGCATTAAATAAAAATAATCAAAAGGTAAAAAGAATGGAAAATGAATAATAAAAAGACTCTTGATGAGTCTTTTTATTTTATTCTACTTCTATAACTTTATTAGGCATTTCTTTGTCTTCTAGTAACATTTCATGCATGTATTCTTCTTCATTATTTAAATATAATTCTTCAATACGATCGCAACGACATTTTTCAGATACTAAAATAGCATTTATTTTTTTTACAGTTTCATCAAGTTCATCATTTATAACTACATAGTTATATTTAGTAACTTCATTCATTTCACGATATGCTGTTTTAAAACGATCAATTATCTTTTCTTTTGTTTCTGTTCCTCTATTTTTTAGACGCTGTCTTAATGTTTTTAAATTAGGTGGTAATAAGAAAATAAATAGTGCTTCAGGGATTAATTCTTTTATTTTCATAGCACCTTGAATTTCTATTACTAAGAATACATCTTTTCCTTCAGCTAATTTTTCATTGATAAATTTCTTAGGTGTTCCATAATACTTATCTACGTAACATGCATATTCTAAAAAATAATCTTCTTCAATTAATTTTTCAAATTCTTCTTTTGTTACAAAATTATATATTTCTCCTTCAACATCTCCTGGTCTCATTGCACGTGATGTAGTTGATACTGATAACCAAGCGTTGTCATATTTTTTAATATATTCACTTACTACTGTATCTTTACCAACACCACTAGGACCTGATAAAACTATTAAACTTCCTCTTGTTTTAGATTTAATTAAACTCATATTATCTCACCTTTCTTTGTTGGAATTGTATCATTATATCGATATTTTTTCAAGATAAAAAAAAGAGTCTTTAGAGAGTGTTTTATTAAAAAAGACATTTTCAAAAAAAGAGCTATTTAGAGAACTGAAGACGATATTGAATCGGTGTCAGTTCTTTTAATTTTTCTTGAAATCTATCATAATTATAATATTTTATATA
>SVAL01000008.1 GCA_015059405.1 Bacillota bacterium
ATTATTTAGATAATATTTCTTTCGAAATAAATAGTATGCCAAGAAAAATATTTGACTATAAATGCTCTTATGACATAGAATTAAATTATATATAAAATGGTGCGGTTGAAATTACAATAAAGAAAAATACTAGATTAGTCTAGTATTTTTTATTTTGTTTATTTATCAGATTTTTGTGGTTTATCACTTTCTAAATTTAAATTAGCAGTATGTTTTGGTTTTCTTTTTTCGATTGGTAATGTTTCAATCCATTTTTCTCCATCCCATTTTTTTAAGCAATTAGGACCATACCATTGTTTTAATATTTTTTCAATGTTATTGTATGAATAATACTTTCTTCCTTCAAATTCATATAATTTAAATGGATATACATCTTCTTTTTTGAAGATTGGTTCTTTTAAGAATTTTTCCCATGGTACTGAGATAGGTTGGGATACTAAACTACTATTTTCATGGCGTCTTGAATATTTGTTAGCATACCATCTAATGAATCTTGATAATAAGTCATGTGGTATTCTTAAATTATCTAATAATACATAAATAGGCATTAATAATTTCATAAAAGTTCTGTGGATTTGGTCAGTTAGTTTGCTTTCTGCGATATTATCATAGATAATTACATCAACAAAAATTCCATCTCCACCTTTACATCTGTTTTTTAGTAAGAAGTTTACTTCTTCCATCCATGTTCCTTTTTTTCTTACTTTCATAGTAGGACCCATAATTACATTATATTTTTTATCTGTTTCATAACAGTGAAAATAGAATTTATCATTTAAATCTTTTTTCATTGCTTCAATAAAACGATTCCAATCTTTTCGTGGGACGATTACATCAATATCATCATCCCAAGGAATAAACCCTTTATAGTTAACTATACCTAAAGCAGATCCTGCCATTAGTCCATATTCAATATTATTTTTTACACAAACTCTGTGGATTTCGTCCATTATTTCTAATATTTCTAATTGTAAGTCTCGAACTGTAGTTGTTTTTCCATTATAAGTTTTTAATACATAGTCTTCTTTTTCTCTAATACATCCATGTTCTTTTTCATAATTAAGGTCTTTTTTATTTAATTTTTTTTCTTTTTTATCTACTTTTTTCATATTTTTATCTCCTAAATTTATATTACTATAAATTTTATTAAAAGAAAATGGTTTATTTTTGTAAAAAGAGGTATAATTATTGGAGGTGAGTAGTATGGATAGGAAGTTTATTATAAAGTCCATAGCAATTTTTTTATTTGCGATTATTGGTTCATACGTTATTTATCATTTGCCTATGAAAGCAGATGTTGAAATAAAAAGAATTAATTTAAATAAATATAAAAAAGTTATGTTTGTTGCACATCCTGATGATGATATGATTTGGGGAGGGGCGCATTTAATTCAAGATGATTATTTAGTTGTTTGTATTACTTGTGGTACTAGTAAGACTAGATTAAAGGAATTTAGAAAAGTTATGCATGCAACAGGAGATAGTTATATTGCGCTTGGTTATCCTGATAAAACTGATGGTAAGAGAAACGAATGGACAACTTTTTATGATAATATAAAAAAAGATGTTGAAGTTATTTTAAATAGTAATAATTGGGAATTAATTGTTACTCATAATGAAATAGGGGAATATGGTCATATTCAACATATTAAGACTAATATGATTGTTACAGAAGTTTATAATGAGAATAATTATAATAGTGATTTATATTATTTTGGAGATTATTATACTAAGAATAATATTAAATTAGTTGAATCTGATTTAAGAGAAATATCTCCACAGTTATTAAAAAGAAAAGAAGAAATTTTAAAGCTTTATGAATCTCAAAAAAAAGTAGTAAAGAATTTAAGCCATATGAATAAATATGAAATGTGGGAGAAATATAATGGTGAATAATATGAAAAAAAATTTAAAGAAAGATATATTTAATATACTATTATTAATAGTTGTATTTTTTGTAGTGTATTTTTGTATAACTAAGAATGAATTTTTATTTGGATCAACTAAAGATTGGAATCAACAACATTATTTAATTCCAGAATATTTTAGAAATTTATTCTATGAAAATTTTGATTTATTTCCTGATTTTGCGTTTAACTTAGGAAGTGGTCAAAATATATATAATTTTTCTTATTATGGATTTTTAAGTCCAGTTATTTTAGTTTCTTATTTTCTTCCTTTTATATCTATGAAGAGTTATATAATTGGATCTACTATTTTTATGTTACTTTTAAGTGTAGTACTTATGTATTTTTTTATTAAAAATAAAAGTAATAGTAAAGTAGCATTCATTAGTAGTTTTATATTTTTACTTGCTACACCTTTAATTTATCATGCTCATAGACATGTTATGTTTATGAATTATATGCCATTTTTGATAATGGGATATTTTGGTGTTGATAGATATTTTAAAGATAATAGTAATTGGTTATTAATACTTTCAGTATTTTTGATGATTATGACTAGTTATTTCTTTAGTGTTAGTGGAATAGTTTCTATTATTTTATATGGTATTTATTGTTATATTAAGATTAATAAGAATATTAGTTTTAAATCTTTTGTTTGTGATGGAATTAAGTTTTTAATACCATTATTTATTGGGGTATTAATGTCTTGTATATTAATAGTTCCTACTTTTTATTCACTTCTTAATGGTAGAAGTGGGAGTGAAACTTTTAATTTATTAAAACTATTAGTTCCGGATATTAGAATTAAAAGTTTGTTATATAGTGCTTATTCTTTAGGTCTTTCATCAATTGCTTTATTTAGTTTAGTTGATAATTTCTTTAAGAAAAGAGAATATAAGTTTTTAAGTATTAGTTTAATTTGTATGATGATATTTCCAATTATATTATTTATATTAAATGGATTTTTATATGTAGATAGTAAAGTATTAATTACTTTTTTACCATTATTTATAATACTAATTTCTAATACTTTAAATAATTTAGTTAATAAAGATATTAATTATAGATTAGTTTGTTTTACAACTATATTTATTTGTTGTATTGGTCTTATAGTTAAACATTTTAGTTTACTTGGAGATTTATTAATAGAATTACCTATAGTTATTTTATGTACTTATTTAGTTTATAAAAAGTCTAATTTAAAATATTTATATTTATTACTACCAGTACTTCTTTGTATGAGCATTAATTATAATAGTGGAGATAAGTTAGTAAAAAAAGATGAAGTTAATAATAATAAAGAATTAGTTGATTATGTTTTAGAAAATGATGATTCTTTTTATAAGATAGCTTTCTACGATAATAATATAAATAACATTAATTTGGTTTATGATTTAGATCATTATGAAGCTAGTGTATATTCTTCTAGTTCTAATAAGTATTTTAAAGACTTTTATTATAATAGAGTTGGTAATGAAGTAATATTTAGAAGTTATGGACAAATGGGAAATACTAATAATATTTTTTATAATCTGTATGTTGGTAATAAATATATTATTTCTAAAAAACTTGATTCTTCTTTGTATGAAAAAATAAAAGATGATGTTTATAAAAATGAAAATGTTTTACCTCTTGGTTATTCTACTGATAGATTACTTAGTGAAAGTTTTTATAACACTTTAAGTTATCCGGATAATATTTATGCTTATTTAAATTATATTATTGTAGAAGATGAAGGATATGATAGTTTTGAGTATAAATTTGAAGAAATAGATTTAGAATATGAAGTTATTTCTAGTAATGTAGATATAGTTAAAAAAGATGATGTTTATGAATTGGAGTCTGATGGTAAGAGTAAGATTAGTTTAGATGTTAAGAATAAGTTAAAAGATAAAACTTTATTAATTAGTTTTGACATGGATTATCAAGAAAAGTGTAGTGTTGGTGATACATATATTATTATTAATGGAGTTAGAAATAAGTTAACTTGTGATGATTGGAAATATCAAAATAAAAATTATACTTTTGAATATGTATTATCGAATAATGATTTATCTAAATTAAATATTAGTTTTTCTAAAGGGAAATATATATTATCTAATGTTAAATTTTATGTGATAGATAATAAGAATATATTAAAGAGTTTTGATAATTTAGATGTAGATATGACTAGTACTAAAGGAGATATTATTAATGGTAATATTAATGTTAGTAAAGATGGATACTTTAATTTAAATATTCCTTATGATAATGGATTTAATATTTATGTAGATGATGAATTAATTTCTTATGAAAAGACAGATTTTAATTTTATAGGATTTAAGATAGATAAAGGAGAACATTCAATTAAAATAGAATATAAATCTCCGTTTAAAAATATTGGTATTATTTTATCTTTAATAGGAATTTTATTATTTTTTATTGAAGTAGGAAGGTGTATTGTTATGGAAATGATTAATCCTAAAACTAAATTATTTAAGTTTATAATGGGAATTTATCATCGTTATAAAGAGTTATTTAATTATTTAATAGTTGGTGTTTTAACAACAGTAGTTAGTTTAGGTAGTAAGTGGGCATTACTTTTTACTGTTTTAGATGCTGAAGATGCATTTGAGTTACAAGTATCAATTATTATTTCTTGGATATGTGCAGTATTATTTGCATATTTTGCAAATAGAATATTTGTATTTAATAGTAAGAATAAGAATATTTTAAAGGAAATGGTTAGTTTCTTTGGAGCTAGAGTATTAACTTTAGTAATGGAAATGGTTATTATGTGGTTCTTTATTACTTTACTTGGATTTAATTCTGATGGTTGGGTTTTTGCTTGGACTTTAATTACTCAAGTTCTTATTATGGTACTTAATTATGTATTTAGTAAGTTGTTTGTTTTTAAGAAAAAGTAGTGTTGTTTCTTTCTAGTTATGATATAATTACTAATATAGTAGTCGTAGTAGGTGATAATATGTTTGAGAAAGAGGGACGTGTTGTTAGATTTGATGATGATAGGGAGTATTTAATAATTAGTTGTATTGATGATGATATAGATACTTATGTCTATTTAATGAGTGTTTCTGGGCCTTTAAACATATTAATTGCGGTTGAGAAAGAAATAAATAATTCAATAACTGAATTAATTGTTATTGAAGATGAAAATGAGAAAAAAAGACTATATAATTTATTTTTACAAAAAGCAAGACTTGGTTTATTATAAAAATACTAAAGATATGTAAAATACATATCTTTTTTTGTATGATTTTGATATAATTTTTTTGTGGTGATATTATATGGAAAGTATATATAATAAGAGTTTTGATGAACTTGTTTCATACTTTGAAAGTATTGGACAAAAGAAGTTTAAAGCAACTCAAGTATTTGAATGGTTATATATAAAAAGAGTTAAATCTTTTGATGAAATGAGTAATATAAAGAAAGATATTATTGATAGATTGAAAGAAGATTTTGTTATAGAAGATATTTCTTTAGAAAAGGTAGAAAGAGATATTGAAGTTAATAAATATTTATTTACATTAAATGATAATAATCATATTGAATCTGTTTTAATGAGACATGATTATGGAAATAGTATTTGTATTTCTAGTCAAGTTGGATGTAATATGGGATGTCGTTTTTGTGAGAGTGGGAGACTTAAAAAGGTTCGTAATCTTACAGCTGGAGAAATGGTTGAACAAATTCTAAAAGTAGAAGAAGATATAAATGAGAGAATTACTCATGTAGTTATTATGGGAATTGGAGAACCATTTGATAATTATGATAATTTTAAAAGATTTGTGGAAATAGTTAATTATCAAAAGGGTATTAATATAGGAAGTCGTCATATAACTGTTTCTACTTGTGGGATTATTCCTAAGATTAGGGAATTTTCAGAGTTTCCTTATCAAGTTAATTTAGCTATATCCTTACATGCTCCTAATAATGAGATTAGGGATAAGCTTATGCCAATTAATAAAGTTTATCCAATTCAAGATCTTATTAAAGAAATTAGAAATTATATAAAAGTTACTAATAGACGTGTTACTTTTGAATATATTTTATTATCTGGGATTAATGATAGTGAGTCATGTGCAAATGAGTTATGTGATTTAGTAAAAGGGCTTAATTGTTATATAAATTTAATTCCTTATAATGAAACTAATAATTCAGGTTATAAAAGAAGTAAAAAAGATACTATTTCTAATTTTTATGATATAATTAAGAAAAGAAAAATAAATGTTACAATCAGAAGGGAATTTGGTTCTAATATTAGCGCAGCGTGTGGACAACTTAGAAGCAAGAAGGAGGATTTATGAAATCATTTTATTTGACTGATACTGGAAAAGTTAGAAGTCATAACGAAGATAGTTTAATTGTTTTAGAAAATAAAGATCATGAATATTTACTAGCAGTTGCGGATGGAATGGGTGGTCATTCTGCGGGAGAAGTAGCTAGTAGTATAGCTATTACGCATTTAAGTAAAATGTTTAATGATAATTTTTTAAATTTAGAAAAGGTACAAGCTGTTAATTGGTTAAGAGATACAGTAATTGAAATTAATGATCTTATTTTTGATTATGCATCTAAACATCCTGAAAGTAAGGGGATGGGTACAACTTTAGTAGTAGCGCTTGTTACATCAAAATATGTATTATTTGGTAATATTGGAGATTCATCTGGTTTTGTTGTTAAGAATGATAAATTACATAAAGTTACTTATGATCATACTTTAGTTAATTTACTTCTTAAAGCTGGTGAACTTACTCCAGAAGAAGCTAAGGATCATCCTAAGAAAAATGTACTTATGAAAGCACTTGGTGCGAATAATCCAATTGATATAGATATTTTTGATTGTGATATGGATATATCTTCTATTTTATTATGTAGTGATGGTTTAACTACTATGTTAGATAATGATCAAATAGAAAAAGTATTATTAAGTGATATTGGTATTGAAGATAAAGTTATTAAATTAATTAGAAAAAGTAATAATCGTGGGGGTTCTGATAATATTTCAGTTGCGTATTTAGACTTGAAAGAAAGCGGTGAATAATATTGATAACAAAGGGGCAAAAAATAAACGATAGATACGAAATTATTAAAAGTATTGGTGAAGGTGGAATGGCCAATGTTTATTTGGCTCAAGACACTATTTTAGATAGAAAAGTAGCTATTAAAGTTTTACGTGGTGATTTAGCGAACGATGAGAAGTTTATTCGTCGTTTTCAAAGAGAAGCTTTATCGGCTTCATCTTTATCACATCCAAATATTGTTGAAATGTATGATGTTGGTGAAGATAATGGAAGTCACTATATAGTTATGGAATATATTGAAGGAAAGACTGTTAAACAACTTTTAAAGAAAAGGGGTAATTTAACAGTTAGTGAAGCGGTTGATATTATGCTTCAACTTACTGATGGTATATCTCATGCACATGATAGTTACATTATTCATAGGGATTTAAAACCACAAAATATTATGATTCAAGAAGATGGTAAGATTAAGATTACTGACTTTGGTATTGCGATGGCTTTAAATTCTACACAACTTACTCAAACTAATTCAGTTATGGGAAGTGTTCATTATTTACCACCAGAACAAGCTAGTGGTAAGGGTTCAACTATAAAATGTGATATATATTCAATGGGGATTTTATTTTATGAACTTTTAACTGGTGTTCTTCCTTTTAAAGGTGATAATGCAGTAGAGATTGCGTTAAAACATATGAAAGATCCAATTCCTAGTGTTAGAAAGCAAAATAGTAATATTCCTCAAAGTGTTGAAAATATTATTATTAGATCAACAGCTAAGAATCCTAAGAATAGATATAATGATGTTAAAGAAATGTATCGTGATTTAAAAATATGTTTAGATGCTGATGTGGTTAATCAAGAAAAACATGTTTATAAATATTCAGAACATGATACTGATGAAAATAAAGATCCAATTCCAGCAATTAGACCTAAGAAAAAAGACGATGATAAGAAAAAGGATGTTACTGGAGATATTGAATTAATTGAAGAAGAAGTCGCAAGAGAAATAGAATTTGATGATAATAAAGGAAATGCAATGAAATATATTATCTGGGGACTTGTAGTAGTTTTATTAATTCTTGTTGGGGTATTTGCGTTAGTGCTTGTACCTAGTTTCTTTGGAAAGAGTGAAGAAATAGAAATTCCAGATGTATCAGGTTATACAGTAGCAGAAGCAGAAGCAGTACTTAAGAATGCTGGTTTGAAAGTAAATGTTGATACTATTAGTGTTGTTAGTAATAAATATAAAGTAGGTGAGGTTGTAAAAACTGAACCAGGTGCTGGAAGAAGTGTTCCTAAAGATAATCATGAACCTATTACGATTTATGAATCTGTAGGAGAAGAGACTTATACAGTAGAAGATTTAGTTGGTGAAGATGCTTCTCGTGTTCAAGGAAGACTTGAAGTATATGGAATAAAAGTAGAGATAAAGAAGATAGAAGTAGATGATGCTACTGATGTAAAAGAAGGTATTGTTATTTCACAAGAACCAGCTGAAGGAACTGTATTAACTAAAGGTGAAACTCTTACTTTATATGTTCCAGATATTTATGAAAAATATCCTGATTTTGTAACAGAAGGATGGACTGTTGAAGAAGTTGAAGCATTTGCTGAAACTTATGGTTTAATATTTAAAACACCAAAAGAACAACCTACATCTAGCAGTGAACCAGGTACTATTCTTCGTCAAAATAGAAAAGCAGGTACTAAAATAGTTGCAGGAGCAGAATTACAAATTACAATTGCTGTTGCAATAGAAGTTAATGATAATACTGGAGAAGTTGAAGGGGACAATTCTAGTGATGAAGGTACTAATGATATTGGAAATGTAGATGGAGCTTAGATTAATGAAGGGTCAAATAGTAAAGATAGTTAGTAATTTATATACTGTTAATTGTAATGGAACTTTTTATGATTGTCATAGTCGTGGAAAGTTTCGTAATGATAATATAACTCCAGTTGTAGGAGATTATGTTGTTATAGATGAAAAGAATAATTATATTCTTGAAGTAGAGGAAAGAAGAAATCGTTTAATAAGACCGATGGTTAGTAATATAGACCAAGGTCTTATTATTACGAGTGTTAAAATACCTGATTTTTCAACCAGTTTATTAGATAAATTAATTACTTTAATGGAGATTAATGATGTAGAACCGATTATTTGTTTTACTAAGATGGATTTACTTGATAAGGATGAAGAATTAGAAATATTTAATTATATTCATTATTATCAAAAGATAGGGTATAAGGTATTTATTAATACTGAGGTTGATAAAATTAAAAGAATTTTTAAAGATAAGACAACTGTTTTTACTGGTCAAACAGGTGCTGGTAAATCTAGTTTGTTAAATAAGTTAAATCCGCATTTAGAATTACAAACTGGTGAAGTATCTAAAGCTTTAGGAAGAGGTAAACATACAACAAGACATGTGGAACTTGTAGAATTATTTGGTGGAAAAGTATTAGATACACCAGGATTTTCTAGTTTAGAGTTTAATAATATTAGTAAATATGATATTAGAGATTCTTTTATTGAGTTTGAAAAGTATCCTTGTAAGTTTAAAGATTGTATGCATCTAAATGAAAAAGTTTGTAGTGTTAAAGATGCGGTAGAATCTGGAGAAATAATGGAGTCTCGTTATAATAATTATAAGAAGATGTTATAGTAGGTGATAGTATGAAAAAAGTATCTGTTTCTTTTTTTAACAGTACTAATATAGAAGATGATTTGATTAATTTATGTGATACAGATGTTGATTATATTCATGTTGATGTTGGTGATGGAAAATTTATTGAAAGAAAGTTTAATCCAATTAAAGAGTTAAAGAGTTTGAATGGTGCTTTAAGTAAGCGATTAGATGTTCATTTTATGGTTGAAGATCCAACTAGTTATATAGAAGAATATAGTGAATTAAATTGTGAATATATTACGATTCATTGTGAATTAAAGAAAGATATTTTGAGTCTTTTAGAATTAATTAAAAGATATGGGATTAAATGTGGATTATCAATTAGTCCAGGTACAGATATATCTTTTTTGGAACCATTCTTAGATGATATAGATATGATCTTAGTAATGAGTGTTGTTCCTGGCAAAGGTGGACAAAGTTTTATTTATTCAAGTGTTGATAGAATAAAAGAAATAAGAAGAATGATAGGAGATAGAAATATTGTTATTTCTGTTGATGGTGGTATTAATAATGAAACTAGCAAGTTAGTTGATAGTGATATTGTTGTTAGTGGTAGTTATGTGCTTGGTAGTGATGATTTAGCAAGAAGTATTAGTTTGTTAAGGTGATAGTATGAAGAAGTATAGATTTTTATTATTAATATGTTTGGTTTTTATTATAACTGGATGTTCTTTTTCAGTTGAGGTAAGTAAGAAAAGTATTAGTAATAAAGATAATACTTCAGAAACAATTCCTAATATAGTTGGTTTAACTGAGGAAGATGCAACTAGTATTTTAGAGTTGAATGGATTTGAAATTGGTGAAGTCTTTTTAATAAATAATGATAAATATGAAGATGGTTTAGTTGTTAAGAGTGAACCTGAATTTGGTGTTGTTACAAAGAAAGGTACGGTAGTTAATCTTTATATTGCAAGTAATTCTAGTTATGAAGTAGAAGACTTTACTGGTAAAAATTATATTGAAGTTAAAACTAAATTAGAGTATTTAGGTATAATTGTAGAAGTAAGAGAAAAAAGTTATATAACTTTATATGAAGATTTAACTATAGTAGAGCAAGAACCTAGTGTTGGTACTAAGTTAAATGAAGGAGATAAAGTTATTTTATATATTCCTAAGTTAGAAGAGTTATATCCTGATTTTGTTCAAGAAGAATGGAAGATTAGTGAAGTAGAAGAGTTTTGTGATACTTATAACATTAATTTAATTATTAAGTATGAGAAATCATCTAAATTAGAAGATACTATTATTGGACAAAGTGCAAAGCCAGGATCTAAGATAGTAAGTAATACTAACTTAACTATTACGGTTTCTAGGGGGTAAGTATGAAAAAAATTAAAGTTATATTTGTTTTATTTTTAGTATTTATTATTAGTGGTTGTACTATAGATATTAGTAAAAATAAAGATAAAGTGATTGATAAAAATAATAAAGATGATGAGATTATCGATTTAGAAGAAGTAAAAAGTGTTGGGGTATCTTCTAGTATTGATAATCCTTTAAATATTGGAGATTATGGTTTAGCTAGTAAATATAATGTTTATTTAGGAAAATATAAAGATGTTGATGTTAAACTAAGTAAAATATATGAAAATAGTGAAGAAATAGTTAGTAAATATAATTTATCTAATCCAGACAAAAAAATAACTAAGCAAACAGGTTTTAAATATGTTGTTTTGGATTATGAAGTTACTTTTTTTGATTTTGAAACAGAATCTTTTGGAGATAATGTACATTTAGATATTGAAGTAGTTGATACTACTAATAATAACTTTGTAGTTGATAAAGTAAAACAAGTTATAGAAGTACATATTTTAAAAGAAGATCTAGGGATTGTTAATGGTGGTACTGGTACTGTAAAAGTTGCTTTTGCAATACCTAGTAATATTGGTAATTATTTAATTAAGTTTGGTACTTATGATCATACAATTGCGTATTATAAAGTATAGATGAGGTGTAATATGATTTATTTAGATTATTCAGCTACAACACCAGTTGATAGTGAGGTAGTTAGAACATTTTCAAAAGCATGTGAAGAATATTGGGCTAATCCTAATTCTTTACATAAAGAAGGAGTAAAAGCTAATAGTTTAATTAATGCTGCAACAGAGCAAATTTCTAGTATTTTAGGAGTTAAACCTAGTGAAATTATATATACTAGTGGTGCGAGTGAAAGTAATAATATGGCTATTAAAGGGATATGTTTAAAGTATCAAAATAGAGGTAAGCATATTATTACTACTGATTTTGAACATTCATCTATTTATGGTCCAATTGGTTATTTACAAAAGTTAGGTTTTGATGTTGATTTTGTTAATACTTTAGAAAATGGTAAAGTGGATATAGATCATTTAAAATCTCTTCTTCGTGATGATACTATTTTAGTTAGTATTACAGCTGTTAATAGTGAGATTGGGATAATTGAACCAATAGAAGAAATTGGTCTATTATTAAAAGATTATCCAAAAACTTTTTTTCATGTTGATATGACACAAAGTATAGGAAAGAAAAAAATAGATTTAACTAATGTGGATTTAGCTAGTTTTTCAGCTCATAAGTTTTTTGGTGTTAAAGGAATTGGGGTACTATTAAAAAAAGAAAATATTAATATTGAGCCAATTATTCATGGGGGAAAAAGTACAACTATTTATCGTAGTGGTACACCAGCAACTCCATTAATTGCTTCAATTTCTAAAGCTTTGAGACTGGTAACTAAAGATATGAATGAACATTATGAATATGTTTCTAATATTAATAAAAAGGTAAGAGATGGACTTTCTTCTTATGAAAAGGTACGAATTAATAGTCCTGAGGATAGTTTGCCTTATATTTTAAATATTAGTGTTTTAGGTGTTAAACCTGAAGTTTTATTACATGCGCTTGAAGAAGAGGAAGTTTATATTTCTACGCAAACTGCATGTAGTAGTAAGAGTGATGAATCAAAAGCTGTTTATGCGCTTACAAAAGACCATGATAGAAGTAAATCTAGTGTTAGAATTAGTTTGTCTTATAAGACAACTCTAGATGAGATAGATAAATTTTTAGAAATATTTGAGAGATGTTATAATAAACTTACAACTTTAAGATAGTAGGTGATAGTATGAGAATTGTAAAAATAAATGCAGTATGGTGTCCAGCATGTATCGTTAGTAATAAGATTTGGAAAAATGTTTTAGTTGATTATCCAGATTTAGATATAGAAGAGTTGGATTTAGATTTTGATAGTGACGAAGTTAAAAAATATAATGTTGGAGATATATTACCAGTAGTTATTTTTTTAAATGATGAAAAAGAAGTTTTTCGTTTAATTGGTGAAAAAACAAAAGAAGAAATATATAAGGCTGTAGAGGAATATAGATAATGAAAAAATATATAAGAATATTTTTATGTTTAATTATATTATGTTTATTTATGCCTGTTACTTCTATGGCTTTATCTAGTTCTTATAAAGATGTTTTAGCAGATGAATTAGATATCAAAGTAGAAGAAGATAAAGTAAATATTTATTTATTCTATGGGGATGGATGTCCGCACTGTGCGAGTGAAAAAGTACTTTTAAATAATTTAAAAGAAAAGTATGATGGAAAGATAAATATTTATTTATATGAAGTATGGGGAGATAAAGATAATACTAAATTAATGCATAAATTCAAAGAACAATTTGGAGTAGAAGCTAATAATTCTGTACCATTTACTATAATTGGAGAAAAGTATTTTTATGGATATTCTGATTCTGTTGGGATAAAAATAGAAAAACAGATAAGAAGTTATTTGGAACTTGATGATATTGATGATAAAGATACTTTAATTGAAGAAGATAAAATAAAAATTCCAATCTTAGGAGAAATTAATCCTGGAGAAGTTACTGTTGGTGTTGTTGCGATGGTACTTGGTTTTGTAGATGGGTTTAATCCATGTGCAATGTGGATTTTATTATTTTTAATTAATATGTTATTTGGGATGAAAGATAGAAAGAAAATGTTTTTACTTGGATTTACTTTCTTATTTACATCCGCATTATTTTATTTTTTATCAATGTTAGGTATAAATATAGTTTTAGATTTTATATCTACTAATGAACTTAGAAGTATAATTGGTTTAGTAGCTATTGGATTTGGTATATATAATTTATATATTTATTTTAGAGATAGAAAAAAAGAAGATGGATGTCAGGTAGTAGACGAAGCTAAAAGAAAAAATATTATTGATAAGATGAAGAAAATAAAAAATGCTAAAAATATTTTCTTAGCATTTGGAGGAATTATTTTACTTGCAATTTCTGTTAATATGGTTGAACTTGCTTGTAGTGCTGGTTTTCCTACTATCTTTAGTGAAATATTAGTTCAGAATAATGTTACTGGTATTTCTAGAATTATATATTTACTTATTTATGTATTATTTTATATGATAGATGATATGGTGGTATTTACTATTTCAATTTCTACACTTACAATATCTGGGGTTACTACTAAGTATAATAAGTTAGTTAAAATAGTTGGTGGTATATTAATGTTAATGATGGGATTATTGTTAATATTTAAACCAGAATGGATAATGTTAAATTTTTAAAGTAAACTAAAGTTAGTTTACTTTTTTATTTATTTAGAGTTATAATTTATATGTGATTTGTATATATTTAGATTATTCCTCTTAATTAGTTAAAAGAAATAATAGAATTATTAGTAAATCAAAAAATTAATTAAGGAGGATATTATGACAGAATATAAAGATAAGATTATCAAATGTGTTGATTGTGGTGCTGAGTTTACTTTTACTGCAAGAGACCAAGCTTTTTATGCTGAAAAAGGTTTTAATAATGAACCTAAAAGATGTAAAGCATGTCGTGATGCTAAGAAAGCTAAAATGAATAAAGATAATAAATAATAGAAGTGGAGTTTTCCACTTTTTTATTATATAATAAATTAGTAATAGAGATTGGGAGTGAAGTTATGGCAAATGAAGTTAAAGAAATAACAAGTCGTGATGTTAATTTTGCGAAATGGTATACAGATGTAGTTAAAAAGGCAGATTTAGTAGATTATTCTTCTGTTAAAGGTAGTATGATTATTAGACCATATGGGTATGCGATTTGGGAAAATATGCAAAAAATATTAGATGAAAAGTTTAAGGAAACAGGGCATGAAAATGTACAAATGCCAATGTTTATACCTGAGAGTTTATTAAATGTAGAAAAAGAACATGTAGAAGGTTTTGCACCTGAAGTTGCTTGGGTTACACATGGTGGTAGTGAAAAGTTAGAAGAAAGAATGTGTGTTAGACCTACTAGTGAAGTATTATTTTGTGAACATTTTGAAAAGATTATTAACTCATATCGTGATTTGCCTAAATTATATAATCAATGGTGTACTATTGTTAGATGGGAAAAGACAACAAGACCATTCTTAAGAAGTAGAGAAATATTATGGCAAGAAGGTCATACTATGCATGCTACTAGTGAAGAAGCTAAAGAAGAGACTTTAAGAATGTTAAAAGTATATGAAGACTTTCAAAGAAATGTTTTAGCTCTTCCTGTTATAGTTGGTAAAAAGACTGATAAAGAAAAGTTTGCTGGGGCTGAGGCTAGTTACACATTAGAAGCAATGATGTATGATGGTGTAGCACTTCAAAATGGTACAAGTCATTATTTTGGTAATCATTTTGCAGAAGCTTTTGGTATTAAGTTTTTAAATAAAGATAATAAGTTTGAAGCACCATATCAAACTTCTTGGGGAGTAACAACTAGAATGATTGGGTCTATTATTATGACTCATGGTGATGATAATGGACTTGTTTTACCTCCAAATATCGCACCTTTTAAAACTATTATTATTCCAATAGGAAAAGATGATAGTGTTAAAGATAAAGCAATGGAAATAATGAATAATTTAAAGAATAATAATATTACTACTAAAATAGATTTAACGGAAAAAAGTCCAGGATTTAAATTTGCAGAAGCAGAAGTAAAAGGATATCCAGTTAGAATAGAAGTTGGACCAAGGGATCTTGCAAATGGAGTTGTTACATTAGCACGTCGTGATACTTTTGAAAAGATTCAAGTAAAAGTAGAAGATGTAGTTAGTGAAGTAGAAAAATTACTTGTAGATATTCAAAATAATTTATATGATAGGGCTTTAAAAAGAAGAGAATCTATGACATATGAAGCATTAAATTACGAAGAGTTTACTGAAATAGCTAATACTAAGCCAGGATTTATTAAAGTAAATTGGTGTGGAGATGTAGCTTGTGAAAATAAAATAAAAGATGATTTTGGAATTAAATCTCGTTGTTTAATAGAAGATGAAGCAGTAACAGGAAAATGTGTTGTTTGCGGAAAAGATGCTAAACATAGGGTATATTTTGGAAGACAATATTAAAAGAATACTGATGTATTCTTTTTTAATTTTTGTGTTATAATTTTAATAGGAGTGATGTTATGTTAAAGAAAATAGGTTCATTTTTTATTGGATGTTTTATGTTGATATTTGTAGGAGTTTTATCAGTATTCTTAGGAATTAGATTATTTTTTGAACCTACATCAATGACAGTTTTAATGGATTATGTATTAGAAGAAGAAGATTTTTGGGATGAAGTTGATATAGAAGAGTCTGAGTTTAAAAAGTATATTGATGAAGAAGAATTCAAAAAAGAATTAGGTAAATTTGTTTCTGATTATTTAAAATATAGTGCTGAAGTAAAAGGTGCTAAAAAACCTAGTTTAGAACCTTTTAAGGAGTTAGTAGAAGATTTTATAAAAGATTATGAAAAAGAAACTAATACAAAATTTGATCGAGAAGAAATAGATAAATATTTAAATGAATTAGAAGCTGATATGGACGAAGAATTGTTTGGAGAAGAAACTGATGAAGATATAAAGATAGTATTTAATGTTATTTATTCAGATACAATAGTTATAGTACTAATAGCTATAATTTTAGGATTTATTGGACTTGATTTCTTATTAAGAAAAAATCCTGCTATTATCTCTTTACATGCAGGTATTGTTTCAGGTATTAATGCATTTACATTCTATGCTTTAAAATTTGTAGTTGGAGTAGTTGAAGTAAGTGATGAAGTAGAAGAAGCAGCTATTGTAATGATATCTAATATATTTAACAGAATTGGATTAGTTAGTTTAATACTTGCTATTATATTAATAGTTATATTTGTATTATTAAAAGATAAATATAAAGAAGAAAATAATAACAATAATAATCAATATAATCTAAATAATATGAATAACTATAATAACTATAATGGTTATAATAATTATGATAATAGTAATAATATGAATAATTACAATAATTACAATAATTACAATAACTATAACAATGATAATAATAGTTTTTAGAAAGTCTTAGGACTTTCTTTTTTTATGCCTTTTTTCGACAAAGTTCTTATCTTTTTTATTTTATATTAATATTGGTGATGATATGAAAAAGAAGTTTTTAAGAAGTGTTGTTATTCCTTTGTTATTTGCGATATGCTTAGGGTTTTATGGGGCTAAGATAGCGTATGAATTTTATAAACTTAAGACTGTTGTTACAGAAGTATCACATAATGCTTATGCTATTCAATATGGTGTTTATACTAATCCTGAAACTTTAACTAGTATTTTATCTGATTTAGATAATTATGTTGTTTCTTTAGAAGATGGAAAATATTATGTATATTTAGGTTTTACTACTAACTATAAAAATCTTAGTAAGATTAGAAATATGTATAAAAATTTAGGGACTGAGGTATACGTTCGTGAATTATATATAGATAATCAAGAGTTCGTTAATAGTTTAGAACAGTATGATATTTTATTAGATAGTGTTAATGTAGAAGAAGATATTGTTTCTGTTAATAAATCTATTTTATCTAGTTATGATGAAATAATTTTAGGAAAATAAGTATTATTTATTTAATAATATTATTGGTGATGTAATGATTAGAGATATTCCAACTAGTGAAAGACCTCGTGAACGTGTATTAAAATTTGGTGTTGAAAGTTTATCTAATAGTGAACTTTTATCTATTGTTTTAAGATGTGGTACAAGAGAAAAAAGTGTTAAAGATTTATCTTTAGAAATTATATCTATGGTAGGAGATATTTCTAATTTTAAAGATTTAACTTTAAATAAATTACTTTCTATCAAAGGAATAGGTTATGTTAAAGCAATAGAGTTAATTAGTGTAGTTGAACTTAGTAAAAGAATATATGCTAGTAATGATAAAAAATTAATAAAGATTAATAGTAGTAAAGATGTATTTTGTTTTTATAAAGATTTATTTTTAGATAAGAAACAGGAGTTATTTTATTGTTTATATTTAAATAATAAGAATTATGTTATTGAAAGGAAATTATTATTTATGGGAACTATTAATAAAAGTGTTGTTCATCCAAGAGAAGTGTTTAAAAATGCATATTTATCTAGTGCATCAGGTATTATTTGTATTCATAATCATCCTAGTGGAGATGTTAATCCTTCTATTGAAGATAAAAGATTTACTAAGGCATTAGTTGATATTGGTAATGTTCAAAATATACCTATTTTAGATCATATTATTATTGGGGAAGATAATTATTTTAGTTTTATGGAGAATAATTTAATATGAGAAGAAGAAAAAAGAAGATTCTTGATTTAAAGTATAAGATTATTTTTATTATGTTGGGAATAATTTTATCTATTGTTTTTTTATATTTTTCTTTTCATTATAATTTGTCTTGTTCTTTTATTAATGATATTTTTTATTATTCTTTTAAGTCTTTAGATAGTAAAGATATTATTGGTACTAATATTAATTTAGAGTTAAAAGAAGAAATAGAGTCCTTAAAATCATCTTTAGATATAGATTTTGTTTTATCTGATTTTGAAGTTATTAATGGTGTTGTTATATCTCGTAATCCATCGTATTGGTTAGATGAAATTGTTGTTAATAGGGGAATTGATGATGGAATAGAAAAGGGAATGTGTGTTGTTGTTAGTAAAGGGATAGTTGGTTATGTAAAAGAAGTTTATTCTAATTATTCTATTATTATTTTAATTACTAATTCTTCTTTTAATAATACTTCTATAAGAATTAATAATTCTTATTTAGTTTTAGAATATGATAAGAAAGGTAATATGATTGTTAATCAACTTGATAATAGCTCTAATATAAAAGTAGGAGATGTTGTTTTAACTAGTGGTTTGACAGATAAATATCCAAGTGGCATTACAATTGGATATGTTAATAAAATAGAAAATAATAATTTAGGTACGGGTAAAACATTATATATATCTTTATATTATGATATTGATGATATTAGATATGTATCTTTTTTAAAGAGGTTAGTATGAATATATTTATAATAATTTCTTTGTTTATTTCTTTTTTATTTGATTTTTTTCTTTTTTATTTTGTTCCTTTTTATAATATTTCTTTTTTATTTCCAATGTTTTTTTTAATTATTAATACTTTATTATATAAATATATTAATAGAAGTAATATTTATATATTTATGTTATTTGTTGTTGTATATAGTTCTATTATTTTGAATAATACAATTTTAGGTATTATTATATTTGTTTGGATATATTTTATTAATAAATTATTTATATCTTTTCCTTTAGTTATACAGTGTTTATTAAATATATTTATTTATGATTTATTATTATATTTAATATTAGTTATTTTTAATTATTTAGATTTTTCTATTTATCTATATTTTTATAAAGTATTAAGATCTATTATTATAAATATGATTTATTTATTTTTATTTAATTTAGTTCTAAAAAAAGTAGAATCTTAATATCTATTATTAGAGGTGGATATATGGATTATTCTACTAGTAAGTTTTTAAATAATAAGAAATCTAAAAATTATTTTAAGTCTTTTTTAAATAAGATATTATTTTGTGTATTATTATTTTTAGTACTTTTGATAAGTATTAAGATAAATCCTAATTTAAAGGATAAGATATATAAATTTGTATATGAGAATAATATATCTTTTTCTAAGTTTAGAGAGGTTTATGATAAGTATTTAGGAGGAACTGTACCTTTTGATAAGATAGCAGTTGATGATACGATTAGTGTTTTTAGTGAAAAGATAAAATATAATGAGGTTGTTAGTTATAATAATGGTGCTAAGTTAGTTGTTGAGGATAATTACTTAGTTCCAGTAATAGAAAGTGGAATTGTTGTTTATATGGGAGAAAAAGAAGGGTATGGGTACACAATAATTGTTCAACAAAATGATGGTGTAGATTGTTGGTATTCTAATATTAATAGTAGTGTTAATTTATATGATTATATAGAAAAAGGATCATTACTTGGAGATGCTAAGGATAGTAATATATATTTATATTTTCAAAAGAATGGGGAATTTATAGATTATAAAACATATATTTAGTAAGATTCATATAGATTCTTTTTTTTATTTTTTTATGATTATATCTTGTTTAAGTGCTAGTTTTAAAAATTTCTTTTTCTTTTTATCAATTATTATTATTCATGAACTTGGACATTTGTTAATGGGATTATTTTTAGGATGGGAACTTGATAAAATATGTTTGTATCCTTATGGAGGGGTTACTAAGTTTAATGAAGATATAAATAGAAAATTAATTGAAGAGTTATTAATATTAATAAATGGTCCTTTATTTCAAATTATATATTTTATGATTGGGTATTATTTATTTAATGATGAGTCTTTTATTTATTATAATTTATCAATTTTAATATTTAATTTACTTCCTATATATCCACTTGATGGTGGGAGAATATTAAATATAATCTTATCTTATTTTTTATCTTTTAGGTTAAGTTATTATTTATCGATAATTATTTCTTTATTTGTTTCTATTATTTTTATAATTTATTCTATTTTAAATAATTATACTTTTAATATTATACTTATGTTTTTAATAGTACTTGTTAAAGTATTTATTGAAATAAAAAAAAGAAATTATTATTTTAATAAGTTTCTACTTGAAAGATATTTAAATAATTATTCTTTTAGTAAGTGTATATCTATTTCTTCTATAAAAAAAATGATGAGGGATAAACGGCACATCATTTTTAATAATAATTCTTATATTACAGAAAAAGAATATTTAAGGAAATTATATAGATAGGGATATTTGTTCTTTATCTTTTTCCATTTCTTTTAATAATTTATTTTTATCTATTTTTCTTATATATTTTATATAACATTTTCCACATAAAGGAACATATTCTATGTTATCATGAGCTCCATCAATAACATTTTGTTCTCCATCAGATACAAATTTTCCATTAACTTTACGTGCGTTAAATCTGGCTTTTTTTCCACAACTACAAATTGTTTCTAGTTCTTTCATAGAGTCGCATAATTCAAGTAGTCTTTTAGAACCTGGGAAACTATTAGACATAAAATCACTTTTAAGACCAAAACAGATAACTGGGATATCTAATACTTTGGTAATATACCAAAGATCTTCTATTTGTCTAGGTGTTAGAAATTGTACTTCATCTACTAAGATACATTCTGTATTTTTTATTTTTTTAGAAAATTTCTTTTGAAGAATAGGTTCATCTTTTTTTACAACAATATCTACTTGTCTTTTTGGACCTATTCTAGATACTAGAAAATCATTTCCTTTAGTATCTATTTCTGATTTTAATAATAATACACTACGATTATTTTCAGTATAGTTATATGCTACTTGTAAAAGCATCATACTTTTTCCTGAGTTCATTGCTCCATATCTAAATTCTAATT
Organism: Bacillota bacterium; assembly: GCA_015059405.1. Lineage (GTDB taxonomy): Bacteria > Bacillota_I > Bacilli_A > RF39 > UBA660 > RUG11788. Next base: position 21,352 of record SVAL01000008.1, read on the forward strand.
TTGCCATGTTAACCACGTCCCCTTATTTTTAATTATAAATGTTTTTTTATTTTTGTAAATATTTTTAAAAAAAATTTACATTTCGCATATTTATTACTATAATGATAATAAGATTGGTTGGGATATTATGAAAAATATTAATGAGTTATATGATTGTAATTATGATTGTTTAATTAAAGATATAAAGACTAATTCAAAAGAAATTGAACCAGGTGATATGTTTGTTTGCGTTAAAGGGGTTAAAGTAGATAGACATGAATATATTAACGATGCAATTAAAAGAGGATGTAGTTGTTTAATTGTTGAAAAGGGAGACAATTATGATGTTCCTTTTATTAAAGTAAAGGATGCCAATAATGAACTAGCAGTTATTTCAAAAAAGTTTTATGGTTATAATGATTCTTTAAAGATGATAGGAATTACTGGTACTGATGGTAAAACAACAACTTCTTTAACAATTAGAGATATGTTAGTGGATTGTGGATATATTGGTACTAATGGAGTAAAAGGAAATGTATTTGAACTGGGTACTAATAATACTACTCCTGATATAAATTTATTATATAAATATTTAAGTATATTTGAAGATGAAGGATTAAAGTATGCTAGTATTGAAACTTCTAGTGAAGGTCTTTTACATAATCGAGTTAATGGTATTAGTTTTGATATAGGAGTTCTTACTAATATTAGTGAAGATCATTTAAATGTACATAAGACTTTGTCTAATTATATAGATTCTAAATTAAAATTATTTAAAATTATTAAAGAAGATGGATATGCTATTTTAAATAAAGATGATAGATTTTTTGATAAATTTAAAGAAAATTGTAAATGTAATGTATTTAGTTATGGTAAAGATAATAAAAGTGATTTAAGAATAGTAAATTTTATTGAAAAAGATAATTCTACGGAAATTAGTTTTTCATATAAAGATGTTTTATATGAAGTTGAATCTAGTTTAAGAGGAGAATATAATGTTTATAATTTAATGGCTGCGATATCAGTATTAATATGTTTAGGTTTTAGCATAGAAGATGCAATTGAAAGAGTTAAATATATTAAACAAGCTGAAGGTAGATGTGAGGTATTTAATGTAAATAATTTTAAAGTGGTTTTAGATTATGCACATACTGAAAATGGACTTAGAAGTATTTTATCTTATTTAAATAATATTAAGAAAAATAGAGTAATTACTATTACTGGTAGTGCTGGTGGACGTGAAAAAGAAAAAAGACATGGTATGGGAAAAGTTGTTCAAGAGTTATCAGATTTAGTTATTTATACTATGGATGATCCTAGATATGAAAAAGTAATAGATATCATTAATGATATGAAACAAGATGATAAAGATAATTATATTATTATTGAAAATAGAGAAGAAGCAATTACTAAAGCTTTTGAAATTGCAGAAGAAAATGATATTATTTTAGTAGCAGGTAAGGGAAGAGATACTTATATGGCTATAGAAGATAGAAAAGAAAAATATTGTGATTTAGATGTAATAAATAAATTAATTGAAAAGTATTAAGAAAAATTTGAAACATATAATTAACTGAGGTTGATTATATGTTTTTTAAATTAATTGAAATAGTTAAAAGTTTATTTATGTTTACTGGTAGTTATTCTAATAATGTATTTTATGATCCTTTGAGTAGTGAAGAGGAAGATAAATATATTAAGTTATTACAAATGGGTGATAAAGAAGCAAGGAATAAGTTAATTGAACATAACTTAAGGTTAGTTGCACATATTGTTAAGAAGTTTGATTCTAGAAGTGTTGATCAAGATGATTTGATTAGTATAGGTACTATTGGATTGATTAAGGGGATAGATTCTTATTCTATGAGTCATGGGACAAAGATAACTACTTATTGTGCAAGATGTATAGAAAATGAAATACTTATGTATTTTAGAAGTAATAATAAGAATGAAAAAAATATTTCTTTAAATGAACCAATAGGTTTTGATAAAGATGGTAATGAGATAACAGTAATGGATGTATTAAAACTACCAAGTCCTGATTTTATAGATGATATACAAACTAAAGATAATATTAAATTATTAAAAAAATATATAAATATATTAACAGATAGAGAAAGAGAAATAATTATAAAAAGATATGGTTTAGATAATAATGATGAATTAACTCAAAAAGCAATAGCTAAAGAATTAAAGATATCTAGAAGTTATGTATCAAGAATAGAAAAGAGGGCACTTACAAAAATATTTAGAGAATTTATAAAGGATAATAGTAAAGAAAAAGAATAGGATGTAAATGAAAATATAACTAAATGTAAAACCTTGCTAATCATAAAGTTGAGTGATAAAATTAAGTAGAATAGGAAGTGCGTTTATGAATAAAAGAAAAGGTTTTACATTAATAGAATTACTAGCAGTAATAGTAATATTAGGTTTACTTATGGCAATAGCAATACCTAGTGTAACTAAATATATTACTGAATCTAGAAAGAAGACGGTTATATCAACAATAGGTAATTATATAACAGCCATGGTAAACGAAGTAAATGATTTAACTTATACATTTACTGATGCTAATACAATTTATGCAGTACCAATAGAATGTATTTCTTTAGAACGAGGTGGTACTAATCCATTTGGTGCATGGTATCAAGCCAATGATAGTTACTGGGCATATGTTTTAGTTCAATATGATGATGAAACTTCATCATATAGATATGGATATACCTTTAAGGATAGTGCTGGATATGGACTTTATCCAACAGCACAGTCTAAGTTAAATGAAGGAGGAAAACAAATTAAGACAGGACTTAATTTAACAAAACCAACAAATGGTAAAGTAACAAATATAACAGCAGTAGATAATTGGAATGGATTTGGTGTAGATAGTTCTACTGATTTAGTAGTATTAGTTGCTGAAAGTGAAGGAAATATTGGAGATGGAATAAATACTTGTACGCTTCAACAAAAGGGTGAAAATTATAATGATGTTGAAAAGGGAAATAATGAAGAGGTAGTAGAGGATTCGTTAAATAGTTATGGTTTTTATTACAACAGATTATATAGAGCGTTTATAGATGATATTTATGTAGGTTTTGTCTTTAGAAAAAATAATATAGTTAGTATGTATTTGTCTGAAGATGAGAACTTTGATGTGTTTTATGATAATGGTGATATTGATATAGTTAAAGAACTTAACATATCATATGATATGTTACCAATTTATGAAGTTGATAAGTTAATAGTTGGTTTTCAAGAAAATGGTACAAAGATGTTATATGAAGATGTAGAATTTGAATTAACAGATATAGAATTAATATATTCAATACAATATTCTTTGAATGGTGGTTCTGTTTCTAAAGCAAATCCAGAAAAATATAACGAAAAATCAAAGACATTTACTTTAAATAATCCGACTAAGGAAGGATATGATTTCTTGGGATGGACTTATGGTGATTCTGCTGAACCTCAAAAGAATGTAACTATTGAATCCGGTTCTTGGGGAAATAGAAATTATGTGGCTAATTGGCAAAGTAATGCTGAAAAATTATCAAATTTGATTATGAAGCAAAATACACTAATTACAGCAGAACCATCTCATGATTATCCTAGTCATACAATTAGTGATGCAAGTGGGTTATATTCTTCAGTTTTAACTAATACCGAAGAACCAACTTACTATTTTAGAGGAAATGTAACAAATAATTATGTTAGTTTTGCTGGTTTTAATTGGAGAATTATAAGAATAAATGAAGATGGAAGTATTAGAATTCTTCTTGAAAATGGTATTAATAATAATAAAACTTATAAGATATCAACTGTTGAAAATAAGTTTAAATATTTTTACTATACAAATAGTGATATAGCTAAACCAGAATTGGAAAACTGGTATAAAACAAATATTACGGATAAAAAACTTGATCAATTTGTAATAACTGGTAAATATTGTCAACAAGCTAGAGTTAATGGTGATTATGATAGCTTTTATAAATTTGGGTCTGTTATTCCAAATGCTGAAAAATATTATACTCCAGATTTTAAATGTGTAACTGATAAAAATGGTTATGGTGTTGTTGATAGTAAGATAGGATTAATGACATATGATGAAGTAGTGTTTGCTGGACTTAGAGGATCTTGGTGTAGAAAAGATAATTATTTAATTCATGAATTTGATGAATATAGTTTTTGGACAATGTCTCCTGGTGGAATTGAGAGTAATAAGTATTCTTATATGTGGGAAACAAGAGGTTGTGGAGCGTTAGTAAAAACAAGTATTACACAATCACTTCCAGTGCTTAGACCAGTTATAAATTTAGATTCCAATGTTCGTGCTACTGGGGATGGTACTAAAGATAAACCTTATGTAATACAAACTAATTAGAAAGTCTTTGACTTTCTTTTTTTATAGATATTTATTTTGTTATTATGGACAAAAATCTATTTAAATCTTATAATTAAGATAGTAATAGAGGTGATATTAATGCATTGTAAAATTAATAAGATATTTTTATTTATAGTGTTTACTATTTCTATTTTATGTTTTGGTTGTGTATATATGATGAATCATACTATTACATTAAATGGAGATAAGTATGTTACTATTGCTTTAAATGAAGAATATACAGAACTTGGTGCATCTAATACATTTAATAATTCTAAGTATATAGATATTAATGGTAGTGTAGATAATACAAAAGTAGGTACTTATAAAATAGAGTATAAATCTAATTTATTTGGATTTAATATAAAGAGATATCGTTATATAGATGTAGTTGATAGGGAAGCTCCTATTATTGAACTTATTGGATCTGATAAGGTTACTCTTTGTCCAAAGGATAAATATAAAGAACTTGGTTATAAAGCACTTGATAATTATGATGGTGATTTAACTAAGAAAGTAGTTGTGGATGTATCTGATGATGTAGTTACTTATTCTGTAAAAGATAAGAGTGGTAATTCATTTAAAATAAATAGAACTTTAAAAAGAATAGATAATGAGGCTCCTAAATTAAAGTTAAAGGGGAATTCTTCATATAATTTAATTATAGGTAGTAGTTTTAATGATCCTGGATATACTGTTAGTGATAATTGTGATAATAATGTAAAAGTTACAGTTTCTGGTAAGGTAGATACTTCTAAAGTAGGGACTTATGAACTTGTTTATAAAGCAATTGATGCTAGTAATAATTCGGTTACAGTAAAAAGATATGTTAAAGTTAATGAAAAATCTAATCATACTGGTGTTATATATTTAACTTTTGATGATGGTCCTAGTAGTAGTTCTACTCCTAAAGTTTTAGATATATTAAAGAAAAAGGGAGTAAAAGCAACTTTCTTTGTAACTAATCAAAGTGATAGTTTAAATTATTTAATTAAACGTGCTTATGATGAAGGTCATACAATAGCGCTTCATAGTTATACTCATAGTTATAGTAAGATTTATTCTTCGTCTTCAGCTTTTTATAATGATTTAGATTTAATTAGTAAAAAGGTTGAAAGAATTACTGGAGAAAAGTCAATGATTATGCGTTTTCCTGGTGGAGGAAGTAATACTGTTAGTAGAAACTATAAAAAGGGTATTATGAGTTTTCTTACAAAAGATGTTATTGATAAAGGATATCGCTATTATGATTGGAATGTAGGTAGTGGTGATGCTGGAGGAGCTAAAAATAGTCAGGCTGTTTATAATAATGTTGTTAATGGCCTTAGAAAAAATCGTAATAATATAGTATTAATGCATGATTTTTCTAATTCTAAATCAGTTAATGCACTTGAAGATATTATAGATTATGGACTTGCAAATGGTTATAGATTTGATAAAATAGATATGACAACGCCAATGGTTAGACATGGTGTAAATAATTAAGGAGTTTAAATTATGATAAAAAACAAGAGAATAAAAAAATGGGGTTTTTTAGTTAGTTTATTTGTTTTATTTTTGATTGCACCTTTTAGAGTAAATGCTTTACAAGAATTAGTACTTTTTGGGGATGATTCAATATCTCCAGGTACAACTGTTAGATATAAGATTCAACTTAATTCTGATGATTTAACTTCAATTACTAGTTTTTCTACTAGTGTTTATTATGAAAGTACAGTTTTTACTTTAACAGGAGTAGAAACAGAAAATAATTGGAATTGTGGAGAAAATGGCAATATTGTTTCAGGTGGAGTTGTAAAATGTACTCATTCAACTGGAATGGTAGGTAATAGTAATGTTGCGACTCTTGTTTTTAAAGTTAATGCAAGTGCAACTTCTAATTATTCTTATATTACTTTAAGAGATTCAAAGTATTCTTATAATGATGGTACTGGTGCTATTGTTACACCACAATTAGAAGAAATAACTAAAGATTTATCTGTTAAGTCAGCAGATGCTACTTTATCTGATATTAAGATAAATGGTGAAAGTATTGAAGGATTTGCATCAGATGTATTTGAGTATGATGTAAATATTGATCCTACTTTGGATGTTGCTAGTATTAATGCAGTTTTTAATAATTCTAAAGCTCGTTTTAAAGATGGTTTTGGAAATAGAGATATTACATTAAATTATGGTAGTAATGTTGTTGATATAGTTGTTATTAGTGAAAGTGGTATTGAACAATTATATAGACTTAATATTGTAAGAGAGGATATTAGAAGTACTGATACTACATTATCTGGATTAATAGTAGATGGTGTTAGTGTTCCTAATTTTAAAAGTAATGTTTATAAATATAGTATTATAAAATATAAGGTTGATACTTTAGATATAGTTGGTACTCCTAATGATGAAAATGCGACTGTTACTGTTATTCCTCCGGTTACTGTTTTACCAGGTGATAATAGTTATATAGTTGTAGTTACTTCTGAAAATGGTAATACTGCTAATTATACTATTATTGTAAATAATGTAGTTGATACAATTAGTAAGAAACTTAAAAATTTATCTATAAAGGGATATATAATTGATTTTGATAAGAATAATAATAGATACGAAATTAGTTATAATAAAACTAAATTCAAAGATTTACATATTTATTTTTCAACAGTTAGTAATAATGATTTAGTTACTGCAGTACTTAGTCCCGATATTAATAATGATAAGGAAGCATTATCTAAATTGAAACCAGGTGATGTTATTAAGGTTACTGTTACTGGTATTGATAATGAAAGTGTTGAATATACAATTGTTATTACTGAAGATACAAGAGTTAGTTTCTTCTTAATATTAGAATTATTCTTAATGGTTGTTATTATTGTAGTAGTTGCGATTATTCTTAATAAGAGAAAGAAAAATGCAAATAAGAAAACAAAGAAAACTGCTGTAAAGAAGGATGATAAGTCTAAAACTACTAAGACTTCTTCTAAGAAAGAAGAAAAGAAAAAGAAGTTTTCTATTTTCGAAGAAGAAGATTTAGATAGTACTAAGGAATTAACTGATGAAGAGTTAAATTTAAAATAATAAATAATAGAAATAAACTTTTGTTTATTTCTATATTTTTCTGGAGGTATATATGAATATATTTGTTCCTAATAGTTATTATAAGACTGTTTATGATATTGATTATGATAGGTTAAAGAAAAATAAAATTAAATGTATTATGTTTGATTTAGATAATACTTTAGCTTTAGTAGATGAGGGGATACCTCCTGAAAAGGTAATTAAATTTATTCAAAAACTTAATAAGAATTTTGATACTTATATTATTTCTAATAATAATAGAAAACGTATTGAAAAGTTCTGTAGTTATTTTGATTCAACTTTTGTTGCTTTTGCTTTAAAACCTATGACTAAGGGATTTAGAGAAATTAAGAAAATAGGAAATTACAAGCCAGAAGAAATGTGTATGATAGGGGATCAAGTAATGACTGATATTTTGGGTGGTAATAGATTTGGTTGTTATACTATACTTGTTGATCCTTTAGGAAAAAAAGATTTAAAGATTACATCTGTTAATAGATTTTTAGAAAAGATTGTTGTTAAAAGATTAACTAAAAAAGGGGTTTTGGAAAGAGGTAAATATTATGAACGATAAGATTTGTATTGGTTGTGGTGCTAAACTTCAAGATGAGAATATTGCATTAGAAGGTTACACTACAAATATAGAGAATGATATATGTAGTCGTTGTTTTAGAATGAAGAATTATGGTGAATATCAAATAGTTACAAAATCTAATGATGAATATATCGAAATATTAAAAGAGGTAGATAAGACTAAGGATTTAGTTTTATATATAGTAGATGCTTTAAATTTTGGAGAAGATATTACTAGTATAAGAAATTATATTTCTAATAATATGATTCTTGTTGTTAATAAAAAGGATGTTTTACCTAAAAGTGTTAAAGATAGTAAGTTAATTGCTTATTTAAAGAATTTAGGATTAGATTTTAAAGATATAATAGTTGTTAGTTGTCATAAGAATTATAATATAGATGAATTAATGGCTATGATAAAGAAATATAAATCTAGTAAAAATGTTTATGTTGTTGGTAATACTAATGTAGGTAAGAGTAGTTTAATTAATAAGTTAATTAAAAATTATTCTGAATATGAAGGAGAGCTTACTATTTCGCCAATGCCATCTACAACTTTAAATAAAATAAGTATTAAGTTAAGTGATGATTTAACTATTATAGACACTCCTGGTTTAGTTAATAGGGGTAATATTATTAATTATGTAGATAATAGTTTATTAAAGAAGATTAATCCTAAAAAAGAGATTAAACCTAAGACTTATCAAATAAAGAGTGGTCAATGTTTAGTAGTTGGAGATTTATTTAGAATAGATTATGTTGAGGGTGGAAAAAATAGTTTTACTTTATATGTATCAAATGATTTAAAGGTAAAAAGATATAATATGAATAAGTGTACTTTATTAAAGGATCATCCTAAAACAACATATGATGTTGGTTATCATAAGGATTTAGTAGTTGATGGATTAGGATTTGTAAAAATAGTAGTTGCTTGTAAGGTTGATGTTTATGTTGATATAAATGTTAATGTGTTTGAAAGGGACTCTGTTATATAATTTGAGAAAACTTCATTGTTTTCTTTTTTTATTTGTAAAAAAGGGTCAAAAAGTTTGTCTTTATACGCTTGTTGTATTATAATTAATATGGGTGTAAATATGAAAATAAACGTTAAAAATATAGATGTTAATTACATACAATATGGTAAGGGTAAAGATTTAGTGTTACTTCATGGATGGGGACAAAATATAGAAATGATGAGACCTTTAGGTGATAGACTTGAAAGTGATTATCGTATAACAATTATTGATTTACCAGGATTTGGGGATAGTGAAGAACCAAAAGAGGTTTGGAGTGTTGAAGATTATTGTTGTATGGTAGAAGAACTTTTAAAGAAAATAAAGGTAAAGAAACCAACAATGATAGGTCATTCTTTTGGTGGGAGAGTATCAATTGTTTATGCATCAAGAAATGATGTAGATAAAGTTATTTTATTTGGTAGTCCTTGTATTAGAAAAGAAGAAAAGTTAAGTTTAAAAGTTAGAACTTTAAAATTTATGAAAAAGGTACCAGTTATAAATAAATTAGAAGGTTTTGCGAAGAAACATATCGGTAGTCGTGATTATAAAAATGCTAGTGATATGATGCGAAAGATTTTAGTAGAAACTGTTAATAAAGATTTATCAGAATATGCTAAAAAAATTACAGCTCCGACACTTCTTATGTGGGGAGATAATGATAGTGAAGAACCTGTAGAAAATGCAAGAGAATTAGAAGGTATTATGAAAGATGCAGGACTTGTTGTTTTTCCTAATTCTACTCATTATGCTTATTTAGAAAACATTGTTCAGGTTGTTAAAATAATTAAAGAATTTGTTTAGGAGGGTTTATATGTTTATATGTGCTTATTTAATTATGGCAGTTATATATCTTTATTCAATGATAAAGATGAGAAGAAGTTTACATATGCTTCAACAAAACTTATATAATGAAAATAATCGTTATTTAAAGTGGGTTAGTAAGAATAAAAAAGAAATATATAAGAATTTAGATATGTTTGGATTGTTATTTACTTTTTTATTTGCATGGGGATTTAATACATATGTTGCTTATTATTTTACTGGTGTTATAGTACTTCTTTATATAGTTTGTACATATTTATTTATTAAAGAAAGAAAAAAAGATCAAAATAAAAAACCACTGGTAATTACTTCTAGAATTAAAAGATTAATTATTACTACTATGGTTTTATATTTAATACCATGTGTATGTGGATATTTTATTAAGAGTAATTTAAATGATTTTATATTTATTTTATCAATAATGGCAGTACTAAATTTTTATGTAGTATTTATAGCTAAGATAATTAATAGTCCTATTGAAAAATTAGTATATAAGTATTATGAAAGTAAAGCTAAAAGAAAGTTAGCTAGTATGCCTAATTTGAAAGTTATAGGTATTACTGGTAGTTATGGTAAGACTAGTAGTAAAAATATTCTAGCTGATGTATTAAATGTTAAATTTAATGCACTTCCTACACCTAAGAGTTTAAATACTTTTAATGGTTTAATGATTACTGTTAATAATAAATTAACTAAGTTTGATGATTGTTTTATAGCAGAAATGGGTGCTTATGTTAAGGGTGAAATTAATGGTTTATGTGAGCTTGTTAATCCTAAATATGGGATAATTACTAGTATAGGTACTGCTCATTTAGCTACTTTTGGAAGTGAAAAGAATATTCTTGATGCGAAGATGGAATTGATTGAGTATTTACCAAAAGATGGTATTGGTGTACTAAATAGAGATGATGAAAAACAAAAAAGTTATGTAATTAAGAAAAAAGATCATTGTCGTATATTATGGATTGGTATTGATACTAAAGATGAAGTTGATGTTAGAGCATCTAATATTAAATGTAATAATGAGGGTACTAGTTTTATATGTACTTTTAAGGGTGATAAGAATAAGTATGAGTTTCATACAAGACTTTTAGGTAAACATAATGTATATAATATAATAGCTTCTTTAGCTTTAGGATATGAATTTGGTATTAGTATTGAAAAGTTACAACAAGCAGTTAGAAAGATTAAACCTGTTGAACATAGATTAGAAATTAAACCTTTTCCAAATTTCTATCAAATAGATGATGCGTATAACTCTAATCCAGTTGGTGCTAAGGGTGCAGTTGATGTTCTTGGAATGATGGATGGAATGAAAGTTGTTGTAACTCCGGGAATGGTTGAACTTGGAGAAAAAGAAGAATATTATAATAAAGAGTTTGGAAAACAAATTGCAGAAGTAGCTGATAAAGTTATTCTAGTAGGGGCAAAGAAAACAAAACCTATTTTAGAAGGATTAAAAGAAGCTAAATTTAAAGAAGAAAATATAGATGTTATAAATGATGTTAGGGAAGCATATAAAATTTTAAATAGTATTAATTCTAAGAAAAAGATTTATGCATTATTTGAAAATGATTTACCTGATACATATAATGAAAAGTAGGAGGATGAGATAAATGATAAAAGTTGGTGTAATTTTTGGTGGAGAAAGTGTTGAACATGAAGTAAGTATCATTTCAGCAATTCAAGCCATGAATAAAATGGATAGTGAAAAATATGAAATAGTTCCTATCTATATTACAAAAGATGGTGAATGGTTTACAGGAGATTTCTTAAAAGAAATTGAAACATTCCAAGATATGAGTTTAATTAAGAAATATGCGAAAAATGTAATTTTATATAGAAGAAATGGTAGTTATGTACTTCAAAGTAAAGGGTTCTTTAGAAGTATAGTTAAAGAAATTGATATAGCATTTCCTATAGTACATGGTACAAATGTAGAAGATGGTGTATTACAAGGATATTTAAAAACTATTGGGATTCCTTTTGTTGGAAGTGATGTTTGTGCTGCTGCATTAGGACAAGATAAAATATTCCAAAAACAAGTATGGGGAAGTGAAGGATTACCTATTCCTAACTATACTTGGTTCTATGATAGTGAATATGAAGAAAATCCAGAAGAAGTTATTAAAAAGATTGAAAAGATTAAATATCCAGTTATTGTTAAACCAGCAACTTTAGGTAGTAGTGTTGGTATTAATGTTGCTCATGATAAAGAAGAACTTGTTAAAGCTTTAGAAGATGCAATTACTTATGATAATAAAGTATTAGTAGAAGAAGTTATTAATAATTTAGTAGAAGTAAATGTAAGTGTTGTTGGTAATTATGATAGTCAAGATACTAGTGTAATTGAGCAAGTTTTAACTGGTAATGATTTACTTACTTATGAAGATAAATATATTGGTGGAAAAAAACGTGGTGCTAGTAAAGGAATGCTTTCTGCTACTCGTAAGATTCCAGCAGATATTGGTGATAAATTAACTAATGAAGTAAAAGACGTTGCTGTAAGAGCATTTAAAGCACTTAATTTAAGTGGTGATGTTAGAATAGACTTCTTAATTGATTCTAAGAAAAAGAATGTTTATATTAATGAAGTTAATACTATTCCTGGTTCACTTGCTTTCTATTTATGGGAACCTATTGGAAAAGATTATACTGAGTTGTTAGATGAACTTATAAACATTGCAGTAAAAGATTATAAGAAGAGAATTAATAAGACTCATTCTTTTGATTCAAATATCTTAAGTGGATTTACTGGTGGATTAAAGGGAAGTAAAGGTTGTAAGGGTCTTAAAGGGGTTAAATCATTAAAGTAAAACAATAAAACAATATTCTACAGGGGGTGGAAGTATTGAACGACAATTTTGAATCTAGTTTAGGACAAGTTAGTGAAGAAATGCTTAAGTATATAGGTGTTACTAACTTAGACTTTAGAACTTCTTTATCTAAAGATGATTTAGAAGAAGTAAAGAGACTATTATTTTCAATGAATACATTAATGCAAGTCACTTTTAAAGATGGTGTTAATGTAGAAGATATTGAAAATGTTAAGCACTTGATTGAGTTATCACCAATGTGTGATGATAGAAAAATTGAAAAAATGATACTAAAAAAGAATAATCCTGTAGAAATTAAAAAGTTATTAGCAATGCCGTTTGTAAACCCCGATACTTGGCATATAGCGTATGATGTTAAAGATGAGACTTATATGATTACAACACTTCCTAATTATAGAGTTATGGAAGAGTATATAAATATAGTTTTATCTTGTATAAATGATGATATGACGCTTCTTGAAAAGATAAAAGAAGTATATGATTTTGTTAAATTGTTAGAGTATGATATTAATGGTAGTTATAGAATTCCTGATATTACTAATAGTAGAAAAACTAATAGTTTAGGATTTAATCTAATATTTAAAGAGATATTAAATAGAATAGGAATTAATTCATATGTTGGAGAAATATCAAGAAGTGGTGTACTTGAATATTTAACAATTATAGATATAGAAGATTCTAAATATGAACTTTCTGGTATATATGTATTTGATCCTTCTTCGGATTCTATTCCAAAAGAAATGTATAAAAGTGATGCGATTAGAAAAGTTAATTATAATTTCTTTTGTTTAACTTTAAGTCAAATTATAAATACAAAAGAAGAGGATAAATTATTAGGATTATTAAACTTACTTAATGGAGATTCTTTAGAATATTTTAGTAGAAAAATAGATTCTAAAGAAAAGAAGAATCTAGAAGAGAGTTTTGGTTATGATTATAAAAAAGTATTTGAAAGAGTTAAAAATACTAAGAAGTTTAATGAAGATAAGTTGTTAGAATTTTTAATAAATACTATTCATAAAGAAGATTTTCTTGGATTAAATAGAAATATAAGTGATTTGTTAAGTAATAATTATACTTTAAGAAAGAAAGAATTGTTTAAAGAAGAAAAAGAGATTGAACTTGATAAAATAAGTATTCATGATATTTAAAAAGATTATAAAATATAATCTTTTTTTAATTTATAAAAAATGATATTATAGGGGTGAAATGGAGTAGTAGTTATGAAAAAGAAAGTTTTAATTATAAGTAGTATTATTATATTTGTTTTAATTTTAGGAATATCATTATTTTTTATTTTAGATAAAGATGAAGAACCAATTAAATTAAAAGATTTTTCTTTTGTAAATGTTGATGAAATTAAAACAAAAGAGATAAGTACTTTAGATGATAATATAGTTAGTGTTAGAGATATTAGAATTAGTGATGGTTATTTAGAAGGTATAGTTTTTATTAATGGTGATAAAAGTTTTAATAAATTAAAAGTATTAGTTAGTTTATATGATATAGATGGTAATTTATTAGATGAGATAAGTTTTGAGTTTGAAAACATGGCTCCATATGAAGAAAGAGATTTATTTTATGCGATACAAAAAGATTTAAGTAATGCTTATTATGTAGATATAAAAGAAGGATAAAACCTTCTTTTTTTATAGGAAAAATAAAACAAAAGAATATTAATATATAATGATACATTTGATAATCAGATGCTTTTCCTTCTAAAACAGGGGATAAGAAGGGTGGTGATAGTTATGACAAAAAGAGAAATATCTCTATTTATTATAATTATTTTCCAATATGTAATAATATTTATATTATTATTAAAATAAAAAAAGCATCTGCTCACTAAAGTGAGTTCAGATGCAAACCAAAACAGGGAATGCATTTGATCATCCCTAATCAAATGTATCCTTTTTATTTTATGAAGATTTCTTCATCTACATACATAATAACATATAAAAACATTAGTGTAAATGTAAAAAGTATAAATGTAAAACCTTGACAAAAGACCGGGGGGGAGGTAAGATTTAAATAGATAATAGAGGAGTATGTCAAATGAAGAATAAAAAAGGTTTTACGCTTATTGAATTACTTGCGGTAATAGTAATATTAGGGTTATTAATGGCAATTGCAATACCAAGTGTAACTAAGTATATTACTGAATCAAGAAAAAAGACAGTAGTTAGTACAATAGGAAATTATATAACGGCAATGGTAAATGAGGTAAATGATTTAACTTATACATTTACTGGAGATAATACTATATATGCAGTGCCTATTGAATGTATAGCACTTGAGCGTGGAGGAACAAATCCGTTTGGTGCATGGCATCAAGCAAATGATGCATACTGGGCATATGTACTAGTGCAATATGACGATGAAACATCATCATATAGATATGGATATACATTTAAAGATAGTGCTGGATATGGATTATATCCAACAACACAAGCTAAGTTAAATGAAGGTGGAAAACAAATACAAACAGGATTAGATTTGAATAGACCTAAAACAGGAAAAGTAACAGTTATAACAGCAGTTGATAACTGGAGTGGATTTAGTGTTGATAGTTCTACTGATTTGGTTGTATTAAAATCAGAAGTTGAAGGCAATGTTGGTGATGGAATTAATACATGTACACTTCAACAAAAGGGAGATAACTATGAACAAGTTAAAAACGATAAAGATACAGAAGAAGATTTAGTGATTAATACACCATTATATTATGGGAAATCTTATATTAGTAAGCCTGCAGTTAGTGAATATTTATCTGCGTTCATGTCTGTTGTTTTTTATGAGGATGGTTCAGCTAAAACATATGTTAATGACGTATTAGATCAAGAATTACCAGTTGGTTCGATTAAATATAATAATAAACAAATGTCATTTTATGATGGTAATAGCACTATTACTTTGAATATTTCTGATGATAAAAAGAATCTTTCTGATGAATCAGGAACTATGTCTTTGACACTTTTGGATGAGCTTGAAAGCGAAAAATTAGCTTTATTAATTAAACAGCAAAATACAATAAAAACTAATAAGCCAGTATTAACTACAATTAATAGCGATAAAGGTTTATATTCATCTATGCAAACAAATAGTGGAAAAACTACATATTATTTTAGAGGAAATGTAACAAATAATTATGTAGCGTTTGCTGGTTTAACGTGGAGAATAGTGAGAATCAACGAAGACGGAACAATAAGATTAATTTTAAATGGCAGAATCAGCTCAACAAATAGTAAATTTAGTAAAGAACATAGTAGTTATACTAATATGTACTATTCAAATAGTGAAACGTTAAGAGTTAATGTGAATAATTGGTATGATGCTAATTTAAAAGGTACAAAATTTGAAACAAATATTGTAACAGGTCAATTTTGCGAACAAGCAAGAGTAAAAGAATTATCTAGTTATACTAGTGGTAATGTGGAGATGAATGTATATACATCATATACACCCGATTTTAAATGTACAACTGATGGAAATGGAAAGGGAATAATAAATAGTAAAGTTGGATTAATTACTTATGATGAGGTAATATATGCTGGTGGTTATCCGACTCTAGCAAATAGAAATTATTATTTATATAATGGTAATGAATCAGCAACTAGCATGTGGACAATGACACCTGCTGCAGGAGTTGGTTGGGAAAATTTACCATGTGCATGGGTAGTTGGTTCTGACGGAACTATATATACTGATAGTGTTTATTATGATGGTAGCGTTAGACCAGTTATTAATTTAAAATCTGATGTGCTTGCTACAGGAAGTGGTACTACATCCGATCCATATTTTATTATTACTAACTAAATAATAATAAAAATCTTATATTAATTTATAAGATTTTTTTCTTTGTATTTTATTATTTAATTTGTCATGATATAATAATATATGATAATAGGAAGGTGAATGTGATGATTAGAAATCGTAAGGGTCAAGCTTTAATCGAATTTGTTATTATATTGCCTGTTCTTATTTTGCTTATATTTTCTTTTATAGATTTAGGAAGAATCATATTAGAAAATAATAAATTAGAAAATTTAACTACTAATGTTATTAATCGTTATGAAAAAACTAAAGATTATAAAGATGTTTCTTCATATATAAAAGAACTTGGTTATGAAAATGTAGAATTATCAATAAAAAAAACTAATGGTACTTTGACAATTAAATTAGAAAGAGAACTTGATATGATTACTCCTGGTATGGATAGTATTTTAGGAGATCCTTATTTTGTTAAAGTAGAAAGAGTAGTTAATTATGAAGAATAATAAAGGTCAAGTATTAGTTTTATTTATTATGATTCTACCAGTTATTTTTATAGGATTTGCATGTATTATTGATTCTTCTTATATGATGTATCAAAAAAATAGATTAGATAATATAAATAGAGATGTTTTAAATAGTTTAAAAGATAAGACTAATTTAGAAGAAGAAGATGTTTTGGACCTCATCATTTTGAATGATGCGAAAATCGTAAATGAAGATATATCTATTGATGATACCATTACTATTGATAATTATATTTTAGTTGATAGTATATTTGGTAAAATAATTGGATTTGATGAATATAAGATTAGTTCTAGTATTAGTGTTAATTATAATAATTAGAAGGTGATAATATGGAAAGTAAAAAGGGAAAGATTCTTACTATAACATCTATGAAGGGTGGTGTTGGTAAAACAACAACTACTATGATGCTTGCGAATATTTATGCTAAGTGTGGTAAGAAAGTATTGGTTATTGATTTAGATTTATATAATGGTAATTTAGCTTTTGCATATAATATTAAGATTAAAAATACTATTTATAATTTATGTGATGATATGGTTAATAATAGATTAGTTAATGGTATTAGTGATGATTATGTATATAAAGTTAGTGATAATTTATTTTTTATTCCAGCGTGTAAGGATCCTAGACAAGCTAGTAAAGTAGATAATAGGGTACTTGGTAATATATTTAATTCTTTGAGTTATTTATATGATGTTATTTTAATTGATACGAATCATATTTTAAATGTATGTAATATGATAGCTTTTGAACATAGTTATAAGATTATTAATATTTTTACTAATGATAGTTTTGATTTACAAAATACTAAAAGTTTTGTAGCTATATGTAAGAATATGGAAGTAGATAATTTATTATTAATGCTTAATAATGCTTGTGGTAAAGGAAATAGTTATTATACTAATTATGATATTAAGAATATTGTTAAGAAGAATGTTGATTATACTATTCCTTCTAATCTTTATATAAAGAATTTTGATCAATTAGTTATGGATGGAAAAGTTAGTTCTTTTGATTTAAAAGGGGATTTTAAAAAGAATTTTGATAGTTTTTCAGAACATATGATTAATTTATTAGAAGAAGGAGGAAAGAAATAATGAAAAAGAATTGGCTTGAAGAGTTTGAAATTAAAGATCTTTCTCCTAAGATGAATGTTGATAAATCTGATTATGATGTTTTTCAAGATAAAGATTTATTGGATAAGTTTAGAAATAGTATTATTCAAGAATTAATAGATAATAATATTTCTGATTCATCAAAACTTTCTCAATATATAAATGAAGAAATAGATAGAATTACTGATGGATATGATTTAAGTAGTGAAGAGAGAAATCATTTATTTAATTTGATTGAGAATGAAGTTAATGGGTTTGGGCCTATTACAGAACTTTTAGATGATAAGAATGTTACTGAAATAATGATTAATAGTCCTAATGAAATATATATAGAAGTAGATGGGATTTTATCAAGGGATAAGAGTATTTCATTTATTAATGATGAACATATAATTAGAACTATTCAAAGAATTATACAACCTCTTGGTAGAACAATAGATTCTGCTAATCCAATGGTTGATTCTAGACTTCCAGATGGATCTAGAATTAATGCGATTATTCCTCCATTAAGTGTTAAGGGACCTGTTGTTACTATTCGTAAGTTTAAAGATGATATTGATAGTATTGATTCTTTAATTGGTAATGGTACTCTTACTCCTTATATGGCTAGATTTTTAGATGCTTGTGTTAAAGCTAAATTAAATATTTTAGTATGTGGTGGTACTGGTAGTGGTAAAACAACTCTATTAAATGTTTTATCTAGTTTTGTAGGTAATGAAGAAAGAATTATTACTATAGAAGATGCGGTTGAACTACGTCTTAAACAAGAGCATGTTATTTCTTTGGAAACTAAAAGTGTTAGTTATGATAAAGAAGGAGAAGTTACTATTCGTGATTTAGTTCGTAACTCTCTTCGTATGAGACCAGATAGAATTATTGTTGGTGAAGTTCGTGGTAAAGAAGCTTTTGATATGTTACAAGCGATGAATACTGGTCATGATGGTAGTTTAACAACACTACATGCAAATGGATGTAGAGATGCTTTAAATAGACTTGAAACAATGATTTTAATGGGTGAGATTGAACTTCCTATTAAAGCAGTACGTGGTTATATTGAAAGTGCGATTGACTTAGTTGTCAGTGTTGAAAGACTTAGTGATGGTAAAAGAAAAGTTACATCTATTTCAGAAGTAGTAGGATTTGATGGAGATGTTATTGAAATAAAAGAAATATTTGGATTTATTAAACATGGTCTTACTGAAAGTAAAGAAGTTAATGGGGAATTTATTTTACATGATTATGTACCTGTTGTTTATGAAAAACTTTTAAGTAGAGGTATTGAAGTAGATGATACTTTTGAAGAAATAAAGAAAAAATTAGAGAAAGAAGAAAAGAAAAATAAGAAGAAAAATTAATAGATAAGGAAGTGATAAAATGAGTAGTGCACTTGATATAATTGTATTTATTATCCAAGTATTAACTGGATTTGTACTATTATATGGTATTTATCGTGTATATAAATTTTATAGAAGTTATGTATTTGATAAAAGATTTGGTCCTTATTCTGTTGAATTGTTAGAAGATGATAGTGATAGTTTATTTGATAATATTTCATATTTTTATAAAGGAATTAGAAATAAATTATCTAATGTGCTTATAAAGAGTAAGTTACTTCTTGATTATAGTAAAAAGTATGAAAAATATAGTACTAAGTCTAGAGTTAGTTCTATTGATTTAATGAATTTTATATCTACTAAGATATTTATTGGTTTATTATGTCTCTTTTTACTTATATTTTCATGTTTATTTAAATATGTAAAATTAGATTTATATTTATTATTATTAGTATTTTTATTAGGTTTTTTTGGACTTGATATATATTTAATGATAATGGATAAAGTTAAGATGAATCGTATCGAAAAAGATATGGGAAAAGCTATTGTTGTTATGAATAATGCTTTTAAGTCTGGTTATAGTATAATGCAAGCGATATATCTTGTTTATACTGAATTAGATGGTCCGATTAGTGTTGAATTTAAAAAGATGTATATGGATATTACTTTTGGTTTAAATATGGAAGTAGTATTTAAAAGATTTTCTGAAAGAGTTAATTGTGTTGAAGCTAGTTATATGTCTACTTCTTTAGCAGTTTTAAATAAGACAGGTGGAAATATTGTTCAAGTATTTAATTCGGTAGAAAGAAGTTTAATGACAAGAAAAAAATTAAAAGATGAACTTGATAGTGTTTCAGCATCAGCTAGGGCAGTATTTAAGATATTAGTATGTATTCCTTTAGTTTTAATACTTATGTTACTTGTATTAAATCCAGCATATTTTGTACCTCTTTTTACAACACCAATAGGGATATTATGTTTACTTCTTAGTATTTTAATTTATATATTATATATATTTATTATAAAGAAAATTGTATATGTGGAGGTAAAACTATGAGAAATGGTAAAAGAAAAAGACTTTCACAAAGAATTTTTTCAAAAAAACAAATTAAAAATATTCAAAGTAAGATTAATATGATGGGAGGAAATGTTAAGTTTGATGCATTTTTCTTTCTAAATATGAGATTATTTTCTTCCATAGTTATCTTTTTAGTGGTATTATATATTAGCGAGTGGGGATATATTTTAGCGCCACTAATTACATTTATTTATTATCATGGTCTTTATTATTTAATGATTGAAGGTAGTTTAAAAAGAAGATGTGATAAGTTAGATATAGAAGCAATGCATTTTTTTGAGATTATGACTTTGGCACTTGAATCGGGTAATAATTTAGGTAATGCGCTTGAGATATCTTGTAATAATGTAGATAGTGAACTTTCTTGTGAATTTAAAAAAGCACTTGATGAAGTTACTTATGGTAAGAGTTTAAATGAAGCGTTAGAAAGTTTAAAGTTAAGAATTCCTTCAGATACAATTAATAATATTATTTTACTTATTACACAAGCGAATATTTTTGGTAATAATATAACTAGTGATATGTATCATCAAATAGATTATATTAGAGATAGAGAAATTCAAAAAGCAAAGGGAAGAATTAGTAAAATACCTTTAAGAGTTTCTGTAATATCAGTACTATTTTATATACCGTTAATAATGTTATTGATTTTATCACCGGTATTGATAGAATTTTTTGGTTAGGAGATGAAAATATGAGTGGACATTCTAAATGGGCAACAATTCATAGAAAGAAAGGTTTATTAGATGCTGAACGTGGAAAGATTTTCCAAAAGATAGCAAAAGAATTATATGTAGCAGCAAAAGGTACTAATGGGGATCCTGCAACTAATCCAAACTTAAGATTAGTAGTTGAAAAAGCTAAGAGTAATAACATGCCTAAAGATAATATTCAAAAGGCAATAGATAAGGCAGTTAATGCTGCAGGTGGAGAAGATTATGAATCAGTTAGATATGAAGGTTATGGTCCAAGTGGAGTTGCTTTCATGGTTGATTGTTTAACTGATAACAGAAATAGAACTGCAATGTTAGTTAGATCTACACTTACTAAACGTGGTGGAAACTTAGGAACTGATGGATCTGTATCTTATATGTTTGAAAGACGTGGAGTTATTGTTATTGAAAAGACAGTTGATGAAGATGAAGCAATGATGGTATGTCTTGATAATGGTGCTCTTGATTTTATTAGTAATGATGATAACTTTGAAATTTATACATCACCAGATGATTTTATAAGTGTAAAAACTGCTTTAGAAGATATGGGAGTTAAAGAATTTATTACTAGTGAAATTACATATGTTGCTAATAATTTGATTGAACTTGATGAAGAAACAACTGAAAAAGTATTAGCTTTATCTGATGCTTTAGATGAAATAGATGATGTTCAAAATGTATATCATAATTTAAGTGTTTAAGAATAGAGTTATCTATTCTTTTTTTTAGGAAAAATTACCTCTTTAGTATTATTTATATATTAGAGAGGTGAAATAATATGGAATTAAAAGTAGATAATAAGATAATTAATTATATGAAAGTAGATGATGAAGATTATATATCAATAACTGATATGCTGAAATCTAAAGATGGTAATTTCTTTGTTACTGATTGGTTAAGAAATAGAAATACTATTGAATTTTTAGGCATTTGGGAAGAACTACATAATCCAAATTTTAATTATGGCGAATTCGCCATAATTAAAAGTCAAGCAGGTTTAAATAGTTATAAATTAAGTGTTAAAGAATGGGTTGAAAAAACGAAGGCTATTGGTATTACCTCAAAAGCAGGTAGATATGGTGGAACATATGCACATAAAGATATTGCTTTTGAGTTTGGAATGTGGATTAGTCCAAAATTTAAATTATTATTAATTAAAGAATTTGAAAGGTTAAAGAAAGAAGAACAAAAAAAACTTGGTTGGAATGCAAAACGAGAATTATCTAAAATTAATTATAAAATTCATACTGACGCTATAAAACATAATCTAGTACCTGTAGAATTAACAAAAGAGCAAATTAATAATATTTATGCCGAAGAAGCAGATGTATTAAATATGGCATTGTTTGGTAAAACTGCTAAAGAGTGGAGAATAGGCAATCCTGAATTAGAAGGAAATATTAGGGATTATGCATCTATAAATGAATTAATATGTTTAGCTAATTTAGAAAATTTGAATTCTGTTTTTATTAATGATGGTTTAAATCAATCAATAAGACTAGAACGACTAAATAAAATAGCAATATCACAGATGCAAATATTAAATAATTCTGATGCAATTTTATTAGAAAATAATCAAACTTTAATTAATAATTGATAAATGTATTTTATTGATTTATAGGGATTTTATTCTCTATTTTTTATTTTTTTGATATACTATGCATAGGTGATTCTGATGGGGTTAGTTAATTCTTATGATGAAAAGACAATTGAATCATTAAAAAATTATTTATCCACTTATGATTTAAGTAAAAAGATTAAGTCTATTTTAAGTGAATATAGTGTAGAAGTTTTGGATCATTTTGAAAAGGGTTTTGGGATTGATACTATGGATTTTAATGATGTTATAGAGGACTATTTTGAAGAATTAGAATTTTGTTATCATAATTATGATGATAGTAATATTCTTAGTATAAAGGAAAAAATAGGGGATTTATTTCAATATGTTGATAGTTTAGATTTAGATAATTCTTATAAGTTTGATTTCGTTCGTAATTTTTTTGGTCGTTTTAGTGATGATATTAATGAGAGTCGTGGTTTTTATGAATTAATTACATTAGATACTATTTATGATAGTACGGTTATGAATGATTATTTAAATAGTGAATTAGTTGGTGGTAAGTTTGCATTATTTACTAAGAAGTTATATGCATTTTTAAATAGTTTAAGCAATTTAGAACGTGAAAAAGTAAATTATGTATTTAGAAGTAGTTATGAAGTTTTAGCTTTTTTTCTAGAAGATAATGATAGTAAATTAGATTTTTATTTTAAAAAGGAACTTTTAAAAGGATTAACTAAAGAAGAATTAAGTTTAATATATAGAAGTAGTTATTTAAAAAATTTAGATATGTTTTTTAGTGCGGATATTGGATTTATAAGAGTATTTTTATTAATGAGGGATTATGTATATGAAAATCTTGGTAGAAGTACGGAGTTTTTAGATAGTGTATTTAGAATCTTTGAGAATGCTAGTTATTCTCTTGTTAATAGATATATTAGTTATTTTATAGATTATTATGTTAATCATTATGATAAGTCTAAAGATTTAAAAGACGATGAAGTATTTAATGAATTACTTTCTTATACTTTTGATTGTAATGGGGATTTATCTATTATTAATGATGGTGTTTTACTAAATTTAAATAGTTTTCATGAAGCTTGGATGAAAGCTGAAGATGAAAAATATGAGAAAGCTTTAATAAGTGGGAGAATTGGTCTTTTAAAATTAAAGTTAGATATATTTGATATTCAAAAAGATAGTTTTAATTATAATGATATAGAAGCTGTAAAGAATTTATATTTTTCTAGAATATATGGGCTTTATTTTCATCAAGTTAGATATTTATATAGAAAGTATGGTAAGTTTTTAGATTTAGCAGTTAATGAGATAGATGAAAAAGATAGAGAGACTTTTCTTACATTAAAATCTATTTGTAATATGTATACAATGGATTTGCATAAGTTAAATAATTTTAATGGGTTTCAGTGTGTATTTAGAAGTTTTTTAAAGAAAAATGGTCTTTTTAAAACTACTGATGGTCTTGCGTTTGTTTCTTTAAGAGATCGTATTGATATGATGTATCAAAATGCTTTTAATAAAGTTTTATTTAAAGTAGAAGATGGTAAATTATTAAGAAAAGTTAGAGGAGTACCAGTAATAGATCCAGGTGTTAATTTCAGCATGATTGTTAATGCGATTAATGGTGTTGGAGAGTTTTTTGAAGTAGATGAGGGATTTAATAAAAAGTATAATACTACTAATAGTTCTAATAATAGTGGGATATGTGCTAGTTTTATTGATAATCAAAATCTAGGAGTTGTTTCTTTAAAAGGTCCACTTCTTGGATATGGTAATTTAGATTTATGTCATTTACATGCGATGGGTGTTGGTGATATTTATTCTGAGACTGAGGCTATGAGTTTAAAAAATAGTAATTCTAGTATTGGTGATGGTAGATATTTTGCTACACCTAGAGTGTTAACTGACTGGACTAGGTTTGGATATAATGAACTTGTTTTAGATAGGTTTTATCAAGATGATAAAGATAATAAAATAAAGGTACAACCTAGTTATATAGTTGTATATAAAATAGATGATAATTATACTAAGACTAGAATGTATAAAAGAGGTCTTAGAATGGCTAAAGAGTTTGATATTCCTTTAGTTGTTGTAGATGTTGTTAAAGTAAAAGAAAATGAAAAAAGAATTATTAATAATTTAGAAGAAGAATTATTTAGTCATAGAAGTGTTAATGAAGAACTAATAAATATGATTATCACTAGATATATGAATAATTATACTGGTAGTTTAACTATTACTAGAAGTTGTGAAGAAAGAGGTAATAGATGGGATTATAAACATGATTTTTCTGAAGAGGGACTAAATGAGTTTTTTGAAAAGTTAGAAGATAGATTTAGTTCTTTAACTTTTGTTGAGATTAAAGAATGGACAGAGGTTTTAAGACGTTGTTATGAGAAAGAAAGAGAGAAGAATTCTTTGGCAACTGAAATATGTGAATATGGATGTAGTTTAACTAAAGAAGAGTTTTATCTTAAAGATATGGGGTTTTTACAAATACTTGATAATATTAGTCGTAAACATATGGATAGATATATATATGAGTGTGGATTAGTTGAAAATGATAAAGTTATGATTTCATCTTGTAGTAGAGAAGTTAAAGCGTGTGTAAATTTGGCTAATTATTTATATGAATGTAGTTATGTTAAAATTAATAGTGAAGAAGAAGAAAAAGTATATATGAGTTGTTATGCTAGTGAATTAAGCAAGGAACAAAAAGATACTTATGGTCTTGTTATTTCTTATTTATTTGGAGATTATAAAAATAATTATTTTGATAATTTATGTGATTGTTTTAATGACATTAAGTTTAGTACAAAGAATAAATCATTTATGAATGGGGTTAATTCAGGTATATTTAAAAATATGACTAAGACTCCTGCGCTTATGAGAGTAGTAGATTCTATTAGTCGTATGGATATGGGAGAGTTTTTTGATATATTTGATCCTATTATTGATGGTGTTAAAAATAGTGAAGTTATTACTAAAATGTTAGCTGTAAGAAAAGGTAAAATAAAAGAAGAGTTTTCTAAATTACCAGAGAAAGCAAAAATAAAAGTTAAAAAAAGTGGTGATTAAATGAGTAATTATGAGTTAAAGAGAATTTATTTGGGTGGTACAGGGGAAATGCATTTATTAACTACTGGACAAAGTGAATATTTATATAAACCAGCAGTTAGAAAGTATACAGATATATCTGAACCTTTTAGAGGTATTGTTCAAGAGTGTGGATATGAAGTACAAAAAATAGTAGATCCTGAAAGTGCAGTTGTATGTAGATATGTTGATTGTGATGGATTAAGGGGATCTGTTCAAGAAAGAATTAAGACTTTACCAAATGGTAGAAATTATAGTTATGTTCAATTTTATGATGAGGATTTAAGTACTTCTGAAGTGAATCAATTTTTAAGAGAATTTATAAGTGATCATTTATTATGTAATTTTGATGGACATGGTGCTAATTTCGTTGTTGATGAAAATGGTATTATTAGGGGTGTTGATAAGGAACAATCTTTTAGATATTTAAGAGATCCTGAAAGTAGAAAACCTAGTGTAGATTATTCTCCTAACTGGGTATATGGAACACAAGAACCAATTTATAATATGATTTTTAGAAGATATGCTGAGGGAATTTTAGATATAGATTTTAGTGTTATAGATAGACATATGAGAAGAGTAGAAGCTGTTGATAATGATACTTATAGGGAAATCTTTAGATCTTATTGTGATGCTTGTAGTAAAGCTTTTGGAACTGATAGTGAAGATATGCTTGATGAAATAGTTTCTAGAAAAGTAAATATGCGTAGTAATGTTGAAGAGTTTTATGATAATTTAACTAATATGAGAAAAGCAAAGGGTAAATAGTATGATTAGAGTTGATTATAATTATCATGGTCATACTTATAGATGTGGACATGCTTCTTTAATTGATGATGAAAAATACATTTTAGAAGCAGTTAATTGTGGTTACTCAAAATATGGTTTTAGTGATCATGTTTCTGTTTATCCGTTCTTTTATTGGGATAAAACTATGCGTATGCATGATAGAGATGTTGATAGTTATTTAGAAAGTATTTATAAATTAAAAGAAAAACATAAGTATTTTATTGATATTTATGCGGGGTTTGAAGCTGAATATGATGAGGTTATAGAAAAGTATTTATGTAGTTTAAGAGATAAATGCGATTATATGATTTTAGGACAACATTATGTACTTGGAAGAGATATTAGACATAATATTGATTATCCGATAGAGTATGCGAAGAAAGTATGTAAAGCGATAGATAGTGGTATTTTTGATTTAGTTGCTCATCCGGATATTTTCATGCAGTTTAGATATAATATTAGTGATGATGATATGGAAGAGTATTTAGAAAACTGTATTATTGCTTCTAAGATGATATGTATTAAAGCAAAGGAAGTTGATATTCCACTTGAGGTTAATTTAGGAGGATTTTTTAGTAGGGATATAGAATTAGAACCTAGATATCCAACTAAATTGTTTTGGGATATAGTAAGAGAAAATAATAATAAAGTTGTTATTGGGATAGATGCTCATCAAAGAAATGATATTCCACTTGCTACTTTAAAGTTAGATCTTTTAAGTGATTTTATTGATTTTGATAAATTAAATATATTAAAAGATTATGATCCGGTTGTTTATAGGAAAAATAATTCTAAATTATCTAGTCTTTATCAAAGTACTAAAGATAGTTTAACTAGTGTTGAAGCAAGAATTATTTCATCTTTTAATAGTCGTGAAGATTTAATTAGAGGTTTAAGAACTATTCCTAATCATAAGGGAATAAAGAGTAAGTATTTTGATTGTATTACATTCTTTAAAAGAGAAGAGTTAATTAGGGTTATAAAGAAGTGCCCTGATAAAGATATAGTTAGTTTTGTTGATGAGTATTATTCTAAGAAAAAGAAAGATAAGAATAAAATAAAACAAAAAGTAAAAGAAAGATAATTATATATTAATCTTTCTTTTTTTATGTTAAAATGTTAATAGGGTAAAAGAGGGTGAAAAAGATGAGAAAGAAGAAGTTTTTATCTTTAACAAATACTAATCTTATTAGTTATTCAACTGAAGAACTTTTAGAGATGATTGATGCTGATATACTTGATGCGAGTAATTTATCTTTAGATTATGCTTATTCTGTTTCTCTATCTATTTTAAAGAAATTATTTTTATTTAGAAATAAAGATTTTAATAAGTTTTATAAAATTATTACTTCTAAAAGTTTTAGGGGTAATAGGTATATATATAGAGCTTTAAGTAAAGATGATTATTTTTCTTTAAGAGATTTATTTAATTTATATAAAGATGAAGATTTAGGTAGTTTACTTGATTATATATTTATAGATAATAAGTATTTATTTAATGAAATGATTATAGATGGTAATTATAATTTAAAAGATATTTTTTCTTATGATATGATGAATCATTTTAGAAATAGTTCTTATCGTAATTTACTTGGTTATTTATTAAAAGGTAGAGATAAGAAGAGGGTTATTAAAGCTCTTTTAAATAAGAAAAATAATAAATATATTTATATAGTATCTAAGATGGATGATATGGTTCTTAGTAGAGTTGAAGATGATAAGGATTATTTTGATGCGGTTATTACACTACTTAAGTATAGTGATTATCGTCATTTAATATGGAATTATTATGATAGATTTATTAAAAATAGTAGAAATGAAGCTATATTAAATAGTACTGTTTATGATAAGTTTGAGACTGTTGAATTGAAAGAATTACTTCATTATACATTTACTTTAATGAATGTTATTTATTCTAGTGATAGGGTTCCTGAAATTATTTATGATATAGATAATTTAATTAAGAGTGGTAATGATAGTAAGGATATGGTTCATAGAGCAATATTTGGAGTTGAAGGATATAAGAAGTTTAGAGATGGTACATTTGATGTAATGTTAGATTTTCCTAAAATAGAACATGAGGTGGAACTTATTAATTTAAAAGTTGCTTTTTTTAGTACGATATATGGTCTTACTTATAGTCAAGTAGAGCAGTTAGTTGCTAATTTTTTAGAAGATGATGAATTTAAAATAATTGAAAGTGAAGAAAATATATATGATACGATGATAGCGATAAGGGCTTTATATGGTTT
This sequence comes from Bacillota bacterium, assembly GCA_015059405.1. Classification (GTDB taxonomy): domain Bacteria; phylum Bacillota_I; class Bacilli_A; order RF39; family UBA660; genus RUG11788. Next base: position 50,281 of record SVAL01000008.1, read on the forward strand.
AACTTTAGAAGATAAAGAAGAAATTGATTTATATAGAAGTGTTTATTATAAATACGTTAAGAAAAATGGAGTTCATGCAACTATAGAGATTGAGGCAATGACTATTGTTGAGAATTTGATGAGGAGAATGTATAACAATTCGATAGAAATGATATAGGAGGGTTTATGAAGGTTTTGGATGGTGTTTTAGGTTTTGCGATAGGAGATAGTTTAGGTGTTCCAGTTGAATTTGTATCACGTGAAGATCTTTTATTAAATCCAGTTTTAGATATGGAAGAGTATGGCACACATAATCAAGTTAAAGGAACTTGGAGTGATGATACATCGATGGTTATTGCGACGATGGATTCAATTATTAATAATAAAAAAATAGATTATGAAAAAATAATGGATAATTTTTGTTTATGGTATAGTGGAAAAAAATTTAATCCTCATGATGTAGTTTTTGATATAGGTATTACTACAAGTACTTCAATTAATAATTATGTTAATGGTAAGGATATTAATAGTTGTGGTTGTAGTGGATATTATGATAATGGTAATGGTTCTTTAATGAGGATTTTACCACTTAGTTATTATTTTATGGAAAATAATTTTTCTGATGAAGAGATGATTTTAATAGTTAATAAGGTTTCTTCTTTAACTCATGCTCATCCAATTAGTTGTTTAGGTAGTTATTTATATACGAGATTTATTATGTTTTTATTATCAGGAATGAGTGTTAAGGATAGTTATTTATCTTTAGGAAAACTTGATTTATCTATGTATGATTTAGACACAGTTATTGTGTATAAAAGATTTTTAGAAGGAGAACTTTGTAATTTATCTGTTGATAAAATTAAATCTAGTGGATTTGTTGTTAGTACGTTAGAAGCTAGTATTTGGTGTAATTTAACTTCTTCTAGTTATAGTGAAGTTGTTTTAAAAGCCGTTAACTTAGGAGATGATACTGATACAGTTGGTGCTTTAGCTGGTGCAGTTGCGGGAATTACTTATGGAGTCTTATCTATTCCTAAGAATTGGTTAGATAGTTTAGTAAAAAAAGATTATCTTGAAGATTTATCTAGTTCATTTGAAGAGGTTATTTGTAAGTATAAAGTAAAAGTTAAAGAATAAGAATTTATGTTAGGAGGTGTTTATATGGAAGATGATAAGTTCATTGAAGATGAAATTTCTTTTGAGTTTGAATCTCTTTTACAAAAAGATATTCTTCCACAAAATCAATTGTTAGTTGAACAATCTATTCCTATAAATACTCGTCCTAGTATTTTAGATCATTCTTTTTCTGATTTAGTTAAGATGGATATTTTAGATGTTAAGAAAGCTTTAATTGAAGAAATTTCTTCTTTAGAATTAGAAAGTAATGAAGTAAAAGATAGACAATTACAAAAGATATTTACAAGATTGTTTAGTTTTCAACCTAGTAATACACTTCTTGATTTTAATAAAACAGAAACTAGGTTTTATATAGATTTAATTAGTACTTCAGAAATTTATAATAATAAATATATAAGAGAGTTTTTAGATAATAAATTTTATATAGTTAGTGGAGATATTACAGATCAATTTAAATATTTATTTTTAAATAAACTATATAGTTATTATGATAGTCATTTAGAAGATTCTTGTGATAAGTTAAATTATATTTTAAGAAGTAGTAATAATGTTTCTTTTGAACTTGTTAGTGATTGTACTATTGATCTAGATAGTTTCTTTTCAGATAAAATTATGTCTTCTTTTGATAAAGAGGAATTAAGTCAATTATTTAGATTTTATTTTAATGCTAGTAGAAGTGGTGAATTATTAAAATTATTTTCTAATGATAAGTCTTTATATATGATTTCAGAAATGACAAAGATGGTTAAAGATATTACTGGTCATGGATCAGAGTTTTTATATAGTGCTTTAAATATATTAAATAGAGAAGTAAATTTTGAAAGAACTTTAGAAAGTTTTTATGATGAATTTAGAAATTCTGATTTAAGTGGTGTAGAAGTAAGAGAATTAATAAATTATATAATTAGTTATTCTTATGATTTAACATCGATTTCTGGTCAAGAAAAAATTTGTGATGTTGATTCTTTTATGAGTGTTATTTTAGCGAGTCGTGAAAGATCACATTATCGTATTTTTAAAGAGGGATCTTTATCTAAGATTAGAAATAATTCTTTTGATTTAGATAATGATTTTAAAGAAATAGATAGTCAATCTCTTTTATTAGATTTTAAGAAAGCAATATTATTTAATATATATGGAATTGATTTAATAAATGCAGGTGTATTAGTTAAGCAATATGGTTCTTATATAGATACATTAGAAGAATGTATTTTGGAGGAAGATAAAACAACTTTAGAAGTATTAAAGACAATAAAAGAAATAGTTGATTTAGATATATCTAGTGTTGATTTTAGAGAAAAACTTAATATTTTACAGGTTGCTTATTTTGATTTTGTGAGCAAAAAGGGTCTTGATTCTAAAAATAGTATAGCGTCAATGGTTATATTAGAGGGTTTATGTAGTAGGATGATTACGCATACTTATAATGAGAGACTACTAAATAGTTCTAATTGTAAAGTTATTGGTGAAGATAGAGGTGTTACATTACTTGATGCTTCAGTTAATTTTGATATTGTTTTAACTGCTTTAGGAGCAGTTGGAGATTTCTTTGGTGATTATGAAAACTTTGCGAATAAGTGGAACACGTCACAACTATCTGAAAATCAAGGTCTTTGTGTATCACATATTAGTAATCAAAATATTGGTGTGATTAATTATGGTTCGCCTTTTTTAGGATTTAGTTATATTCCAGAAGAGGGTTTAAATACAATGGGACCTTATGATATATATTCTCATGTTGCGACTTTTAATTTACGTCGTGATAATAATAAATTAAATAGATTATTTGTACCGGCACCTATTATGAGTGATGAGACTAGGTTTGGATATAATGAATTATTAATAGATAGGTTCTTGATGAATGATAGTAATGGTAATTTAAAGATTCAACCTAGTTATGTAGTGTTTTTTAAAGTAGGAGATACTGATGATAATAAACTTAGATATAATCAGTCATTAGCGATTGCGAAAGATTTAAATATTCCAATATTAATTGTTGATGTACCTAAAGTAAAAAAGCATGAAAAAGATGTTATTGAAAGTAAGGAAAAAGAATTATTTAGTAGTAATAATCCATCTTTATTAGAAGAGATTGTTACTAGATATATGAATAATTATACTGGTTCGTTATCGTTAAAAGGAACTGGTTATGGTAATTATCCTGATGACTTTTCTAAAAGTGGAATGAGAAATTTATTTAAAGGTGTTATAGAAAAGATAAATTCTATGGAAGATGATGAATTTCGTAAAGAGTGGTGTGATGTTTTAAAGAGTATTTATTACAAAGAAAAAGAAAAATATGATACTGCGAGAAAGATACTTTTATATGAGAATTCGGTAGATAGATTTGTTTTAGATGAATTAGGTTTAGGAGAAGTAGTACATGATATTGAATCTGGTAAAGATAAGTTCTTTATTACTGATATGGTACTTGATTTTGAAGAAGATATTCTTGTTGATGTTGATTTAGATGATATTATTTATAGTGATCCAGAAAGTTTTCCTAATATGGAAATGTCTGATGGTAGAATGGGTATTTTCTTTTCTGGTAATAATTATACTTCTTCAGTAAAAGTTATAGTTGATTTTATTAATTTAGTTAATAGTGGATCTAGTTTTAGTATAGAGAATAGTATGTATCGTGATACTTCTGGTACTATTATTCATATGGATATAGTGGAAGATACAGATTTATTACTTATTGAGAATTTATCTTTAGTATATTTTACAGAGGATTTATCAAAGATTCCTACTGTTGAGTTACAATGTTTATCAGTAGACAAACTATGTAACTTTAAATTGGATTCTAGTTTTGATTTTGTATCTAGTGTTAAGAATTCAGAGTATGATAGTTTTTTAACAACTTCAGGAAGAGTTTTAACATCTGGTAGAATAGATGATTATATAGAAAAGATTGAAGGAATAAAAGATGAAGAGTTTATTAAAGTATTTAAACCAATGATAGATGACTTAGTAAAAAAAGAAAATTCATCTTTTGAAGAATTATCTTTAAAACTATTGGACAAAAAGCATAATATGAGAGATAATTTTATTAAGTTGAGAAAAGTATATTGTGATACTGATAGTAATGACTTAAATAAAGGAAAGAGGTAGTTTATGAAGGCAGAAGATTTATTAAAAGTAGTAGAAAAAGATAGTGGTGAGTATGCTGGAGTAAAAAGGGAAGATGTTGATTATTCATTAAAGCGTAATCAAGCAATGGAAAATTATTTAAAGGAAGTAGGACCAGTATCTAAAAGTATTAATGATGGTTTAAAAGAAATTAAATCTAAAGGGGTATCTAAATAAAGACACATAGTGTCTTTTTTATTTTTATATGATAAAATTATGATGGTGGTAATATGAAAAGATTAAAGGTAAAGGATATATTTCGTAATATAAAAAAGAGTTGGAGATTTGTAAGAAAAGAAAAGAAGAGATTATTCTTATGTTTATTTTTCTCTCTTGTTTTATGTGGTATGAGTGTACTAGTTCCTTTCTTTTCAGCTAAGATGTTACTTAGTATTACTGATGGATTATTTGGAATATTATTAGGTATTAGTTTACTTGTAATGATATTAGAAATATGTAGACACTTATTTCATTATTTATATAATATTATTTTTGGAAAATATTTACTTAATATAACTCTTTCTTTACAAACAGAAATCGCAAAAGAAACGTTAAAATTGGAAGTTAGTGAACTTGATAAGAAATCTAGTGGTGTATTTATAGATCGTTTAAATGTTGATACTAGAGATATAGCTAATATTTTTACAAGACTTGGTGATGCGATTATTGATGTTGTTACTAATATAGGAGTATTAGTTGCGATTTTTATAGTTAATAAGATTATGTTTTTATATTTTTTAATTACTTTAACGATTCTTTTTATTCTTCAAAATATGAAAATGAGAAAAGCTTTTGCGATAGATAAAGAAAGAAGAAAGATATCAGAAAAAAATACTGGTTTAATTAGTGAACTTGTTAGAGGAATTCGTGATATAAAGACTCTTAATGCGACTGAGAATTTTTTAGATAGTACTAATGAAAAATTAGAATATGCTTTAAATAAGAATTATGATATGCAGAAAGTTAATTTTAATTATAGTTTATTAATTGGATTTATTAGTAGTATTATTAATTTCTTATTTATATATTTGGGAATAGTTTTAATAAATAATGGTTCTTTAACTATAGCGTCTTTCTTAGTTATATATTTATATAAGGATAGGGTACAAGGTCTTCTTAGATATATTACTTTTGTAATAGAACTTATGAAACAGTTTAATATATCTTGTGATAGGGTATTTGATATTATTGATAATGATAAGTTTAAGAAAGAAAGTTTTGGGGATATTAAGAAAAAGAAACTATCTGGAGAATTAGAATTTAAAAATGTATATTTTTCTTATACTGGTGAAAAAGATGTATTAAAAGACGTTTCTTTTAAAGTTAATCATCATGAAACTGTTAGTTTTGTAGGTAGAAGTGGTAGTGGAAAAAGTACTATTTTAAGTCTACTTAGTGGATTATATAAAATTAATGATAATAGAGGAAGTATATTGATAGATGGTACTGATATTAATTTATATGATAGGGATTCTATTCGTGATAATATTGCGGTTGTTACACAAAATCCATATATATTTAATATGAGTATTAAAGATAATTTAAAGATAGTTGATCCTAATATGACTGATAAAAGAATGAAGGAAGTATGTGAGATAGCTTGTTTAAGTGAGTATATAGAGTCTCTTGATGATAAATATGATACTTTAGTTGGTGAAGGTGGACTTACTTTAAGTGGTGGTCAAAGACAAAGACTTGCGATAGCACGTGCACTTTTAAAGAAAACAGATATTATATTACTTGATGAAGCAACAAGTGCACTTGATAATGAAACACAAGAGGAGATAAAAAAAGCTATTAATAATATGAAAGGATCTTATACTATTGTTATTGTTGCTCATAGATTATCAACGGTAATGGATAGTGATAAAATTGTTTTAATAGATAAAGGTAAGGTAGTTGGAGAAGGAACTCATAAAGAATTAATGAAGTCTAGTGATTTATATAAAAGTTTATATAATAAAGAAGATAATGTATAATTAAAATGATAGGAGAATATTTATGGAACTAAAGTATAAGAGAATTTTGATTAAGTTAAGTGGAGAAAGTTTAGCAGGAAATATTGGTCATGGGATTGATTTTGATAAGGCTCTTGAAATTTGTGGAGAAATTAAAAGTGTTTGTGATTTAGGGGTAGAAGTAGCAATAGTTGTTGGTGGTGGAAACTTCTGGAGAGGAAGAAGTAATATGCATATGGATAGATGTACATCTGATTATATTGGTATGCTTGGAACAACAATGAATGCATTAGCCTTAGGAGATGCTTTTAAACAACTAGGACAAGACGTTAGAGTTCAAACTGGTGTTGAGATGCGACAAATAGCAGAGTTTTATATTAAGAATAGGGCAGATCGTCATTTAAATAAAGGAAGAGTTGTAATATTTGGATGTGGAACAGGTAGTCCATTCTTTTCAACAGATACTGCTGCGGCGTTAAGAAGTGCTGAAATAAATGCAGATGCTGTTTTAAAAGCTACTAATGTAGATGGTATATATACAGCAGATCCTAGAAAAGATAAAGATGCTACTTTAATAAAGAAGACTACTTATATGGAAGTTTTAAATAAAAAGCTTAATGTTATGGATTCAACTGCTACTACTTTATGTATGGATAATGAAATTCCTATAATAGTATTTAATATAAATAATAAAGGTAATTTACTTGATTTGATTAATGGAAAAGATATAGGTACTTTAGTTAATTAGGAGTATATATGAATAATAAGTGTATAAGATGTGGAAATGATTTAGCGCCAAATCAAAATTTTTGTAATTGTTGTGGTTTACCTGTTACTAATATGGTAAGTAATACTAGTATTAATTCTAATACTGGTAAATTAATTATAAGTCGTGAAAAGAATTTTTATGGGTGTGCAGCTAAATTAAAAGTTTTAATTAATGGATATTGTTATACATTAGAAAATGGACAAGTATTAGATTTTAATTTAATACCTGGAGTTTATACAATTACTTGGAAGTTTTGGTGTAGAAGAGATAAGAGTATTCAAATTAATGTTTTAGCAGGTGGATATTATTGTGTTAATTTTAAACCTGATTATTTATGGGGTGGTTTTAAGTTGTCTGATAAGTGTAAGTTTGATTAACTTATGTAAATAATAGTAAAGATTGTTGAAATATATTTGTTTATTATTAATTTAAAATTTATAATGATGGTATGGGTGATATGATGTTTGATGAAGATAAAGCAGAAAACGGAATGCGTGCTGCAGTTGAGTTTTTAAATGCAGATACTAATATTAGAAATGGTTTAATAAATAATTTGATGCAGTCAGGAGAAGAAAGTTTAGAGGAAATTGGAAGAGAACTTTCTAATTTAATGAGAAAACAAGGAATTGATATAAATCCAAAGCATTTAGCGAAAGCATTATCTGAGACTTATGAGTTTGGTGTACATAGATATATTGGTGAGTATGATAATAGTAGTTTAAGTGAAAGAGATATATTTAATGAAAATGTTGAAGTAGATGAACGTGGTATCGATAATGCGATGCATAGAAAAAGAAGAATAAATAATATGGTAGATGATTTAGATTGTCGTGATCAACATGTTCCTAGTTGTTGGTCTGATTTTGTAAGTAGGGGATATTCTGAGGTTAGAAGAACTATTTATGAAGAATTAGGAGATAAGGCTGTTAGAGACTTTGAGTATTATTTTAATTATGATACTAGAGATATATTAAAATATGGATTAACTAGTGGACTTACTAGTGTTTACGATAGAAGTGTTGAAGATTTACAACATTTATCTGCTGCTACTAGTAAATTAGAAGAACAAGTAGTGGAATCTAAGCGTAGTAGTAATACTATTTCTAGTAATGCGGCAATGTTTAAGTAGAGGAGTATTATGAATAAAGAGAAAGTAAAAAAAATTTTTGATATAGTTATATCTGTTATAGTATTTGGGATGCTTGGAGCGTGGTTGGTTGATTTTTATAATTATTATCAAGGGAATGAACCAGCACTTTGTATAAAAGAAGAAGTTTATGAATATGAGGATGGTAAGACAAAGTCTTGTACAGGAGTCGGTTATAAAGTATATATTTATGAACGTAGTAGTATAGAAGGAATGGAATTTGGTCCATTTTGGTTAGAAGAAAGAAAATAATAATTGACACTTTTAAGTGTCTTTTTTTTATAATAAATTTACTTATGTTTTTTAATGTGTTATATTTTATTATAGATAATATAAGAATAGGTTGAGTGATATTATGGAAAATAAAAAAGGTAATAAGAATTTATTAATTGTTGGTGGAATTATATTAGTTATTATAGTATTAGTTATTATTTTATTTATGACTAGTGGTGGTGATAAAGAAGATAATTCTAATAAAGTAGAAAATAATAATAGCAATAATACTGAAAATAATAATAACGAAAATAATAATGAAAATAATAGCAATGAAAATAGTAATTCTAATAATAATTCTAATAATAATTCTAATAATACATCTAGTAACATGAGAAATGTTACAATAGGGGATCTTAGTTTTTCAATAACTAAAGAATTTAAGAATAGTAGTGAAAATAGTGATGTTTATCAAATGTATAATTATATGGTTGAAAATGATTTTTGTATGATAACAGTTAATAAAAAAGAAGTTAATGGAAATATTATTCCTAAAAATTATTTTAAGAGTTATATGAATTTAGCTGATAATAATTTAAATGATATTAAAACAGAAAAAATAAATAATATTACTTGGAATAAAGTTGTTGTAAAAGGATATGGAGATATTACTGATTATTATTATGTTTATATGAATAAGAATACTGCATATGATATACATTTTATGATTTATAGTGGTAAAGATAAATGTGATAAGTTCTTTAATGATATAAAGAGTACTTTGAAAGTTAAATAGAATTACTTAGGTAATTCTTTTTTTTATTATTTTTTATAATTATCTTCATATAATTAACTGGTGAATAAATATGTTTTTTAAAGATATTGATTATAGAATTAGATTAGTATTAGTTATAGTAATAATACTATTTTGTTTTATAGTATTTAGAGTTTTTTATATTCAGGTATTTAGTTATGATAAATTATCTAATTTAGCAAATGATTTATGGAGTAGAAATTTGCCTTTGAAAGCAGATAGGGGGCTTATTTTAGATAGAAATGGAGTAGTGCTTGCGGATAATATAACAACTACTAGTTTGGTACTTGTTCCTAATCAAATAGAAGATAAAGAAAAAGTGTCACAAGTACTTAGTGAAATATTAGGTGTTACTAAAGAAGAGATGGATAAGCATGTTTATAAAGAAACTTCTATTGAAAGAGTGCATCCTGAAGGAAGACAACTTTCTTATGAAAAAGCGGATTATATAAATAGTTTTAATTTTAGTGGGGTTTATTTAGTTAAAGAATCAAAAAGATATTATCCGTATGAAGAATTACTTTCACATTCAATTGGATATGTAGGGATAGATAATCAGGGATTAAGTGGGATTGAACTGCAATATGATGATGTTTTAACAGGAGAAGATGGAGCGATAAAGTATTATTCAGATGCGAAAGGAAATACTTTAGATTTAAGTCAAGTTTATGTAGAAAGTAAAAGTGGAGATAATGTTGTACTTACAATAGATATTAATATTCAAAAATCAATTGAAAGAGAACTTAATAATATTGTTGATATGTTTAATCCTGATATGGTGCTTGCTTTAGTTATGAATCCGAATACTGGTGAAGTTTTAGGAATGGGTTCAAGACCTGATTTTAATTCTAATCATTATCAAGATTATAGTTTAGAAGAGTTAAGTCGTAATTTACCAATATGGGCATCGTATGAACCCGGATCTACTTTTAAGATTATAACAACAGCGGCAGCAATAGAAGAAAAAGTTGTTGATTTAGATAAAGATACTTTTTATGATACTGGTAGTGTAATAGTAAGTGGTGCTAGAATTGGTTGTTGGAAAGCAAAGGGACATGGTTTTCAAACATTTTTACAAGTGTTAGAAAATTCATGTAACCCAGGGTTTGTAGAACTTGGAAATAGACTTGGTAAAGAGGTTTTATTTTCTTATTTAGATAGATTTGGTTTTGGTAAAAAAACAGGGATAGATTTAAATGGTGAGAGTAAGGGGATTGTTTTTAATTTAGATCGAGTTGGGGATTTGGAACTTGCAACAACAGCTTTTGGACAGGGGGTTAGTGTAACTCCAATTCAACAAGTAACAGCAGTAAGTGCAGTTGTTAATGGAGGTAGTTTATATACTCCTTATATAGTTAAAGAAATTAAAAATAATAAGGGAGAAATTATTTCCAAAAATGATCCTATTTTTGTTAGAAAAGTTATTAGTGAAGAGACATCTTTAAAAATGCGAAGTGCACTTGAAAGTGTAGTTGCTAGAGGTGGTGGGAGATATGCTTATATTGATGGATATAGAGTTGGTGGTAAAACTGGAACAGCTCAAAAAGTTGAGAATGGAAAATATTTAGAAAATAATTATATTATGAGTTTTATGGCGGTAGTTCCATCTAATAATCCAGAAGCAGTTTTATATTTAGCAATTGATAATCCTAAAAATACGGCACTTTTATCTAGTTATACAACAGCACCAGTTGCAAGAAGAATACTTTTAGATATAATTGATGCTTTAGATATAAAAAAACAAAAAGGACAAATCGAAAAAGTTTATCAATGGAATGATAAAGTGTATACAAGTATTCCAAATGTTGTTGGAATGGATGTAAAAAATGCGAAGAAAAAACTAACTGATTTTGAGATAGAATATACGGGTAATGGAAGTAAGGTAGTTGAACAATCGCCGGTTGCTCATGAAAGAGTTAGTAAGGGTTCAACAATTAGATTGTTGTTGGGGGAGTAAAATGTTGAAAATAAAGTTAAAAAGTATGGGTATTCCATTGACTGGAATTTTTATATGAGATATAATAAAGTTGCTTTATGCATATGGTTGTAGGGTAGCATTGAGTAGTTAAAAAATAATAAAAAAGAAAGGAAATGGTTATGGGAGACAAAAAGAAAAAAAATAATAAAAAAGATAACAATAAAAATATTATTATCGGTATAGTAGTAGCCGTAGTTATTATTTTAATATTGTTATTATTTTTATTAGGTAAAAAAGAAGATGTTCAATACACAGTAGTATTTAACTCTGAAGGTGGAACTACTATTTCAGACATAACAATTGATAAAAATGGTAAAGTTCAAAAACCAGCTGATCCAACTAAAGAAGGATATGTATTCGACGGTTGGTATTTAAATGGTGAACCTTTTGACTTCGACCAAGAAGTTTCAGGAAACATTGAACTTGAAGCAAGATGGACTAAAGTTTCTGGTGGAAGCGAAGAAGATGTTAAAGTAACTGGTGTTGAATTAGACAAAAGTAGTTTAACATTAAACGTAGGTGATGAAAAAAGCCTAGGATTTACTGTAAGTCCAAGTAATGCATCTAATAAAGATGTAACATGGTCAAGTAGTGATTCTAGTGTTGTTAGTGTTGATAGTAATGGTAATGTTAGAGCTCTTAAAAAGGGAACTGCTACAATTACAGTTAAAACTAATGATGGTGGATTTACTGATACAGTAAAAGTAACTGTTGAAAAAGCAGAAGTAGAAGTACCAGATGTTAAAGTAACTGGAGTTACTTTAAGTAAAAGTAACTTAAACTTAAACGTTGGTGGAAGTTCTAAATTAACTGCAACAGTTAAACCAAGTGACGCTACAAACAAAGGAGTAACATGGTCAAGTAGTGATAAAACAATTGCTACAGTTGATGCAAATGGTAAAGTAACAGCTAAAAAAGCAGGTACAGTTACTATTACAGTTACAACTAAAGATGGAAAATACACTGCAGAGTGTACAGTTAAAGTTACTGAAGTTAAGGTAACAGGAGTTACTTTAAGTAAAAGTACTTTAAAATTAACTGTAGGAGGTAGTTCAAAACTAACTGCAACAGTTAAACCAAGCAATGCTACTAACAAAGGAGTAACATGGTCAAGTAGTGATAAATCTATTGCGACTGTTGACTCTAACGGTAAAGTAACAGCTAAAAAAGCAGGTACAGTTACTATAACAGTTACAACTAAAGATGGTAAATATACAGCTAAGTGTACAGTTACAGTTACTGAAAAGGCTGCTAGTTATAGTGTTGTTTTAAAACCAATTGTTACTGCTGATGGTTCTATTTACCAATATGAAGTATCAGTAAATAAAAATAATGCTGCGTTAAGTAATTATAGTTTTGTTATTTACAATGGTAGAAAAGTAACTAAAGGTAATTATTTAGCAGTAAAACAATATAACAAAGGTGTAAAAACAGCTACAGTAAGATTAGCGGATGGCAGTGATGTAACTGCTACAGTAGTTTATAAATAACAATAGGAGGATAGGAATATGGTTAAGAAATATGGAAAATATATATTAACTGTTTTATGTGCTTTCGTTGCATCTTTAACATCAGTATCTGCAGCTGAAATGACTTTAGAACAATTCGGAACAGCAGTAAAAGGTGTTAGTGAAGATGCTGACTATGTATATTTAATTGGTGAATATGCATTTACAGCATCTCACGAGTTAACAACTCAAGATATTATGATTGCAGCTCGTTCTATCAAATTAGATGGAAATAGTGGAGCAACAAATAAAGATCCAATTTATGAAGCAATGTCTATGATGATGTTTGAAGCAACATATGATGCAGATTGGAACATTACAGGATATGAATATGCTGAAAATGTATTTGGATCAGCAAAAGAACAAAATACATATGAAATTAAATATATTGATTATGTAGAAATGAAAAATTTAGAAGTAAGTGGATTAGTTGAAGAAGCTTACAATACAATTAAAGGACAAGCAGCAACAGATAAGTTTGAAGTAGCAATCAACGGAAATGATGTAACAATCACAATCGTAGATAGAACAATGAATTCAGTAAATGCATTAGCAGGAACAGGAATTGCAACAGCAGCAGAAAACTTATTAAATACAGCTGGAGTAAAAGAAGTAAAAATTGCAGTAGACGAAAACACTTATGTAGTAGTAACTGCAGAAAACTTAAGACAAAGTATTGCACAATTAGATGCATTATTTAAAGTACTAGCAGGATCTGATGAAGCAACAGCAGCAGATTTAGCAGGAAAATCATTAGATATTGAAATCTTCTTAGAAGATGGATATACAGCAGTAGGTTCAACAGAATTTACAGTAAGCTTTGGAGTAAAAGAAGTAAAAGTAGACGGATTAGTTGAAGAAGCTTACAATACAATCAAAGGACAAGCAGCAACAGATAAGTTTGAAGTAGCAATCAACGGAAATGATGTAACAATCACAATCGTAGATAGAACAATGAATTCAGTAAATGCATTAGCAGGAACAGGAATTGCAACAGCAGCAGAAAACTTATTAAATACAGCTGGAGTAAAAGAAGTAAAAATTGCAGTAGACGAAAACACTTATGTAGTAGTAACTGCAGAAAACTTAAGACAAAGTATTGCACAATTAGATGCATTATTTAAAGTACTAGCAGGATCTGATGAAGCAACAGCAGCAGATTTAGCAGGAAAATCATTAGATATTGAAATCTTCTTAGAAGATGGATATACAGCAGTAGGTTCAACAGAGTTTACTATCGAATTTGATACAAAACCTGAAGTAACTTTTTAAATGGTGAAACCAGTACAATAGTTAAAATTGTTAAGGGAAACACGGTAAGTGCTCCCGAATTACCAACAAGGGAGGGGTACACCTTCCTTTATTGGTATAAGGGAGATAATATATATGACTTTAATGATATTGTAACTGAAGATTTCACTTTGGTAGCTATTTGGAAGGCTAATGAATATGAGATAACATGGATTGTTGACGGTGTGTCTCATGTTGAATTACACAAATATGATACTATTCCTGAATTTAAAGGTGATACTTCTAAGGAATCTGACAAAATTTATAATTATAAATTTATTGGATGGGACAAAGAAGTAAGTAAAGTAACAGGAAAAGTTACATATATAGCTCAATATGAAAAGACATATATAGATTACGAAATTAAGTTTGTTGATGATGATGGTTCTTTAATTAGTAGTGAAAAATATCACTACGGTGATAAAGTAACAAAACCATCAGATCCAAGTAAAGATGCAACAGCACAATACACATATACATTTAGTGGATGGGATAAAGATGTTGTAGATGTAGTGGGAGAAGCTACATATAAAGCAACATACTCATCAGTAGTAAATGAATATAAAGTAACTTGGGTAGTTGATGGAGTTTCAACTGAAGAAACCTATAAATATGGTGAAATACCAAGTTTCAAAGGTAGTACTTCTAAACCAGCAGATAACACATACACATATGAGTTTGATGATTGGGATAAAGAAGTAAGTATGGTAACAGGAGATGTTACATATACAGCAAAATATAAGGCAACTTATATTGAATATGAAGTAAAATTTGTAGACGAAGATGGTACTTTAATTAGTAGTGGAAAATATCACTATGGAGATAAAGTAGCATTACCATCAGATCCAAGTAAAGCTGCAACAGTTCAATATACATATACATTTAGTGGATGGGATAAAGAAGTTGTAGATGTAGCAGGAGAAGCTACATATAAAGCTACATATTCATCATCTATTAACAAATATACAATTACATTTGTTAACTATGATGATAGTGTAATAAGTAGTCAAGTTTATGATTATGGTTCTATTGTTACACAGCCAAATGCCACTAGATCAGCAACAGCGCAATACACATATACATTTAGTGGATGGGATAAAGTTGTTAAAGATGTAACTGGAAATGCTACATATAAAGCGACATACTCATCAGTAGTAAATGAATATAAGGTAACTTGGGTAGTTGATGGAGTTTCAACTGAAGAAACCTATAAATATGGAGAAACACCAAGTTTCAAAGGAAATACTTCTAAACCAGCAGATAACACATACACATATGAGTTTGATGATTGGGATAAAGAAGTAAGTATGGTAACAGGAGATGTTACATATACAGCAAAATTTAATCCTATTTATATAGAATATGAAATAAAATTTGTGGATGATGATGATACTTTAATTAGTAGTGGAAAATATCATTATGGAGATAAAGTAACATTACCATCAGATCCAAGTAAAGCTGTAACAGCAAAATACACATATACATTTAGTGGATGGGATAAAGAAGTTGTAGATGTAGTAGAAAATGCTACATATAAAGCAACATACTCATCAGTAGTAAATGAATATAAGGTAACTTGGGTAGTTGATGGAGTTTCAACTGAAGAAACCTATAAATATGGAGAAACACCAAGTTTCAAAGTAAATACTTCTAAACCAGCAGACAACACATACACATATGAGTTTGATGATTGGGATAAAGAAGTAAGTATGGTAACAGGAGATGTTACATATACAGCAAAATATAAGGCAACTTATATTGAATATGAAGTAAAATTTGTGGATGAAGATGGAAGTTTTATTAGTAGTGAAAAATATCACTATGGAGATAAAGTAAATGCTTCAATTTATCCTGTTAAAGACAAAACAGCTCAATACACATATACATTTAGTGGATGGGATAAGGAAGTTACTGTTGTTACTGGAAATGTAACATACACTGCAACATATACTGCCTCTCTTAATATGTATGATGTTAGTTTTGTTGATGAATATGGATTAACAATTCGAAAAGAAAAAATTTGTTATGGTGATGTAATTACAGAACCTACTGAACCAACTAAAAATGATCATATATTTTTAGGATGGTATATTGGTGAAGAAAAATATGATTTTAATTCTATTATTGTTGGTGAATTAGTTTTAACAACTAAGTGGTTACCTATTACTTACATTAAGGTTGATGATTTGGTAAATGATGCATATGAGGTTATCAAAGAACAGTCTTCTATAGATAAATTTGAGGTAGAAAAAAATAATCATATTATCTCTATTACTATAGTTGATAAAACCATGAGTTCTGCGACAACATTAGCAGGAACAGGAATTGCAACAGCAGCAGAAAACTTATTAAATACAGCTGGAGTAAAAGAAGTAAAAATCGCAGTAGACGAAAACACTTATGTAATAGTAACAGCAGAAAACTTAAGACAAAGTATTGCACAATTAGATGCATTATTTAAAGTGTTTGCAGGATCTGACGAAGCAACAGCAGCAGATATAATAGGGAAATCTATATATATTTCTATTCAAACTGATTTTGGATATGAACCAATAGATGATAATAATTTTATCGTTAATTTTAATTATGAAATAGATGTTGATAATATGATTGAAGAATCATATTTGTTAATAAAAAATACTGTTTCTGATGAAAAATTTGAAGTTTATAAGACAGGAAATGCTATTAAGTTAAATATTTATGATAAAACTATGGATTCTATTGTTGCTTTAAGTGGGACTGGAATTGCAACAGCGGCAGAAAAATTATTAACAAAAGAAGGTGTAAAATCTGTAATTTTACGTGTTCCAGGAACAGATGCTTTTATTGAATTAACTAAAGATAATTTAATGGGTAAAATTGGTGAATTAGAAGCACTATTTGTTTATTTAGCGGGGTCTAATACTGCAACAGCCGAAGATTTAATTGGTAAATCTTTGGATGTTATGATTACACTTGAAGATGGGTATATTTCATCAGATAGTAATAATTTTACAATTTTATTTGCAGAACCTGACATTTTTCAAGTAACTTTTAATACTAATGGTGGAAGTTATATTAATCCAAGTTTAGTATATTTTGAAAGAACAGTTGATGTTCCAAACATTCCTACAAAGGAAGGACATACATTTAAATATTGGTCTTTAAATGGTATTGAATTTAATTTTGATACTTTAATTGTAAGTGATATTGAATTGGTTGCTGTTTGGGATGTTAATCAATATAATGTTGTATTTAAAAATGCAGACGGAAGCATTTTATCTAATGAAACGTATTATTACAATGATAATGTGATTATTCCTAAAAATCCTACTATGGATAGTAATAGAATTTATTCTTATATCTTTAAAGGATGGGATAGTGAGATTTCAGCTGTAAAGGAAGATGTCGTTTATACTGCAGTTTATGATGTAATTGTTGGTATTGATGTTTTAGTTGATGATTCTTATGACATTATAAAAGGACAAGCTTCTAATGATAAATTTACAGTTTCAAAAGACGATAATACCATTATTGTAAATATTTCAGACTTAACAATGCAATCTGTTACTGCACTAAGTGGAACAGGTATTGTTACAGCAGCAGAAAACTTGTTATCTACTGATGGCGTAAAATCAGTAACTATTTTTATACCAGGAACTGATGTTTATGTAGAAGTTACTCAAGCTAATTTAATGGAAAAAATTTCTGAATTAGATGCAATGTTTAAATATTTAGCTTCTACTGAAAATGCTTTAACAGTTGATTTGGTTGGAAAAGGGATAAGAGTTAATATTAATTTAGAATCTGGTTATACTACAAATGATGATTCTACATTTGCTATTTCATTTGTTACTGATTTTGATTTTGATAGTGTTGTTGAAAATGCTTATAATAATACAATTAGTACAGTGCCAAGTTCTAGTGCAAATATAACATTATCTGATAAAGAAATAACAATAGTTGTATTGGATACAAAATCTTCTGCAACAGCATCGTTATTACAGTCATCTATTATTGATATAATAGAGGAATTATTAGAAACTACAGGTATAGAAGAAGTTTCTCTATATATTCCTAATAGAAATATTACAGTTAATGTTAATTTAAATAATTTAAATGATAAGATTTTTGAAATTGAAACATTATTCAACTATTTAGTTGGTTCAAAAGATTTTATTGCTGGTAATTTAGCAGGAAATACTTTAGAGTTATCTATTAAAGTTAAAGATGGATTTGTAGTAAATAAAAGTCCTGAATTTACTATTGTATATGATGCTATTTACACAGTAGATTACAATGTAGATGGTAATAAGACATCAGTAAAAGTAGATTATAATGATTATCTTGATGAACCTACAGTTCCAACAAAAGTTGGATATACTTTCTCACACTGGGAATTAAATGGTGAAAAATATGAATTTAATAAACCTGTAACTAGTGATATGGAATTAGTTGCTGTATGGAACATTAATAAATATGAAATTAATTTTATATCTAATAATAATGAATATGGTTTATTAAATAAAACAAGTATAGTAGTTGATTATGGTACTGAAATTACTATTTCAAATAATCAATTAATAATTGGTGAAGAAGTAGTAATAGCAATTCCTACAATTGCAAATGCTCAATATACATATTATTTTAAAGAATGGTCAAATGTACCTGCTAATTTATTAGTAGAAGGTGATATGACTATTGAAGCTCTATTTGATAATTATGTAAATGAATATAAGGTAACTTGGGTAGTAAATGGAGTTTCAACTGAAGAAACATATAAATATGGTGAAATACCAAGTTTCAAAGGAAGCACTTCTAAACCAGCAGACAACACATACACGTATGAGTTTGATGGTTGGGATAAAGAAGTTGAAAAAGTAACAGGAGATGTTACATATACAGCAAAATTTAATCCTATTTATATAGAATATGAAGTAAAATTTGTAGACGAAGATGGTACTTTAATTAGTAGTGGTAAGTATCATTATGGAGATAAAGTTGTAGTGCCAGCTAATCCAAGTAAAGATGCAACAGCACAATACACATATACATTTAGTGGATGGGATAAAGAAGTTATAGATGTAGTAGAAAATGCTACATATAAAGCAACATACTCATCAGTAGTAAATGAATATAAGGTAACTTGGGTAGTTGATGGAGTTTCAACTGAAGAATCATATAAATATGGAGAAACACCAAGTTTCAAAGGAAACACTTCAAAAGCAGCAGATAAAACATATACATATGAATTTGCTGGATGGGATAAAGAGGTTGTAGCAGTAACAGGTGAAGTTACATATACAGCTAAGTTCAATCCTATTTATATCGAGTATGAAATAAAATTTGTAGATGATGATGATACTTTAATTAGTAGTGAAAAATATCACTATGGTGATAAAGTAACATTACCATCAGATCCAAGTAAAGATGCAACAGCACAATATACATATACATTTAGTGGATGGGATAAAGTTGTTGTTGATGTAGTAGAAAATGCTACATATAAAGCAACATACTCATCAGTAGTAAATGAATATAAGGTAACTTGGGTAGTTGATGGAGTTTCAACTGAAGAAACTTATAAATATGGAGAAACACCAAGTTTCAAAGGAAACACTTCTAAACCAGCAGATAAAACATATACATATGAATTTGCTGGATGGGATAAAGGTGTTGAAAAAGTAACAGGAGATGTTACATATACAGCAAAATTTAATCCTGTTTATATTGAGTACGAAGTAAAATGGATAGTAGATGGAGTAACAACAACAGAAAACTATCACTTTAACGAAATGCCTAGTTTCAAAGGTAGTACTTCAAAAGCAGCGGATAAAACATATACTTATGAATTCGCTGGATGGGATAAAGAAGTAGAAGCAGTAACAGGAGATGTTACATATACAGCTAAATTTAATCCTATTTATATTGAGTATGAAGTAAAATGGATAGTTGACGGAGTAACAACAACAGAAAACTATCATTACAATGAAACACCAAGTTTCAAAGGTAGTACTTCAAAAGCAGCAGATAAAATATATACATATGAATTTGCGGGATGGGATAAAGAAGTTGTAGTAGTAACAGGCGAAGTTACATATACAGCAAAATTCAATCCTATTTATATAGAATATGAAATAAAATTTGTAGATGATGATGATACTTTAATTAGTAGTGGTAAATATCATTATGGAGATAAAGTAACATTACCATTAGATCCAAGTAAAGATGCAACAGCACAATACACATATACATTTAGTGGATGGGATAAAGATGTTGTAGATGTAGTAGAAAATGCTACATATAAAGCAACATACTCATCAGTAGTAAATGAATATAAGGTAACTTGGGTAGTTGATGGAGTTTCAACTGAAGAATCATATAAATATGGAGAAACACCAAGTTTCAAAGGAAACACTTCTAAACCAGCAGATAACACATATACATATGAATTTGCTGGATGGGATAAAGGTGTTGAAAAAGTAATAGGAGATGTTACATATACAGCTAAATTTAATCCTGTTTATATCGAGTATGAAATAAAATTTGTAGATGATGATGATACTTTAATTAGTAGTGGAAAATATCATTATGGAGATAAAGTAACATTACCATCAAATCCAAGTAAAGATGCAACAGCACAATATACATATACATTTAGTGGATGGGATAAAGAAGTTGTAGAGGTAGCAGGAGAAGCTACATATAAAGCAACATATACAGCAACAGTTAACAAATATATAATTACATTTGTAAACTATGATGATAGTGTAATAAGTAGTCAAGTTTATGACTATGGTTCTACTATTACACCACCAACTGCTACTAGAGCAGCAACAGCACAATACACATATACATTTAGTGGATGGGATAAATCAGTTGTACCAGTAGCAGGAGAAGCTACATATAAAGCTACATATACAGCAACAGTTAACAAATATACAATTACATTTGTTAACTATGATAATAGTGTAATAAGTAGTCAAGCTTATGACTATGGTTCTACTGTTACACCACCAACTGCTACTAGAGCAGCAACAGCACAATACACATATAAGTTTGCTGGATGGGATAAATCAGTTGTACCAGTAGTAGGAGAAGCTACTTATAAAGCTACATATACAGCAACAGTTAACAAATATACAATTACATTTGTTAACTATGATAATAGTGTAATAAGTAGTCAAGTTTATGACTATGGTTCTACTGTTACACCACCAATAGCGACTAGACCAGCAACAGCACAATATACATATACATTTAGTGGATGGGATAAAGAAGTTGTAGATGTAGTAGGAGAAGCTACATATAAAGCAACATACTCATCAGTAGTAAATGAATATAAGGTAACTTGGGTAGTAAATGGTGTATCAACTGATGAAACATATAAATATGGAGAAATGCCAAGTTTCAAAGGAACTATTCCAGAAAATTCATTGGGTGCTGATTGTGTTGCTGTATGGGATCCTATAATAACGAGTGTTGTTGGTAATACAACTTATACATTATTAAGTGATCAATGTGGTGTTACAGTTGATCAAAATATTGATGAACAATTAAGTACTTTTAGCACACCTAAATTTGATGTTGAGAAAAATGGTGATAATGTAAATGTTAACTTTACTAGTTATGATACTGGTTCATCTTGGTTCCCTGGTGATGTTCCTCATTCTTTTTCTACTATATTTGATGAAGTTCTTCAAATATTTGATTTATTATCAAATGATGAAAGATATGAATCAGTTACATTGTATACGTTATATCCTGGACAAGCCGCTAGCAAAGCACAAACTATTGATTTGAAAAAATATGATTTAAATGATAATTCAGTTGGTGCTTGGTGGGGATCTGGAGCTAATGATGATATAAGTAACTGGGTTGGATATTTAGCTACTGGTTCTTTAGGAACTATGAATGCTTATAAATCTGATACTGATGATTTGGTTGGTAAGACTGTTACAGTTACAATTAAATTAAAAGAAGATTATGTTAATTCAGTTGATGGTTCTGATACTATCGTGTATAATTTAACATTCTCATCAGATTAAAAATAAAATAGCATGTGTCTAATTGACACTGCTATTTTTTTATTTTGTGTTTATTTGATTATGTATGTGTTTATTTTGTGTTATTCTTTTATTAGGATGTGAAAATATGAAGTTAGAGTTTTTAGTTCTTATATATAGTATGATTAATAATTTAATAATATCTGTTGCAAAGATTATTGGTGGATATTTATTAAATCTTGGTTCATTATTTGCTGATGGGTTACATACTTTTACTGATTTTGTTACTGATATTATTTGTATGGTGGGTTCTAAAGTATCTAAGCATAGACCTACTAAAGCTCATCCTTTTGGGTTTGGGCGTATTGAGTATTTAGTTAATTTATTTATTGGAGTTGTATTATTTTTATTAGGTATATTTATAATTCTACTTGGTTTCTTTAAAGAAAAGGGTGAAGTTCCTCCAATTAGTTTAATGTGGTTATTAGGTGGTGCGATTGTTTTAAAATTAATCGCTATTGTAATTATGCATGTTGTTGGGGAAAAGATTCATAGTCAAGTTTTAATTACATCAGTAGAAGAATCTAAAACTGATTTGGTTTCTAGTGTTGTAGTTGCGATTATTACAGTATTACTACAGTTTTCTTCTAAGTATCCTTTTTTACTATATGCGGATATGATTGGTTCTGTTTTAATTGGTTTATTTGTATTAAAGACAGCGTTTATAGTAATTATTGAAAACTCTCTTCGTTTACTTGGGGAAGTAGAAGAGGATAAGGAACAAATTAAGAAGATAGAAGAATATTTAAAAGAATTTGATAGTATTAAAAATCATGAAATTACTTTAATTAAATATGGTGCTTATTATCAACTTCATTTATTTCTTGAACTTGATTCTAAGCTTAGTTTAAGACGTGTTACTAATTTAGAAAGAAAGTTAAAGAGTAGTATTTTAAGACATCGTTCTTTAAATGTTAAATATGTTTCTATATATGTTACTAATGATTTAGATAAAGATTAATCTTTATCTTTTTTATTTTCTTTTGTTTTTGTTATAATAATATTAGGTGGTAGTATGAAAAGAATATTTATTGTTAATCCTAATAGTGGGGGAGGAAAAGCTTTAAAAGTAGTTGAAAATATAAAAAAGATTTGTGAAGAAGATAATTTAGAATATGAAATCTTTTTTACAGATGGTCCTAATGATGCGACTAAGATAGCTAAGAAGTTTAGATTTTCTAGTAATATTATTTATAGTGTTGGTGGAGATGGTACTTTAAATGAAGTTGTTAATGGAATAGTTGGTACTAAGAATATGCTTGGTATTATTCCTTGTGGTAGTGGTAATGACTTTTATAAGACTTTAGATAAAATAGATGATGAACTTCCTTTAATTGATGTTGGTAGAGTTAATGATAAATATTTTATTAACATAGTAAGTATTGGAATTGATGCAGAGGTTGCTAATAATGTTTCTCTTATGAAAAAAATAAAACTTCCTCCATCTCAAATATATAATGCTAGTATTGTATATACTTTCTTTAAGTATAGATTTAAGAATATTGATGTAGAAATTGATACTGAAAAGGTTAATGGTAAATGTACTATTTTAACAGTTTGTAATGGTCAAATATATGGAGGTGGTTATAAGATTGCTCCTTCTGCATCTTTAAATGATGGTTATTTTGATGTTTATTTTGTTGATAAAATAAATAAACCTTTTATTCCATATATTATATCTTTATTAAAGAAAGGAACTCATGAATCTCATAAAAAGGTTCATAAGAGTAAAGCTACTAGAATTAAATTTAAGTGTCGTTATGATTTGATTTGTAATGTTGATGGAGAAATAATTGTGGATAATAAATTTGATATTAAGTTAATTAAAGATGCTATTTTAATATATAATGATAAGAAGTTTGTTAAGAGAATTTTAAAGGGTTAAATTTCTTTGTAATTGGACTGTAAAGTAAGAGTATCATTATTGACTATATATTTACACTATTGATATACTTAAGATGATAGTAGGATACTAGGTTGTTCTACTATAAATGTATAGTATTTTATATACATTAAAGGATAATTACGGAGGTGATGAGATGAATCCTAATGTGGATGAAGTTATGGAAACTATTAATAAAGAGTACTTTGATAATTTATTAAAAGAGATTCATCATGATGTGATTTTAGTAGCAGCTAGAAATTTGAGAGATACTGAAAAAATCGCAACTGCAGTTAATGAAAATTGGCCTGAAGGAAAAGAATGGTTAAATGGTTTAAATGATTTAGCTAATAGATCAGCTACTGCAATTGAAGAATATTATGCTAAGATTGAAACTGATATTAATAAGATTTTTGTTGAATGGGAAAAATATCAAAATGAAAAAGGTGCTAATGAATAGATAAGAAGGGAGAATTTATATGGAAAATGTAAAAAATGTTGTTAATGAATATCGCTCTTCTTTAGATGAACCAGTAACTAAATTATCAAGTAAAATAGAATATGCTAATGCATTTAAAGGTAGTTCTATAGCTGAAGCAATAAAGGGTTATTTGGAATCTATAGTTGGTGAAATTCAAAAAGTTAATACATATCTTGATGGATTTGATCAAGTAAATAATAATACTACTGTAACTGTACAAGAAGAAGTTACACCTGTTGCAAATGAAACAGTAGTACCAGTAGTAGAAACTTCACAAGAAGAATCTGCTTAAATATAGTACTTTTAGGATGTAAGTATTATATTCTTATTTTAATTTAATTTTCGGTTTAAATTTATAACAGCATATTTATATATGTATACAATTGTTATAGGTTATATATAAAAAGGAATTAGTTTTTCTAATTCCTTTTTTATTTATCTTTTATATCTGTTATTGTCCAATTGTTATTTCTTTTATTTGTATTATTAATAATGCTATTACAATGTTTACATCTAAGTAAAGTTGGATCTTTTATTTTTCCTCCACAATTAGGACAATTAGTAATTGTTATATTTTTATTATTTTCTGATGTTACTGTAATTGTTTTTTCTACATTTTTATTTTTATATTTAAATACAGAAATAATTATATATTTATCTGTTTCTTCAAAAAAATCTATTATTTCTTTTTTTATTATTTTGATATCATTTAAATTTAATTTATTTTTTACTTCTATTTCAGTTTGATTAAAGAAATTTTTATTTGAGAATGTAGGTAATGTTTTAAAGATAGAGTCTGGATCAAATTCTTTTATTTCTTCTTTATTTTTATTTTTATTTTTATCATTATTTATTAAATTATCAATATTATTAACTTTATCCTCTTCTTGTTTTAAGGCTTTTTTATGAGCTTTATTTTGAATTATTAGAAGAAGTCCAACTACAATAAATAGACCCGATGCGATATAACCTACTAAAGTAGGGAAATTATTTATATCTGTTAATAAAAATTCTCTATACATATAATCACCTTTATTCTTTTTTATATTATAACATATTTATAGATAAATCCTAATAAAAATTTGATTAAGAATATGTTTTTATGGTATTATAATGGTGTTAGATGAGAATATTTGAGGGAGGTTTTATTATGAGTAGTAATAGTGTAAATGTTAAAGATTTGAAATTTAAAATAGATAGTTTAGATGTTAAAAATAATTCTATTATTATTTATGGTAAATGTTCAAATCTTTTTAAATGTAATAGTTTTTATTTTTTAGATAATCTTGATAATAAATATGATGTTAATTATTTAGATAGTATATCTAGTGATATAAATATATTTATGGTAGAAATAGCTATGGATGGTTTAAAAAGTTTAGTTCCTAAACTTTGTGTTGAATCCGATGTTTATTCATTAAAAATAGAATTTGGGATTAATTCTAAACTAAATAGTGTTTTTGCATCTTTATATTTAAATGGTACTAATAATATTGTTAAATATAATAAAGTTGAAAATAGATTTGATATATATAAGAATAATTTGTTTAATTCTATATTATTTGAATTAAAATGTATTTATTTTTTAATTAAGAAAAAAAAGATTAAAAATCTATTTATTAGAGAATGGATCAATATATGTAATTTCTTTAAATCAAGAGAATTATGGTTAATTACTGATAGAAGTGATTATGCGAATGATAATGGGGAAGAGTTTTTTAAACATGTGATTAATGAAGAATTAAATCCTGATACTAAATATTTCTTTGCTTTAGATAAGAAGAGTCGCGATTATAAAAGATTATATTATAATTATTCTAATGTTATTAATATTAATTCTTTAAGATATAAGTTATTATTTTTAAATTGTGATAAAGTGGTATCTTCACATATAGATAATATTAATATAAATCCTTTTTTAGAAGATAAGATTTATTTATCTGATTTATATAGACATAAATTTATTTATCTTCGACATAGAAATAATTTAAAAAATATAGTATCTAATAATTTAGATATAGATATGATTACTACTAATAATAAAGAAGAATATGATTATTTATCAGATAATATGATAAAGAAAGATAGTGTTAAATTAACAGGATATGCAAGATGTGATTTTACTAGTGATAGTATTAAGAAGAAACAAATTCTTGTTTTATCTAGTTTAAGAAGTGAAGAAAGTGATTGTTTTTCATTTTATAATCGTTTAATTAATGATGATAGAATATTAGAAGTATTAGATAAATATGATTATAAAATTAGATTTATTTGTGATAATTATAATGATTTTGATAAAAATGATTTAGTTAGTTTTGGAAATAAAGATATTATTTATAGTGATGAATTTAATAGTAGTAGTTTACTAATTACTGATAGTATTGATTTAGGAAATGATTTTGCTTATTTAAAAAGACCAGTTATATATAATTCTTTTGGTAAAGATGAAGATTTTTTATTTGGAGAAGTTTGTAGTAAATATGATTCTTTAGTAAAAGAAATTATAAAGTGTATTAAGAAAGATTGTTCTTTTGATAAGAAATATGAAAAGAAAGTAGATAAATATTTTGAATATTTAGATAATGGTAATTGTAAACGTATTTATGATGAAATAGTTAAATAAAAATAGTATATTATTGGTTATTTAATTGATATTTATTGTTTTTTGTTTTAAAATTAATTTATAGGAGGTAAAGAATATGATTTATGCAGAAATATTAGCTGGTGGTAGTGGAACTAGAATGGGGAATACTGATTTACCAAAACAATTTATGATGTTAGGTACAAAACCTATTATTATTCATACTATTGAGCAATTTTTAATTGAACAAAGAATAAGTAAAATTCTTGTATGTTGTCCTAAAAATTGGATTACTTATGTACAAGATTTGTTAAAAAAATATCTACCTGAAGACAATAATGTTGTTGTAGTAGAAGGTGGAAGTACTCGTAATGAAACTATTATGAATGGGTGCCGTTATATTGAAGAAAATTTCGGTTTAAATGATGATGATATTATCATTACTCATGATGCGGTAAGACCTTTTATTACGCGTAGAATTATTGAAGATAATATTGAAGTTGGGTTAACTTGTGATGCGGTTGATACAGTTATTCCAGCAACTGATACTATTGTTGAAAGTAAAGATGGAGAAATTTTAAGTAATATTCCTGATCGTAAGATTATGTATCAAGGTCAAACTCCACAAACTTTTAAAATTAAAAAATTAATGAAGACATATAATTCTTTAACAGATGAAGAAAAAGATATTTTAACTGATGCTTGTAAGATTTTTGTAATTAAAAAGGGTAAAGTTAAAATCGTTATGGGAGAAGTTTTTAATGTTAAAGTAACTACTATGCATGATTATAAAATTTGTAATGCTATATTAATGGAGAGAAATAAATAATGATAAATCAATCTTATAGATTGTTTTCTCCCAGACAAATTAGATGTGAATTAATCGATGAAAAAGTTTCAACAGAAGATGTTGTAGTTAGACCTACTTATTTATCTATTTGTGCTGCTGATCAAAGATATTATACAGGTAACAGATCTAAAGAAGTATTAAAAAAGAAATTACCTATGGCTTTAATTCATGAAGCAATTGGGGAAGTTGTTTTTGATCCTAAGAGAGAATATCTTCCTGGTACTAAGGTTGTAATGATTCCTAATACGCCAATTGAAAAAGATGAAGTAATTAAAGAAAATTATTTAAGAAGTAGTTATTTTAGAAGTAGTGGATACGATGGTTTTATGCAAAGTTTAGTTACTATTCGTAGAGATAGAATTATTCCTTATGGTGAAATTTCAGATCGTGTTGCTGTTTTACTAGAACTTATGAGTGTTGGTATGAATGCTTTAGAACACTTTGAACATTATAGTCATTTGAAAAAACAAACTCTTGGTGTTTGGGGTTGTGGAAGTGTTGGTTTTGTAACTGCTTTAATTTTAAAGAAAACATTTCCTAATGCTGAGGTTATAGTATTTGGAACAACTGATGAAAAGTTAAGTTATTTCCAATTTGCTGATCAAACATTTAGAATTGATAATATTCCACCTGATTTAAGAGTTGATCATGCTTTTGAATGTGTTGGTGGTGCTTCATGTGAGGATGCGATAAATCAAATTATTGATTATATCAATCCTGAAGGTACTATTGCTTTAATGGGTGTGTCTGAAAATAATGTACCAATTAATACAAGAATGGTTTTAGAAAAAGGTTTAACATTGATTGGTAATAGTAGAAGTAGTTATGAAGATTTTTATAATTCAATAGAATTTTTACAAAACTATCCTGAAGCTCAAGGATATTTAGAAAATATTATTTCAGATGAAGTTGTTGTTAAGGCAATTAGTGATATTACTACAGCATTTGATTTAGATGTTAATAATGAGTTTAAAACGATAATGAAATGGGAAATCTAAGATTTCCTTTTTTTCTTGCATTTAAGTATTTAAAACACTTTTTTCATATCTTTTTTTATGATAGAATTTGGTTGTAGGTAATTAACAATGCTTATATAAATTTGATAAGAATTATGAGGTATTATATGAAATTGTTTATTAAAGTTAGAAATTATTTAAAAATTTTTCTTCAACGATTAAGAAGATTTGATTATATTATTTTTTATACTTATTTTAAATGTACTACTAAACTTCAAAAAAATAGAGTTTTATTTTTATCTGATTCTAGAGATGTATTAAGTGGTAATTTTAAATTTGTATATGATGAGTTGATTCGTGATAAAGATAAATATGAGATTAGTACTTTATTAAAGAAAGATTTAAAAACTAAGAAGTCATTTAAAGAAAAAGTTACATTGTGTAAAGAAATAGCTTTATCTAAATATATATTTTTAGATGATTTTTATCCTATTATATATGCGCTTAAGTTAAGAAGTGATACAGAACTCATTCAACTTTGGCATGCGATGGGAGCGTTTAAAACAGTGGGATATAGTAGAGCAGGGACTAAAGGAATGAGTTTAACGCATAGAAATTATACTGGTGCT
This sequence comes from Bacillota bacterium, assembly GCA_015059405.1. Taxonomy (GTDB): domain Bacteria; phylum Bacillota_I; class Bacilli_A; order RF39; family UBA660; genus RUG11788. Next base: position 79,630 of record SVAL01000008.1, read on the forward strand.
ATTGTTAGTAGTGATGCTATTCGTAAAGATTATGCTAATGCTTTTGGTATTTCTATTGATAAGGTTCATGCTTTAGGAACTCCTAGGACAGATATTTTTTTTGATAAGAATTATGAAAAGAATATTAAGAAACATTTATATGAAAAGTATCCAGTTTTAAAAAATAAAAAAGTAATATTATTTGCTCCTACGTTTAGAGGTAGTGGGCAAAATACAGCTTATTATAATTTTGATTGGATTGATTTTGAAAAATTAAAATCTAGTTTTTCTAAAGATTATATTTGTATTATAAAGTTACATCCTTTTATTAAAAATAAACCTGAATATGATTTCTCTTTAGATAATTTTTATTTAGATTTAACTAGTGAGAGAGAAATAAATGATTTATTGTTTATTACAGATGTTTTAGTTACTGATTATTCTTCTGTAATATTTGAGTATTCTTTTTTTGAAAAACCTGTTGTTTTTTTTGTACCTGACTTAGATCAGTATCGTAATAGTAGAGATTTTTATTATCCTCTTGATTATTATACTTATGGGGATATTGCTTTAGATTTTGATAGTATGATTAAGTGTATAAAAAGTGGTAAAGTTGATAAGAAAAAAATAAAGGAATTTAAAAATTATTTTTGTGATAGTTGTAATGGTAAATCTAGTAAGAAAGTAGTAGATTATTATATTAGAAAAAAAGAAAAGGTTTAATCCTTTTCTTTTAATTTTATTGTTTTCATTGTATTGATTGGTTTTTCAAATATTTTTAATGATAAGAATATTGTTAACAATAGAGCAATTTGTACTAGAGTCATATAAGTACCAGTTGCTTTTAATATTTGATTTCCATTTAAGACTTTATAAAATATTTTAATAATAGGAAAGTGTAGCACATATACTTGGATACTTCGTTGTCCAAGATTAGATGCGATTGTTTCTTTAGTAGGTGTTAGAGATATAATACTTATTATAAATAAACTAACTCCTATATAATATAAGAATCTTAATATACATCCATATGCTGCATATTTACCTAATTTGTAAAATGGGTTTCTACCAGTTAATAGGGGTCTTACTTGATAAATACTTTTTATTAGTAAGAAACATAGTATTACTGTTATTATTATAAAGATAATAGATAGTATTTGTATTTTTCTTTGTTTACAAAAATCAACTACTTTTGCTGGATCTAAATAATATCCACATAAGAAAAATGGATAGTATACTATTGTTCTTGAAAGTGCAAATGTATCAGCAATGCTAGAGTCATATCCAATGAAACAAGCTAGTATTATAGAAACTGTTAATAAATATTTTGGTTCTAACTTCTTTAAAAATATTGTTAATAAGTGGAACCACATAATAGCTAATATAAACCAGGGTAGTCCACCTTCTGAGAATAATTTCATTGTTACATCTTGTTCTATTATTAAGTCTATTACAAAGAATAGTATTTTCATTCCTAGATAGAGAACAAAGTATTCAAATATCTTTTTATATCTTTTTTCATTAATTGTTTTTTTGCTAAAGAGACCACTTATAAAAATAAAAAGGGGCATATGGAATATGTATATGTATAAAAATATTCTTTTCATATTGAGTGAACTTCCGGTATGGAAATCTACAAAATGTCCTAGAACAACTAAAAATATTAATATGAATTTTAAGTTATCCCATATAAATATTCGTTCTTTTTTTATCATAATATCACCCTTAATTGAATTATAGCATAATTGTTGTTTGGTTTTTATAAAAGTTGCTTTAATATTAAAAAAAATATATAATTATTATTGAAATGAGTGGTATTATGGCAATAATTATTAAAATAGGTATTTTTTTAATAAATGTTTTTTATTTTTTTATTAAATTATTTCCTACTAAACATAAAGTAACTTTTATAAGTAGACAAAAAAATGTTATGTCTAAGGATATAGAAATGCTTTATAATGATTTGAAAAAGAAAGATAGTAGTTTGACTATTGTTTGTTTATGTAAAAAATTAGAAGGTAATTTATTTAATAAATTTAAATATATTTTACATATGTTTGTTCAAATGTATCATATAGCTACTAGTAAGGTAGTTGTTTTAGATTCTTATTGTATTTGTATTAGTATTTTAAAACATAAAAAGAATTTAAAAGTAATACAAATGTGGCATGCGATGGGATCGTTTAAAAAGTTTGGTTATAGTATTTTAGATCAAAAAGAAGGGTCTAGTAGTAAGATAGCTCATTTAATGGGAATGCATAAGAATTATGATTATGTTTTTACTAGTAGTGAGTTATGTTTAGATAATTTTGCTGATGCTTTTAATGTATCTAAAGACAAGATGATGGTAATGCCTCTTCCTTGTGTTGATTTACTTACAAATCCTAAGCATATAAAGAATAGTAGAAGGAAAGTTTTATCTAAATATAAGGATATAAATAAAAAGAAAGTTATTTTATATGCACCTACTTTTAGAAAAAATTTTGATATGACTAATGATATTAATAATCTTATTAATGAAGTGGATTTTTCTAAGTATAATTTAATTATAAAGTTACATCCATTATCAGATGTTGTTATAGATGATGAAAGAGTTATTTTTGATAAAAGTTTTTCAACTATAGATATGGCTGTTGTTAGTGATTATGTTATTACTGATTATTCAGCAGTAGTATTTGAGATAGCACTTTTAAATAAACCATTATTCTTTTATGCTTTTGATAAAAACACATATTTAGATGAAAGAAATTTCTATATGGATTTTGATAAAGATATGCCTGGTATAATATCTACTAGTGCTAATGAAATTATTAAAGCTATTGAAAAAGAAAAATATGATTTAAAGAAAGTTAAAAAATTTGCTAGTGATAATGTTGCTAAAGTACATGGTGGTTATACTAATAATATTTCTAGATTTATTATTGGTTTATTAGATTAAGAAGGACTGATTAAGTCCTTTTCTTGTGATATATATTTATTTTAATAATATTATTTTTTTAAGTTTTAAATATTAATTAAATTAAAGAATTTATCACTTATAAATATGTTAGTTTAGATAATTATTTTTGTTAAAAATAGGCGAATTCCTTGATTTAATGTGTTATTTAGTTTATATTTATATCATAGGTCATTGTTTGGAGGGTGTTTGTTATGAAGAAACGTATAAAAAAAGTTATAAAGAAATATGTTAAGTTTTTAATGGTAAAGGTAATTCAATTAATTCATTTAATATTTAATATGATTTATAAATTAGATGATAAACAAGTATTGTTTTTGTCAGATGTTAGAGAAGTTTTAGGTGGAAACCTAAAAGAAATGTATGATTATTTAGAAGGTAAAGATTATAAAAGAATTCTTTGTTTAAAAAAGGAAAGACGTGTTAGAAGAAGTTTTAAAGAAAAGATTCATTTAATCAAATTATTATCTACTTCTAAATATGTTCTTTTAGATGATTATTCTATGAGTATATCAATGATGATTGTTAGAAAAGGACAAGAAGTTGTTCAATTATGGCATGGTCCTGGTGCTTTTAAAACTATGGGATATAGTAGACATGATAAAGCATTTAGTTTTTTAGATAAATATAATGGACATATGAATTATACTAAGTCAATTGTAACAGCAGATGGTGTTCGTTGGTGCTTTGCAGAGGCTTTTGGAATTTCTAAAGATAATGTTCATGCAGCTGGTTTTCCTAGAACTGATTGTTTCTTTGATAAAAAGTACATTGAAAAAACTAGAAAAGAGTTTTTTAAAAAATATCCAGAGTTAAAAAATAAAAAGATTATATTATTTGCTCCTACTTATCGTGGTGAAAATTTAAAGGTTGCTAATTATGATTTTAGTACTTTAGATATTGATGATATATATAAATCTTTACATAAAGATTATGTATTTTTATTTAAGTTACATCCAGCTTTATATAATAATATAGATAAAGGGATTGTAACTATGCCTGATTTAAGTGATTATAAAGATTTTTATTATGATTTTTCATCTTATCGTGATATAAATGATTTACTTATGATTACTGATGTTTTAATTACAGATTATTCATCAGTTATATTTGATTATGCTTTACTAAATAAACCAGTTGTTTATTTTACATATGATTTAGAATTATATGAAAATGATAGAGGTTTATATTATGAGTTTAAAGATTATGTTTATGGTAGCGTTAGTAAGAATTCAAAAGAGTTAGTTAAAGCTATTAAAGATGGAAAGATGATGAATGATAAAAGAAAAGCTTTTATGAAGAAGTTTATGGAAGCATGTGATGGTAAGTCTACTGAAAAGACATTTAAGTTGATTTTTGAAGGAAATAAGAAAGAAAAATAAATTATTTAGGAGGTTTTGTATGGCAAATAAAAAAAATAAAAAAGAAGATGAATTTAATAAATTAGTAGATGAAGAAGATATGGATTATGAAGATTATTCTTCTGATTCTGAATTTAATTTAGTTAATGAAATTAAAGGATTAAAGATTTTAACTTGTATATCTATTTGTATTACTATTATTTCTTTATTAATTTCATTGGTTGTTTTAAGTAAAGTATCAGGAACTGATACTTATAGTAGTGGAAATGGTAGTGGAAGTGGACAAGATAATACAGATCAAGGTATTAATAGTGAAGTAGAATATGATGTAAGTATGTTTACTGAAATTTCTTTTGATGATTTTATGGAAATGTATAAAGAAGATAAACACTATTTTGTTTATACTGGTAGAAGTACTTGTGGATATTGTGTTGCTTTCTTACCTGCATTACAACAATCAGTATCTGAATATGACTATACATTATATTATTTAGATATAGATAAGTTAGATAATGATGATTTAAGTGAAATAGCTGAATTACATAGTAAGTTTGAAACTACTATTGGAGCAACTCCTATGGTATATTATATGGGTAAAAAGAATGTAGTAGCAGTAAATGAAGGATATACTGAATATGAAACTTATGCTAAGTTCTTAGAAGATAATGGAGTTAATAAAAGAAAATAGTATTAAAAACTACCTTTTGGTAGTTTTTCTTTATTGTAATTTCAACCGCACCATTTTATATATAATTTAATTCTATGTCATAAGAGCATTTATAGTCAAATATTTTTCTTGGCATACTATTTATTTCGAAAGAAATATTATCTAAATAAT
>SVAL01000009.1 GCA_015059405.1 Bacillota bacterium
GCAGATAAACAAAAAATTGAAAGCTATATTGATAAAATCGATGAAGTTAATGAAGAATATCGTAATATAAAAGAATTATCTTCTTCTTTAAATAGTTTAAGTCAAACAATAAAAGAAGATAAAGAAATAATCAAAATACTAACTGAAAATAATAAGTCATTAGAATTACATGTTAGTAATTTAACTTCTAAAAATAGTATGCAAGAAGAAAGAATTGATGAATTAAGAAAAGATAATTTTAATCTTAAATACAGAGTTCAACAACTAGAAGAATTTTTTAATAATTTAATTAAATTAATAAAAAATGTGTTTAAACGAAGTGATAAAAAAGAACAATATGCAGAGGTTGCTAATGACTTATATGAACATCAAATTATTAGCGATAAAACTATGGAAGATATTGGAATTGCATATTATAACAAACAAAAAGAAAAAGATGATTTTGAGTTATAATCCTCATTATCATCTTTTCATCTTATTATAAATTAAATAAAATATCATCATTCCAAAAGTACATATTATTAAATCATCTATATCTAATACACCAACTTTAAAAACAAATTGAAATAGTTCAATCAATAATATAATAGTAACTGATAAAACAAAATTAAATTTAAACGTCTTAACTTTAAATAGCTCTATAACAAAATATTCCAATGGCATAAACACCAACAAGTTACCAAATATATTAATTATTATAGAATAAATATTACCATTATTAATTACATCAATAATTGATTTAAATGGTATTAAATTATAACTATTAATACTACTATATCTAGCAAAAATAACCATATTAAACAACAATATTATATAATATACAAATATTATTATTTGGGAAAGTTTTTTAGCTTTCTTTTTATCTTCAATTTTTTCAACATAATTGTTACCATATATTTTATTACCAATAATTACAAAAACAGAAGCAACTCCCATAATAAATAGTCTAACAAAATAATTTAATTCAACATTTGGATCATACTCAAATCTTAAATAAAACAAGAATGACAAGATTGATAATACATAAAAGAATACTACAAGTTTAAATTGAATATTAAATCTATTCTTTTTATTAATCTCATTATATTCAAGTAATTGTTCAATATTATCTTTTGGTTTCTTGTTTTCTTCGCCATTCAATAATTCTGATACTTCAATATTTAATTCTTTTGATAATGGAAGAAGTAAAGATATATCAGGAGTACCTCTGCCAGTTTCCCATCTTGAAATTGCCTTTTCCGTAACAAATAACTTTTCTGCTAATTCATCTTGAGTAATTCCTAATTCTTTTCTTTTTTGTTTTATGAAATTAGAAATTTTATTTAGATCCATTTTTATCACCTACCAATTCGCAGTTATGTGTTTCTAAATATGTTTCATATTCATCTTGTGTTTTTTCATTTCGTTCGTTATAAGATATATTTATTATACCACTAATATTTAAGATCTCATAATGCTTACCTATACTATAATGAAAACTATCCATAGCTCCAGCAGAATATGAATACACTTCGTAATTATTATCACAATAATAGTGCATATCATCATATATATCATTCATACCACTTTCTTCGTCTAATCCTGTACCAAATGCTAGTAGAAAGACAAAAAATAATGGCAAGAAAAATATATAACCAAATATTACTATCAAGACTGAAATAATTTTTATAGAATGTTTTTCCATAAATCCTGTTATACATAATAATATAATATTAGAAAAAGCAAAAAAGCATTGTAGTGTATTTTTAGAAAATAACCATATTAATAAATAAACAATAATTATTAAAGTTTTATATTTTATTCTCTTCCTAAAAATAATTAAAATAATTGCATTTACTATTATCATAACAAACATAAATATTTGGTATAATAATCCATAAATTTTTAAACTTTCTAAAAATAAATTATAAATTATAAACAACACCAACATAACTAAAGCATAATAATCAATGAAGTTTTTTCTCATAAAAATCCCTTCTTTATAAAACAATCTTATTATAATTGCAAAAAGAAGTCATCCTATGAATCGTAGGATTTAAATAAATATGGTATAATAGTTAATTGCAAAGGAGGATTGTTTATGGAACAAAAAATGGATGAATTAATTAAAAGTATTAACAATCTATCTGGTTTTTCATGGAGTGACTTAATTAGTTTGATTGCTTTAATTGGTTCATGGATTACTATATTTTTATTATTAAAAGAAAAGCAAGAAAACAATAGACCATATTTACAAATATCATTTGAATTAGTTAAATCTAATCTCACGTGTATTGTATTAAGAAATGTTGGTAAAGTACCATTAGTATTAACAAATATACATTATGATGAAGAATTTATTAATCAACTTAATGAAAGAGATAGAAAATACTTGAATGATAACAAAATTAATAAGTTAACTATATTTCCGGGCAAAGAATGGATTGTTTGTTTAGGGGTTATAGTTCCAGATATATTAAATAATTTTGATAAAAAAATATTAAATGTTGATTATGAATATAAAAAACTAAATGGTATAAGAAAATACAAAGAAAATACTGAAATAGACTTTGAACAATATTCTAGATTTTTAGTTTATATTTCTGAAATCGATGAGTTAATGCAAGTAAATAAGAAAATAGAATCCAATACTAAGAATTTAGAAAAAAGACTAAAAAATATTGAAACTAGTATTGTTCAATATCACAATATACAAGATACATTTATCAAAACAGTGGTAAATGGTTATAAGGAGAAAGATTAAATATGAGCAAAGAAAATCAAATAAAAAGAGATATTCAAAAAGATATTGATGAAATACAATCATTATTAGAACAAAATAATAGTACAGAAGATGAATTAACTAAACTACATATAAAAATAGATGGTAAGTATCAATCTAAAATTACCACTTGGGGTAAAAGTTGTTATAATTGGTATGAGAAAAACGGATTTGATTATAACTATATGGGAATTGACGCATTAAGACATAATTTACTAAATATGAAAAGTAAATTAGAAGGATATTTACAAACGTTTGCTTTAGTTCCTGTTGTTCCGTCAAACTCTAAAACAATAAACTATATTAACAATAATACCAATAATAATACAAATAATAATAAAAATGAAAACTCTAATACAAATATAAGTGAAATTAAAATAGATTTTAAAGAAATCGAAAAAAATATCACTAATATGGAGTCATTGACATCAACTGAAACTACAGAAGCATTAGAAAAATTAAAAGAATTAGAAAAAATATATAATTCAAAAGAATCTAGAAAAGCAAAATGGGAAACTGCAAAGAAAATACTTGTTTGGGTAGCAGATAAAAGTGTTGATGTGGCAATTGCTTATTTTCCAGTAATTATGCGCATATTGAATAAATAAAAGAAATATGTTATATTATTAATGGATGATTTATATATCTAAATCTTCGGAGAAAAGTTGTGTACTTATTCAACTACTGCTCCATAAGAAATTAAAAGAACTATCGCTTGGTAGTTCTTTTTTTATTTTCTTTTTACTTTTAACTTTTCTTTATTTACATATAATTCATTTAATAGTGTATCTATTACTTCTTTTTTTTGATTTTTATTATTAGGATCTATATCAATTGTAAATAATTTAACTTCACTATTATCATAATCTATTTTTAATTCTTCTCCTAAATTAAATAATACTTTTATATAATCTTCTCTATTAAAGAAAGCGTTTCCAAATACTAATTCAAAGTTATCGAAGTTTGGGAAGTTTCCTATTACTCTTGAAAATAATACTGTAGTACCATTACCATATATAAATTCATTTTTTAACTTATGATAACTTTCAAAGAATGTTTCATATTTTTTACCAAATTCTAAATACTCTTGTATTTGTTCTTCTGGTAAAATGACTTCTTTATTGTAATAATCATCATCAAATGGATTAATATTATTAGTTACTTTAGAGTATGTTTCCTCCCCCTTACTACATATGTACATTATGGTGTCGTAATCATCTACAATTTCTTTTTTTGGTTCCTCTATATATACTGTCAATATTCTATAATCATCAAAACTACTATATCTTATTAATTCTATTTTTTTACCAACATCTAATTTAGTTAGTTTATTATAATCTTGTAAAAATAAATTATTTAATTTATTAAATGACTCTACCAAATGATAAAAACTAATACTATTACTTTTATCTACTTCTTTTCCTGTTTTATTATTTATTACATAACATAATTCTCTAGTATCAGTTACTGTTAAAGTAGTAGATAAATTAAAATGATAAATAAAATCTTTTAATTCCATGATAATCTCTCCTTTTCTTAAGATTATCTTATTATTTTTGTTTACATAAGTAAAATAGATATGTCTTATACCAACAATAAGTTTTGCTTATAATAAAAAAGAACTATTTTTAGTTCTTTTTTTCATACTCACCAGATACTTTGGCAAAAAGATATTTATTTCCTTTTTTATTAGAATTTATATTAATACCTTTTTTAGTCTTAGTAATGGTTACTTTTTCTACTCCATTTAGAAATGCTTCTTCTAAAACTATTTTATCTTTATCATAGTCTTCTATATAAATAACATAATCTATTTCTTTTACTGATAAATAAATAGTCTTTTCATCATATTCATCTATAATTATATAATTACCGTCTTTTTCATAATATCCGGACCATCCAGTATCTTTTATTTTAGATATTTCATATGTATTTGCAATTTTTTTAAAGATACTATCTTCTTTTTTAGTACTTGTTTCTATTTTTAAACCTTCTTTTATTTTAGTTAGTTTAATAGTTGCAGTTTCATCTTCCTTAAACTTTTCTTTATTTATTAAATTATTATCTTTATCTAACTCTAATGTTGTATTAATAAAATCTTTTCCATTAGTTATTGTAAAATCTATTGTTTCTTTAGAGGTTACATTCATCACTATTACAAAACTATTTTTTATATATGTTCCACTATAAGCAAATAATGCATCAATCTTAGAAGAATCTTTTAATAAATTTACTTCTTCTATTTCATCTTTAACTTCTTTTTTAGGTTTTTCTAATATATTAATCGTCAAAATAATTATTAATAGTATTGCTACCGAAATAGATATAATTATACTTTTTTTACTTCTTTTTTTATTCATATTATCACCAAAACAATTATAACATACCAAAAATAAAAAATAACAATTAATGTTATTTTCTATTAATTATTTAAATATACATTAAAACTGTGATTACAGCTAATACAACAATTAGAGCTATTAAGAAGATTGTTCTTGGAGTAATTTTCTTTTCAGTTGAAACATATTCTTCTTCAGTTGGAGATGCTATACTACTATCAATTACAGCTGTTTCTACTGCTGGTGAAGCTTCTTCTGTTTTTACTTCTTCAGTTGGTGTTTCAGTTACTGGAGTTTCTTCAACCTTTGCTTCCTCAACAGGTGCTTCTGCTGGTGCAGCTGGTTCTTCAATTACTAAATCTTCTACTACTGGTTCAGTTTTTGTTTCTTCTTCAGTAATTAAATCTTCTACTACAGGAGCTGGTTGAGTTGCTGTTTCTTCAACTAAAGTTTCTACTGCTGGTGCAGCTTCTTCTGTTTTTACTTCTTCTACTACTGTTTCTACTTTATTGTCTTCATTACAAAATGGACAAATATTTGTTTCGTTTGTGAATTCTTTTCCACATTTTTTACATACCATATATCATAACCTCGCTTCTATCTTATATTTAAATTATATCATACTATTATATTATAAAAAAGATGAAATTTATTTATTCCATCTTTTTACTTATTCTTCTCCATTTATTGAATCATATTCGTCTAAAAATGTATATTTTTTATCTCCCTTCTTGTATCCTAAAGCACAATTTAGATTAATGTTAGACATACTAGTAAAGATATTCATATCTACATTTGGATTTGTTTTCTTTAATTCTTTTATTAAATTTTTTATTTCTTTTCTTTTACTACGTGATTCGTCTGTTACTGATTCTTTGGTAAAGCGGCATGCACAATTTAGAAAAGTTAAATTATGACTTTTTGCCCACGAGATAACATCTTCTTCTTTTACTAAGTACATTGGTCTAATAAGTTCAAGTCCTTCAAAGTTAGTACTATGTAACTTAGGTGGCATTGTTTTTATTTCTGATCCGTATAGCATTGATAAAAGTGTTGTTTCAATAACATCATCAAAGTGATGGCCTAGAGCTATTTTATTACATCCTAACTCTTTTGCTTTACTATATAAATATCCTCTTCGCATTCTAGCACATAAATAGCATGGACTTTTATCAACTGTTGTTACTACATCAAAAATATCTGATTTAAAAACTTTAACATCTATATTTAATCTCTTAGCATTTTCATCAATCATTTTTTGATTTATTTCATTATATCCTGGATTCATTACAACAAATTCAGCATCAAATGGAAAACGACCATGTCTTTGTAATTCTTGGATACATTTTGCTAATAGAAAAGAATCTTTTCCACCAGAAATACAAACCATTATTTTGTCATTTTCTTTAATTAATTCATAATCTTGAACTGCTTTTACAAAACGACTCCAGATAGTTTTACGATACTTAGTTATAATACTTCTTTCAATTTCTTTATAATCATTCATATTTACACCAACTTCATTCGTATTATAGCATAATTTATTCGTTTTTATTTTCTTTTTCTTTTTCTTCTTTAAATAGTTTATTAATTAATTCACTAATTTTTTTATTTTCTTCTCTTATATCTTCAATTTTTTCTTCTTTTTCCATAATTATTTTCCTTTCTTGGGAGAAGTTTGTATATCTCCTAAATTAGTAAATTCTTGTAGTGCATTTATTACTTTTAAAGTCTTTTCAAAATCAATAGCACTTAATCTTTTGGTATCAGCAATATAACGATAATAGTCTATTTTCTTATGTTCTGTTTCAATACTTTTTTTATAAGCATTAATTACTTTTAATCTTTCTTGTTCATCATCTATTTTTAAAATAGCATTATCTATTCTTTCTAAATATTTTTCCATAATTGGTTTTGAAAAATAGAGTTTAATAATTAAACTGTGTCCTTCTTTGTTACCAAAACGATTGTTGTGAAATTGTGTAATTATTTTAGATATTAGTTCTGGATTTTTAGTTTTTTCAAATTCTAACATCATGTTTTCAATTTTTTGTGATTCGTTTTTAGCGCATTTTTCGCGATTAATCTTTACAATTGGTATACCAAAGTCTTTAGCGGCTTTTAATGTTTCTTTCCACATTTTTTCTTGTTTTTCTTTTTGTTTTAATAAATATTGTACTTTTTCTTCTTCATTTACTTCTCGATATAGTTCTATATAATCTTCAATATTTTCATATTCCTCAACAAATACAATATAATCAGGATTTTTCTTATAGAATTTTGGATTACTACTTAAGTCTCTTCTTTCATAAACTAGTTCATTGTATTCTCCTCTAGTACTATCTAATAAATTATCTGCACTGGTAAAAATGTTCTTTGTAGAAGTTTCTGTCGGATTAAATTTTCTACTATCTGGAGTAGAATCTAAGTCCTTATCTCCACTTAAAAGCAACATGTTATCACTCATAGTTGAAAAACCAAGTATAACATTTTTAACTTTGGCCATAGATAAATTATTATTACCAATTAAACTACAACAATTACCATGACTTCTTATGTAAGAAGAGTTCCAATATTCACTATAATTATCTTGATCTTGAAATTTACCTTGGTATGCACCAATAGCAGTTACAATCATTTTAAAGTCAATTCCAGCATCATATACTTTGATCCCATCAACTAATTTATACTCTTGTTCTTCTGTTTTAAAAACACTATTATTTAAACTTTTAGCAAATTCTTTTCTAAGAGCATTTTCAAAAGTCATTGTTCGTCTAAAATCAAATTTAGGATTCATTTCTTTAGAAAATTTATCATAAACTGATATTAAAATATCCGGATTATTTTCATTAACTATTTGTAGAATTGCTTTATACATTTCAAATAAGTCTTTATTTTCTTCTGTTAGTTCCAAAGATGTTAAATCATATTTTCTTATTAGTTCTTTAGCAGTATTTATTCCTATACCATATGTTTTTACTAATAAAGCAAATTTTATATTATCTATATTTTTATTTTCTTTTATTCTTTCTTTTTCAATAATTGAATCTGTTTCTTGTTGATCTTGTGTATTAGGATTACCAAAGTTTATTACTTCTTCCATATTTCGCACTGTAAACTGAGTATTACTGTTATATAAAAAAAGCAATGTATCCAACTCTTGATTTGTAAATTTATATCCTTCTTTAACAAGTCTTTCTATATCTTTGTTTAATTCATCATAATAATGATAATTATTAACATTTCTTCCCGTTAATGGAACATCACTTATTTTTCTTAAAATATTAGTAATATATGGTGGTGCATAATCTGTTAATTCATTTATTCTTTGATATAGTATTTTAAATATTTCTAACATTTCATCTGATAAAGATATTATTTGATCTTGGACTTCAATATCAGTAGTTATCATATCTAACATATTACCTAAAAATTCATATCTTGGAGATAATATTTCAAAATTTATAGTTTCATTTATCTCTATATTTTTTTCTCTTAGTATTAAATATTTTTCTTCTTGTTCTGGAGGTAATTTTACTTGTTTCATTAGTTCTTCTACTTTTTTATGATTATTTGCCCATTGTGCTAAAGAAATCTTATCATAAATATTATCTAAACAATCTAAGTACTCATCAATATCTTCATAAACCAAGATGATGTCTCCATAATAATTTTCTAGATTTTCACGACAGTTTTCTTCAATATCAGATTTTAATTTATTTACTAGTTGTTGTCTTTTATTCATACTATCACCAAATTTATTATAGCACGAATATTTTCCCTATAATTATTTTAATATTAATTTTTTTACTGGTTCTGGGACATAAGAAGAAATATCTTTTCCTAATAATAATTCTTTATATACAAAACTTGAAGAAATTTGACCATGATTTCTAGCGCGCAAATAAATTGTGTCAATACCATACTGGTCATTAAACTTTGCGATTTCCTCTTCATAGCGATAATCAGTTTCATTTCTTAAACCACGAATTAAAATACTAGATTTATTTTCTTTGGCACTTTCCCAGGTATAACCTTGATAAATTATTACTTTACAATTTGTAATATTTTCTAGTACTAATGATTCTTCAATAGCTATTTTCATTTTGTTTTTGTCAAAACGTCTTTCTTTATCAGGATTGATACCAATACCAATAATTATTCTATCAAAAGTATTGGATGCTTGTTTTATTAGTTCTAAATGACCATTAGTAAATGGATCAAAACTTCCGGCATAAAATGCAATATTTTTCATATTATCTACTTCCTATCTTTAATACTTTTCCTTCTTTTGCCAAAATAGTATTTTTAAAAATTGTCTTTACTTCTTTTTGATATAATTTTTTATTTATTTCAGGCCATGTATGAGTAATCATCAATTTTTTTACTTTGGCTTTTTTAGAAATTGTTCCTGCTTCAATAGTAGTTAAATGATTGTCTTCTTTCCATTTTTGGTTTTGTAAAAAAGTTGTTTCACAAATTAATAAGTCAGCATCTTTGGCAAACTTTTCTAAGGTGTTGTTTTTATATCCAGTATCTGATGAATAAACAATAGTATTTTTACTATCTTCAACCTTTACTGAATATGTTAATATTGGATGAGGATTTCTTTTAAAAGATATTTTTACATCATCTTCAATTATATTTGTTTCATCATAAAAAATAAATTCAAAAAAGTGTTCATTAAGACTTTCTAAATATGCTTTGTCACAACTTTCTTCTTTAGGGATATATACCTTTACTTTTTCTTTTAATAATCCTAATTTTTGATATACATATGTTGCATATCCTAAAGTTAATAAATCTCCATAATGATCACGATGTAAATGACTTATGATTATTGTT
Source organism: Bacillota bacterium (assembly GCA_015059405.1). GTDB lineage: Bacteria > Bacillota_I > Bacilli_A > RF39 > UBA660 > RUG11788. Next base: position 9,946 of record SVAL01000009.1, read on the forward strand.
AAATTATATAAATCATCAGGTAGTTTTAACTCTCTAGTTATACCATTTCCGCAGTCTAATAAAATTTTTTTATCACTGGTTTCTATTAAATAACCCGGACAATTATATTTACCTTTTTGATAAGGTGATACACTTCCTAAGACTTTTAATTTCATGTTCATCAATTCCTTTACTATTATCTATTATAAAATTCATATCTTCTTTTTTATAATCTAAACCATTTTTATCTCTTGCGATAAAATGATCATAATCTATATTATCTCGTTTTAAAATGCGATTTAGGCGAATGTTAATATCGCTTTCTACTAATATTTTTACATCGCACATATGATAAAACTTGGTAAGAGGTAGCATCATCCAATCGATAATTACAGGTTTAGTTGATGCAAGAATAAGTCTATCTAATTCTTTTTCAAGATATCTCCAAATTAATTCATTGTACTCATTCATTTTTTCTTTATCCGTATAAAGAATAATACCTAGTTTCTTTCGATTTATTTTTCCATTTTCTAAAACATCGTATTTTTTTGTGATTTCTTTTTTTAAATCTTCCATTTCTAATAGATAATGATTTACTTTATCAACGTCTATTACTAAAAATTTATCTTCTTCATTTAATAATCTAGTAATTGTTGACTTACCACTACCTGTTTTACCCATAATTCCTATTAACATAATATCCTCTCCCTACTTGAATTATATTATAGTTTGTGTTATAAGTATAATATATATTACTTATATAAGTTATAAGAGGTGATTATAATTGGAAAATATTAATTTTGAACTATATAAAGTATTTTATTTTGTTGCAAAAAACAAAAATTTATCTAAAGCAGCTAATGAATTATTTATTTCTCAACCAGCAGTTACTCAGTCAATAAAAAAATTAGAAGAAGAAATTGGATATAAACTTTTTTATCGTACTAAAAGTGGGATGAATTTAACTAAAGATGGAGAAATATTATATGAATTTTTGAAAAAGCCGATTGAAGCTTTAACTAGCGGAAAAAGATATTTACAAGATGAAGTTAACAATAACTCTATGACAATTAGAATTGGTAGTGGTACTACGCTAATTAAACATTCTCTTCTACCTATACTAAAAGATTTTGAAAGAGATTTTCCTAATGTTAAATTTGAAATTGTTCAAGGAATAACCAGTAGATTAATTGATATGCTTGATAATGATTTGTTGGATATCGTGCTTTTAAGTATAAATCATGAAAATAAAAATGATAAACGTGTATTAGTTATAGAAGAAGCACAAGATGTTTTTTGTTATAGAAAAGATGCCTTTGATTTTGAGAAAAAATCGTTTTCAATGGAAGAGTTAAATAGTTTACCTCTTCTACTTCAATCTAATGTATCTACTTCTAGAAAGTTTTTGGATGATTTAGCAAGTAAAAAGCATGTTGTCTTAGAAAGTCGATATGATCTTGCAAGTTATGGTTTAGTACTGGATTTTGTAAAAGAAGGTTTAGGAGTTGGTTTTGTAAACTATAATCATGTTAAAGATGATATAAAGAAAGGTAATTTAGTTATTTTAAAAACTAACTTTGATATTCCTACTCGTAAGATTGGTTTATGTATAAATAAAAAAATAACAGATGAATCTGTTATTAAAAGGTTTATAGAATATATAAAAAAATAAAGAACACAAGTGTGTTCTTTTTTATTAGAATAACATTGTTAATAGATTTATTACAAAACCACTAAATGCTCCTATAAAATATATTAAACCTAATATAAATAAGTTTTCTTTAATATTTTTATTTCCTCTAAATAATACTAATAATGCTACTCCACTTCCTGTTAATAATCCTGATATTACACTAGCTATTGAAATAACTTCACTTAGATATAATTCTGTTAAAATAACACTTGCTGCGCAGTTAGGAATTAATCCAACTAAACTTGAGATAAATGGACTAAACAAATTATCTTTTAAGAATAGATTTTTAATAAGCTTATCTCCAAAAAATTCCATCATTAAGTTTAAGAAAAAAGTTACCAAAAATATAAATATTACAGTTTTTAATGTATGTTTTATTGAAGATATAAATAAGTTTTCTTCTTCACAATGACAATCTTCATCATGGCAAATATCAAAATTTTCTTTAGTTTTTATTTTATTTTTTTTCTTATATTTTCTTATAAAGAAATCAATAATAAAACCAGCAAGCATTCCAATTAAAAACTTAATAAATAGTAATTCCAATATTATACTTACATCAGCTTTTCTACTTATAAGAATTGGTAACATTTCATCACTAGTAGATAAATATATAGCTATTAAAGTACCAAGTGATACTATTCTTGTAATATATAAATTAGTTGCGACAACTGAAAATCCACATTGAGGAATTATTCCTAATATACTTCCCAATAATGGTCCAAGTCTTCCTGATTTTTCTATTATTTTTTTAGATTTGTTTGATAGTTTATGTTCAATAAATTCTATTATTAAAAATGCAATAAATAGAAATGGGATTAATATGATTATTTCTTCAAGAGAATGTTTGAAACAATGGATTAATTCATGCATTTTATCCCCTCCTTAAAAACGTATATAAATTATAACATTTCTTTTTTTATTCTTCAATATAATTATAACTAGATGCTCTAATTAGACGATTCATTATAGCTATACCTAATCCTTCTTTTTTTACTCCTTCAATTATGATTAGGTCTGGTTCATAGATATCTGCTTCTCTTAATAAAGAAAATATATTATGTGATATTTCTTCTAATGTAGTTCCATAAGATAAATATTTATAGCAATTATATTTATTCTTATTTTTTGCATTTCCTATGATAAGTGTTTTTTCTTTGATATTAGAGTTTATTAATTTAATTAGTAATTCTTCTTTATCTGAATATACTAAAATGCATTTATTATTTGGAGCATAATGTTTGTATTTCATACCTGGACTTTCTACAACACCTTCTGCTTTTTTAAATAAGTTATCGCTTAATTTACATATTCCTGTTATTTCAATAATGTCTTCTGGAGTAATTTTTCCTGGCCTTAAAATTGTTGGTATTCCATCAATAACTTTTACAACAGTAGATTCAAGTCCAACACTTGTTTCTCCACCATCAATAATTATATCTACTTTATTTTGAAATTCTTCTTTAATATCTTCTACTTTTGTACCACTTGGACGAGAAGATATATTAGCAGATGGTGCAGCAATTGGAAGATTTGTTGTTTTTATTAAGTCATGAGCAATTTTATTTGCTGGCATTCTAATACCTACTGTATCTAAATTGGCACTTACGTTATCTGGAATAATATCTTTTTTCTTTAATATTAAAGTAAAAGGTCCTGGCATAAAAGCATCCATTAATTTTTGTTCTAATTTTGTTGGTTCTTCTACTAATTTCTCTAACATACTAAAGTCTGATATATGTACAATGAGTGGATTATCATTTGCTCTTCCTTTAGCAATAAAAATACTATCAACAGCATCTTCATCTAAGGCATTTGCACCAATTCCATAAACTGTTTCTGTTGGAAATATTACTAACTTACCATCTTTTATGCAATTTGCTGCTATATTTAATTCTTCTTCATTTATATCATTTTTAAAATTAAAAATCTTAGTCATATAAATCACCGAGGTTATTATAACACAAAATAAAAAAAATCTTTTAAAAAGATTTTTTATTTTGCTGGTTCATAGTGATAAAACAATAACATAATATTTACAAGTCCAGCTAACCCTACTAGTATATATATTATATTACTTATTAAATCCATATTACCAGTTATCATAGCTACTAGATTAAAATCAAGTAGTCCTATTAAACCCCAGTTAATCGCACCAATTACAGTAAGCACTAAGGCAATTTTTTGAATTGTTTCCATTTTCCTACCTCCTATTTATATCATTGGTAGAAAATAAAGTTTTATTCATTTTTTAAATATTTTTTTGTAATTGTTGTAAAAAATATAAGATATATAAATGACATTATAAATCCAGCTACTATGTCACTTATATAATGTACACCTAAGTATACTCTTGATAAACCTATTAATAATATTAATACAGACAGGATTATATTTAATATTATTTTTATTTTTTTATTTAATTTACTTATACTAATTAAATATATAAAGTAACCATAAAATCCAAATGCTGCCATAGAATGACCTGATGGGAAACTAAAACCTGATTCTTCTACTAAATGAAGAAATTCTGGTCTTGGTCGCATTACAATATGTTTTAATGTTTGATTTAACAATACTATACCTAAAATATTACTAGTTATTAAAATTGGATATATTCTTTTTCTGAATAATAAGAAACACATAATAATACTACTTATTATTATAAATGTATCACCTAAATTAGTTATTGCTTTTACTATATTAGTTAATTCATTACTTTTAATTTTTATAATAAAATTATATACTTTTGTATCAATGTTCATTGTTTTTTCTAATTTTACTAATATTAATAGTATGATAAAACTAATAATTAATATACTTAATATTATTCTATGACTTTTTTTCATTTTCTATTTCCTTTAAATAATCTAATATTTTACCTTCATGAACTAGTTTTAATCTTGGTATTTTAGCTATATCTTTTGGTCTTACAACAGAATAATCTTTATCAAATGTATGGATGTTAGAATCGCTTAATAATTTAGCAATAAACTGGCTACATACAAAATGATGATTACGATGATACACTTTATGAAATTGAATATGTATTAGACCTTTTACATTATAGTGATATTCATTTTGACGATCTTGATATTTTTTTAATTCTTTTCTTAAATTTTTATATTCTTTTTTAGTTAATGGTAATTCATACATTTTAAAAACTGCATTTTTAAAGAAACTTGATATTAAATTCATATCTTCCATAACAAATCCACATGGAAACATCCATCTAGGATTTTTTCTTCCGAAACTATATACTTCTTTTAAATTCTCATCAAAAGCTATACTTACATGTATATATTTTTCACCACTCATCATACATAAGAATCTTGAAAAATATGTACCTGTAAATGAGAACATAATATAAACATTTTTCACATTTACACCTCCTAGTTGCATCTACTTCCACAATTACCACAGAAATTCCCGTTTATAGGACTTTTACAATTTGGACAAAATCTTTGATTATTTGGCGCATAATTACCAAACGCATTATAAACAAAGTCTATTCTTTCTGGTTTATTAAAAATGTTTGTAGGGATATTTGATAGTCTTTTTACTTTAGATAATGCTGTACTAAACATAATCACAACAAATACTATAAATAATAAGAATGAATATTCTAAATTAATCATTAATAAATAATCAAATAAGAAATGACAAATTGTAGGAATTATCATACTAAGCATTAAATATTTTTTACTTTTATCTTTAATACCATTGAAACTAGTTAATTTAGCTAATCCTAAATAATATCCCATTAATACACCAAAGAATGCATGTCCAGGAACAGAAAATATCATTCTTCCAAAAGCAACTGAAAAAGCACTGGCAATTGATTCACTAGAGAAAACGTATAATAAGTTTTCAAATGTGGCAAAACCTAGTGATACAAATACACAATATACAATGGCATCATATACGTGATTAAATTCTTTATTTTTCCACGCGATTGAATAGATAAATACCCATTTTGAGAATTCTTCTATTAAGGCAATTCCCACAAAAACATATAAAGCTAGAGACATAGGATCAAAACTAGTATAATATTCACTACCAAAGAAAGGTATGAGTTTAACTAAAATAGTAGATAAAGTTAAAGTTAAAAAAGCTGAACCTACTCCCGCTATTAATAATGATGCTAGTAATGATGTTGGTTCTTTTTCTAATTTATCATTTTTATAGATAAAAGTACCCAAAATAATTGTTGGTAAAACTGCTAATATAAAAAGGACATTTATCATAACTATCACCTATCTAATTATAACATTTCATAACAATAAAAAAAAGCAAATTATTTTTTGCTTTTTTTAGTTCCTATCTTTTCACCTAGTTTAACAACTGTCTCATATCCTGATTTAGTATTTTCTAATATATTCTTATTAATTTCTACTTTATCTTTTTCAATTAATAATACTATAGTAGATCCTCCAAAAAGAAACATACCTTTTTCTTCACCCTTAGAAAACTCATAAGTCTCATGATAGTTTTTAATTCTTCCTATCATAGTAGCACCTACTTCAATATGAACAACATTACCAAAGTTTTCAGTATTTAAAATTGTATACTCACGTGAATTTTCTTTATATATATTGTATTGTTCTAGGGCAATTGGTCTTACTGTATATAAGACTCCTTTTATAAATGTATTTTCTTCTTTTTTACCATTATCTATATAACAATAACGATGATAATCATCTACACATAATCTAAATATTAAACAATATCCACCTTTATATTTTTTAGATAACTCTTTATTTTTTAATAAATCTTCTACTTTATAGTATGAATTTTTTATTGAGAAAATACTATTATCACTTATTTTGTAAGCAGTTAACTTAGAATCACATGGACTAATTAAACTCTTTTTATTCATGTCAATTTTACGACATTCTTCTTTTATTTTTCTAGTAAAAAAATCATTGTATGAAACATATTTCTTATCTTCATATTCATTTAAATCAATATTATTTTTTTCTATAAATCTTTTTATAGCAACAGTAGATACCTTAGTATCCATAAACCAACCAGCGATTTTAGAAACAGTTGGTCTTATTAATATTTTTAATATTAATCTTCCAAAGATACTATGATATAGAAAATTCATCATTTTACTATCATTTTCTTCTATTGCTATTTTACTTTCGTCTATCATCTCGTCATCAACCATATCAATAATGCTAATTCAATTACACCTGCAATTGTCATTAGTATCATACCTTTTAATTTAGGTTTTTTTACTTTAAATTTAAATAAGAACAAGAATGCAACTAATAGTAACATACCACCATAAACAAGATGGAAATTAGTTGTAAATAAACTTTTGAATGCATATACAAGTGGGAATATTAAAGCATCAGTTGTAACTGGTAAGCCTAAGTATTCTTTTCTTGTTTCACTTGTTTTAGCTTGTCTTTTTTCTTCCATAACATTGAAGTATGCAAGTCTAATCAAAGCAGCTAATACAAATGTTGCCATAATTATTTTACCCCACCACTCTGTTAAACCTAATGAATAACCAATAGCAGCTGGTAAAACACCAAAGGCAATTACATCACTTAATGAATCAATTTGTATACCAAATTTTTTCTCATCATCTGTTCTTTTCATAGTTTTAGCAACTTTACCATCAAACATATCACAAAATCCAGAAAGTAATAAGCAAAATACTGCCCAAAATGTATGTCCTTCAAATGCAAATGTGATACCAAATATTGCTGAGAACAAACTCATATATGTAAGAATAACTGTATAATTATAAAAACCTAACATAATTCACCTCTAAATTTTTCAACTTTGTATCTTCTTAATTATACAATATATTTTAAAATATTAAAACAAAAATATAAGAATTAATTTTTTTAAATTTAAAAACTAATGAAATTATCCTTCATTAGTTTTCTTTAAAATTAGGAATAATCCTACTACAATACCAATTATAATTAGCGCAATAATTATTTTAGCAGTAGTTGAAAACATAGTATCGCTACCAATTTTTATATTTTCTAATTCTGGTTTTATTATTTGAAATTTAATACCATCTTTTAATTTTTCTTCTTCTAAATTCCAAATATATTTATTACCTTCTTTTTTATGAGAATTTTCAGTTGCTACCTTAGCGTCTGTTTCTAAAGTAAATGTACTATTTGTTAAATTGTCGCAAGTAAAATTTCCATACAAAGAAATATAATAAGAATTTTCTGATTCTTTATATGTATTTAATGTAAAACATTCTGAAACTGCTTTTAGTTTATTTAATTTAACATCTTTTAATTCATGTGTTAATGTTACATCAAATCTACTACTATCTTCTGATAAAACAAAATCTTCTTTTCCATCAACATCAGCTTTATAGCCATTTGTTTTAATGCTTTCGTATGTTGGATGTGCTTGATCTTCTTTTTCTCCTCTTATATTAACTATTTCTGTAAATGTATCATTTTCATATTTCAATGTATACTCTGCAGTACAACCAGATAAAGTTATTAAAGTAAAACTTAATATCAAGGCTAGTAAAATTTTCTTTTTCATATTATTACTCCCATACACCATAACCAATGATATCTTTACTAGATAAGTACATAGAACGATCCTTTACTGTATTAGAATAGTTACCATCAATTATTAATACTCTATCCCCTGATATACCTTTAACTAGACCTATGTGGTCACCACCATTTGGATTATTATCCCAGTCGAAGAAAATATAATCTCCCATTTTTGGAACATAATTTCCTCCATGACCTGCACTTCTTTCATAGCGTGTTCCATTAGTTCCATTTTGAAAATAGCTCATATATCCGCCAACACCAGCTGTTTTTTTACCTACTTTTGTTGGATATACTCCAGCTTCATTTGATACCCACCAAACAAATGCTGCACACCATGGATAATCATATCCTCCACTTCCATAACCAGGAATTGAACCAAATCCTCTTGTATATTTATTTGGTGAATCACCTGGTTTAGAATCAGCTTCTCTTTGAGCTATTGAAATTAATCTAGCAGCTAAAGCTGTTGATACTCCAGTTGATTCAGAACTTGCATTCTTAGCAGCTTCTTGTGCTTTTTTTTCATTTTCTTCACGGGCTGCTTCTCTTATTGCTTCATAAATTAATCTTTCTTTTTCTTCATTTTCTCTTTGTTCTTGTATTTTTGCTTTTTCTTGTGCTTTTTCTTCTTCACGTGCCGCTCTATATACTTGTATTGTTGTTTTTTGAGCATTTGACCAACATGCAGTTAATGAATAATTTATTGTACCAATTAATCCTAAAATAATACTTACAAATGTTGGAATAAAGAATACTGTTACTGCTGCAATTGTTCTTTTTACTAACATAGAAGTTGCTTTTTTACTATTTTTAGGATCTGGGTTTAATACAATTTTACTAACATCAATTGAACTCATAATTATTAATGCAATTGGTATAATAAAACAAATTATATCTATTAATAATTTAAGATATGATACTACTGATAAAAAATCTGGATTAGTACATACATCTAAAAAATATATCATATTTACACCTCAGGTATATTATAATATATTTTTTTATTTATTAATAGCAATTTATCTAAATATAGGTAATAAAATATTTACAGTAGTTCCTTCATTTTTTACTGATTCATAAATTATTTTTCCATTATGTTTATTAATAATATTTTTAGAAAAATTAGTTCCAATTCCCATTCCATTATATTTGTTTGAATATCCATTACCTAATTTATTAATATCTTCAATCCCACAACCATTGTCTTTTACGCATATACAAACATCTTTTTTAGTTATATAACTATTTATTTCAATTCTTAAGTTTTTATTTTTAGATTCTACACTGTTTTTTAATACATTTATTAGAACTTGTTTTAATTTTTCATAATCTCCTAAAATATAAACATCATCGTCTATGTACTCTACTCTATATTTGATTTTATTTTTTTTAAATAATTCTTCTAGTGTATCTGTAACATCTTCTAATAAAATATTAATATCTAGTATCTCATAATTTAATTTGTCTTTTGATACACTTAATCCATCTTGTATCATTTCTATTGATCTATTTATTTCTTTTCTTATTATTTTTAAATATTCTTCTTTTTTATTGTTTTTCTTTAACATATCTAAATAACCTTTTGTTATACATAAAGAATTTTTTAGTTCGTGAGTAATTGCGCATAAATAATTTCTAATATTTTCTTGATTTTCTAATTTTACAGTTATTTCATCTATTAGAGTTAAACTAATTTTTTTACTAATTAAGTAATTAAAAGTAAAAGATATTAAGTAATAACTAGTAACTATAAATATTAAATAAATCATATTAACATTAAAATCATTACTATAATATTTAGAAAATACATAAAAAGATAAAAAGAATGATCTTATTATGATAAATCTATTTATATATATATTAATTAATTGTTCTTTTCTTTTTGAAATTATATACGTTAGAAAATATATAAAATATTCTAATATTAATAAATATATACTTATATTAAAATAATAATTATTAATAAATACTAATATCAAGGAAATAAATATAATAAATAATTTATTTCCTTTTATATAATTAAATATTAATGGAATTGGTATAAATAATGCTAATTCTAAAAAGTTTTTATTTGAAAATACCATTAATAGAATTATTGATACAATAGATAGTAAATAAAAATAATATTTTTCTTTTTTATTATCTAATACATATATTTTTAATATTAAATATATTAGATATGGAAATAATACTAGCATTAAATTTAAAATTATATTATAAAAAAAACTCATATTTTACCTTCTTTCAAGATAAGTATATGAGTTTAATTTGTCGAATTTTGTCGAATTATGTATTTTTTTAGATTATTTTAGTTCATCTATATATTTTTTTAATTGTTTAGATTCACTACCTAAAATTATTTTTAATTGATTATCTATTTCTACAATACCTTTAGCACCTAGTTTTTGAATTGCTTCTTTATTAACAATAGATACATCTTTTAATGTTACTTTAAATCTAGACATATTTGTTTCTGTAGAAATAATATTATCTTTTCCACCTAAATAGTCAACTAGTTTATTCAACTCTAGATGTGCATCTTTTTTACCAGCTTTTAATACCGCTAATAAAACGATTAAAAGTATAACCCCTATTATAATATATTGTAATTGCATATTCATCACTCTTTCTTTCGTACTATATAATTATACTATAAAATCTTAAAAATACAAACTTTTAATTTTCATGTAGAATTATTAAAATTTTTTTGAATATTATTTATTATGGGTGTTAATACAACACCAAGATTTAATTTATGAATATCTTATAATAGAAATATGAAGAAAGGAGAATAATTATGTGTAATAATAACAATGATTGTTCATGCTTTAGTCGAATTATTGAAAGAATTATTGGATTACAACAACAAGGAGATGCTTGCTGTGATTTAGGTGGATGTGATAGACCTTTTTTAGGTAATACTGTTAATGTTGTTTGTTTAAATACTAGACCTATTACTTTTTATGGTTGTAATGGTACAGGTTTTACATTCCCTTATACTTTAAATGGAGAAGATGGTACTAGTAATGTTTTTAGAGTAGAAAATTTAGATGAATGCTGTTGTAAATGTCGAGTACTTGCACCTAATCCTGATACTACTAATGCTCCAACTTTTCCTTATGTTGCTACTGATGATTTCTTTACTATAAATTTACGTTGTGTTTGTGCTATTAAATGTTTAGGCGATACATACGTTAATGGAGTATAACAAAAGACCACTATTTGTGGTCTTTTCTTTTTATTGATTTAATATCTTTTAAATAAATAATATCTTTATTAGACGTTAAAATATGATCATTTAATTTAGATACTATTTTAGTTTCATATGTACTATCCACTGTTTTTATTATGACTATATCATTAAAAATAATATCATCTTTAGAAAAGTTCCTATCACTTTCTTCTTTTTCAAAAGAATAGAATACATTTTTATTTGGACTTTGTACATTTGAATTTTTATACATTTCTGGTAGTTTTTTCATTTTATCACCTACAATACATTTTATGTTTTTTAGATATAAAAATTACTTAATTTAACATAATAAATAATGGTGATGAAATGAAAACGTTAAAAATAGATAAATTTATTTTTATTTCAATTATTATTTTTTATGTTATTAGTATTTTATCCATAAAATCAGCTTCTATGTACTTATCAAGTAGTTTGGGTAACTTAGTTTTAAAACAAAGTATTTGGTATTTAATTGGGGTACTACTTATATTTATAATATTAAAATTAAATAATAATTTTTTTTATAATTATGCATTTCATATATATATAATTAACTGCTTATTATTACTTGGTCTTTTATTTTTTGCACCTTCTATTAATGGTAGTAAATGTTGGTATAATTTATTTGGTTTTAGTTTTCAACCAAGTGAGTTTATGAAAATAAGTTTAATTCTAGTATATAGTAGAATTTTAGGTGATTTTAATAAGAAGAAAAAGATTAATTTTAAAGTAGAGATTTCTTTATTAATTAAAATATTTTTTATTCTATTAATACCTAGTATTTTAACTTTTTTAGAACCTGATACTGGTGCGATTATTATATATCTAATTATCACTTTATTTTGCTTATTTATAAGTAAGATTAGAATTAGATGGTTTATTATTTTATTTGGGATGATTCTATTATTTTTAGTTTTATTTTTTTATTTTTATTTTTTTCAACAAGATTTGTTTATTAGTCTTTTAGGAAATGATTTTTTTTATAGAATGGATAGAATTATTAATTGGAAAAATGGTAGTGGTATACAACTTGAAAATAGTATGGCTGCGATTAGTGCGAGTGGTATGTTAGGATTTGGATTTAATTCTACTCCTATTTATTTTCCTGAGGCTGGCACTGATTTTATATTTGGGGTTTTTGCGTCTAATTATGGTTTTTTAGGTAGTAGTTTATTAATAATATTTTTTATATTATTTAATATATATTTAATTAATTTATGTAATAAGAAGATTAGTTATATGGATAAGACTTTTATTATTGGACTAGTAGGTATTATTTTTTATCAACAAGTTCAAAATATTTCTATGACTATAGGTCTTCTTCCAATTACTGGTATTACTCTACCATTTATTAGTTATGGTGGATCTAGTTTATTATCTTATATGATTTTAATTGGGATTGTTTTAAATATTACAAAAGAAAAAATGAGAAGTTAATCTCATTTTATTTTTTTCTTGTATGTGTTGTTTTACTTGGTGGTAAAACCCCAAAGTTAATATGGAGTTTTTTTAAGACTTTTATTATTGGTTCCGGTATTGGAATTGATTTTTTTGTAGTTTTAGTATTTGTATTTAAACTATTAATATAATTTTTCATATCAAGATTCTTTGGTAAAATAAATCTTTTATCAAACCAATTTGTTATATCAGTTTCCGTAATAGTTGGTTTATTTTTTATTTCTTCATGTAAATCATATTTTATATAATTATATAAAGTTGGAAGTCCTTCATTACTAACCCCATCTTTTGCAAATCCTGGTGTTTTAATCAACTGTTCTGGTTTTATTTTGTCTAGATTTATTTTCTCTTTTAAAGTTAGACCAGGATTAGTTAAAATAGTATGAGAAATTGTTGCATTATATTTATCGCTATTTATATATTCATGAACTTTTTCTTCTATATCTTTAGAAAATCCTACCATATGAACAGAAAAACTTTCATTAAAAGTTCTACTATAACAAACTAATATCGGCTGATAATCTATGATTTCATTTTTATCATTACGAACTGGTTGTCTTTGAACTTCAACTATATATCCATTTCTTTTATAAAAATCATATTTTTGGTCTTCAGTCATATCTATAAAATTATTAATGTTTAACTCAGTCAAAGTCTTTTTCATTAACTCTTCAGCGATTATTTGTTTTGTTTCAAAGAATAATTTTCTTTGCATTGCAAGTATTCTTATTTTTTCTAGATTAGTTTCATTTAATACACCTTTATTTTTTAACTCTAATAATATTTGTAAGTGTTTAGTTATTGCATCTCCATTTTTATATTTTATATCTTTTTCTTCTTGTTCTGGTACAATGCGTTTAAAATGACTAACTATTTCATAGTTAAGAATTTTATTTTTTATTAAACTAATACCATTTCTAATAATTTTATGTAAGAAGTTAACATTTCCAAGTTCTATTCTATTAGATACTTTTCTTTGAACTTTATTAGTAGCATCTTCACCTACTCCAATAAATTTTAAAGTATCTTCTAAATTAATACCATTATTCATTAATTCATTAATAGATTTAATTGCCTTAGTTAAATTACTATATTCTTCTTCAGTATCAATTAATCTTTTATCTATTAAGTCAATTCTTAAATGTTTTTCATTAATACTATGAGCTAATTTATTTAAATTATATAAAGAATATAATAGTCTATCGTGACTAGCAATAGATGTATTTATATCAAATATTTTTTTTGATGTTGATTCTATTTTATCTTTTTTATTATATTGTAAAATATATTCACTATTACTTCTCATATAAAAATCTACTAGTCTTAAGAAATTATTTAAACTATTATCTTGGTTATCTTTTAAATATTCCTTCATAACTAGTTCTATTTGTTGTAAATATTCTTTATTATCTTTTTCTGGTAATTTAGGTATACCTATTTTATTATTTAAAAATTCGAATAGATGATTATCACTATAACTATATATAGAAGATAGATTATTTAAATTTGTACCTAATCTTGAATTTAATTTTTTTATTTCTTCTAGATTGTCTTGTTCTTGTTTTGTATGAACAATACCTTTTTGTTCTTCTAAATAATAATCTTTAATTTTTCCAGTTAAATTATTTCTTATTGTCTTAATTATATTTATTTGTTTTGTTGTTTCTTCTGAATCAAATAAATATCCACATTTTCTAGCAAAGCAAGAGTTTTCTGACTGTAAATCATCACTATAACGAAGAGCATCAAAACTATATGGATCTATTTGCAACATAAATTTTACATGACTATCATTTTTAAATATTGTTGTTAAATCAGATCCTTTTTTTAGTACTTCATTAAAATCTAAAGACTTCATTTTTGTTTTTAAATCTGTATATAAAATAATTTTACCTTTTCTATCAGTTGGTAAAACAACATCACTTGAATAACATAGTTCAATCGATGCATATAATAATCTTCCAACTATTTCATTTTTTAATAATACTGCGCGGTCTTTTTTATCTAAATTATTCCAATTCTTAATTGTGTATAAAGAACTCATAAAAGTATTAAATGCACTTTTATCACTTATATCATCCATGGATTTTATAAAATCATCAAAATACTTAGAATTTATCCCTGTTAATTTTCGATAAAATGATGTTTTTATTCCATTAAAGTTAGATGCATATATACCTTTAAATTCTATGTACTCAGCTTTGTCTTTTAGTTCTTTTTTAAAATTTTCATTATCTACTTCTATTATATTTTCAAATTCTGATCTATTAAGCATTAACTTTATTTTTTTTAGTTTATCAGGAGTAATGTTTGTTAATAGTTTCATACCAGAAATATATAATAAGTTATCTCTTATTTCCAATCTATTTTTGTCGTTAGGTTCAAATACTAAACGACTAAAAAGTTCTGGGAGATGCTTATTTTGATTATAATATTTATTTAAATAATTAATTATTATATCTTTTTGTTCTTCTAAAGATTTGCCTTCAATATTTAAAGTATCAGTATCAAAGAATAATTTTTTTAATTCACTACTAGGAAGTATTTTTTGTTCAATTAAATAATTAAAGTTTTCAATCGTTGTTTCTATATCGTAACCTAATAATACAGAATTATTGATAATAAAATTTGATATTTCTTCATCTTTCATTCCAATTTTTCTTAATGATTCTAAGTTAGTTCTAAAGTTTGTTAAATTTAATTTATTCCAAAAATCAGTTTTTAGTTTATCTTCTGGAATACCCCAAATAATATTTTGTAAAACTAAACTGTCATCTTTATTCCCTAAATCGATTCCATTAATCCATATTTCATTTTTTTTATAAAAGTTTATATCACTAACAAATTTCTTAATTGGCAAACCTTTGACACAATAATATTTTGCATCACTACAATTATACAAATGAGTTGACAATCTTTTGATTTCAATTGGAACGTTTATTTTTTCAATTGGACATCCTTTAAAAGCATCTTTTTCAATTATTTTCAAATTTAAACCAATTGTTATTTCTTTTAGATTAGTACAATTTAAAAATGCTTCTTTTGCTATTGCTTCTAAAGATGTTGGAATAGATGTTAAACCTGTACATCCTTCAAAAGCTCTAGGACCTACTTCTTTTAAGTCTGGTAGTTCTTTAATACTGGTACATCCTTTAAAAACTAAAGATACTACTTTTTTCATATTTTTAGGTACATTTTCTAAATTGATACAATCCATGAATGCTCCTGGTGCTACTATAGTTCTATCTAAAAAATTAGGTAAATATCTAAGATTAGTACAACCAGCAAAAGCATATTTTTCTATTTGTGATAAGTGTTCTAACTCTTCAAATGTTATATATCCTCTACAATTTCGAAAAGCATTTTCTCTAATTTGAGATATATTTTTAGTTAATCTAATATCTGCTTTACAATCTTTGAAAGCATTTTCACGTATTATTCTTATACTTTTAGGTAGTCTTATGGTCATTCCTCGTGTTGTATTTAAAAAGATTGGGGCATTTTCTCCAATTTCAGTAACTCCACTTGGAATATGAATATCTTTTTTATTTCCATGATATCCTTTTAAAGCAACGTATCTACGACTTGGTGTAGTTTCACCATGAAGATAACTAGCTTTTAAGTCATGTTCAAAAGTACTTACAATATCAAATTCTGGTTTAAATTGATCGAAATGTTTTTGATCAAGTTTCATTGTATCCATACCATCATCTACCTTACTATATTTAGTATAACAAATAGAACTTATTTTTTCTATTTATTTAAGTAATTTTGCAATATAAAAAGTCTATTTTTAAAATAGACTTTTTATTTTTTATATTTATTAATTTATTATATCACCAGTTAAATAAACTACATTATTTGGCATTGCATGATAAAATTTATTTGCTTTATTCATTGGTGTACTAGCAGTTACATTTACTGCATCATTACCAACTGGTGCTGTAAAACTATTATCATTATAAGATACAGTACCATTATCATTTATATAGAATTTATTATCAGTATTATATTTAGAAGAAATAAATTCTCCCCATGTCATACCTTTTTCATAAGTAAGTGTTACATAAATAGAAAGTGTATCTGGACTATACATATTTACTGTTTCTACAATAGTTTCGTCTTTTGGTGGTTCTGGTGTTGGAGTTTCTTCTACTGGTGGGGTTGTTTCTCCCGAATTATTATTGCTATTATTACTATCTTCTACTGATGCATAATTATCACCTTTTTGTTGTAGTGTACATGTTGTTTTACCATTTCCTACTTCTCCTTCTTTTAAAGCAGTTAATACAACTAAATCAGTTGAACTATTTACATTAAATCCACTCCATTTATCAGTAGTTGTTATAGTAGTTATTTTCCCATTTGTAGGTCTAGATAATTTTAATCCAGTTTGGATTTGTTTTCCTTGTTCATTTAACTTTGCTTGACTAGTTGGATATAATCCATATCCAGCACTATCTTTAAATGTATACCCATAAGTATATGATGATGTATCATCATTATATTGTACAAGTACATACGCCCAGTATGCATCATTTGCATGCAACCAATGCCCAAATGGATTTGTTCCACCACGTTCTAGTGCTATACATTCTATTGGTACTGCATACACTGTATTATATCCAGTAAATGTATAGGTAAGATCATTTACTTCATTTACAGCTGCTGATATGTAATTACCAATAGTTGATACAACTGTTTTCTTTCTTGACTGTGTTATATATTTAGTTACACTTGGTATTGCTATTGCCATAAGTAAACCTAATATTACTATTACTGCAAGTAACTCAATAAGCGTAAAACCTTTTTTATTCTTCATAACTTCACTTCCTATTCTAAGTTCATTCTATCATTCTACATTCTTATTATCAATAATTTATAGTTAAAGTTTTTAATCTTTACAAAAAAAGAAGATATTAATCTTCCTTATAAATAGATTCATATACTTCTTTTAATTGTTTACCTACATTTTTTAAATCTCTTTCTTCGGCTAGTTTATATGAATGCTTTGCTACTGATTTAATTTTTTTATTAAAGAAATCTTTAATTTTCTTTTCAAATTCATCTACATCTTTTGCTTTATGAACATTTTTTCCATCTTCTAACCAACCTTCGAATATTGGTATATCTCTAATAATAGCATCTGTTTCACAGGCACATGCTTCAATTATTGGTATTCCTTCTGTTTCTTCTAAAGTTGGGAATAAGTAAAGGTCACATCCATTCATAGCCCCTCTTATTACATCTCTTTCTACATATCCAGCAAAAGTAAGATTATCTAATTTAGTATTTACAGCATCTCTTACTGGTTTTGTTGCAGCAGCAAGAGGAGAATATCCAAACCAAATAAATTTGTATTCAGGAAGACGTTTTGCAAGTTCTACAAAGTCTACTATTCCTTTTCTTTCTATATATAGTCCTATACCAATGATTACTTTTTCATCTTTTTTAATATTATAGTCTTTTCTAAATTTTTCTCCTAATTTCTTATCTTTTTTAAAAAACTCTATTTCTATACCATTAGATATTGCATATATCTTTTTATTTTCTAAACCTTTATACCCTTCTAATAATCTTTTAGAATATGGAGTTGGTGTTACTATTACATCACCTAGACTATAACATTTAATTAACCATTTTTTAAATAAAGGAGATATTTGTCTACAAAAAATAAATCCATCTTTAAAATCTTCTTCAGTAGAATGAGCATGATATACTATTTTTTTACCTTTTTTCTTAGCTTTTTTTGCTAAAAAGTATGATTTTGGAAAATAAGTATTTATATGTAAAATATCATAATCATCTTTTGGATCTAATGTATATTCAATATTTTCATATTCTAAAGCTTTTTGTTGATGTTTTATTGCTTTACCTAATCCACTCTTTCCGACTGTTTTTAATCCTTCTGTATATAAAAGTACTTTCATTTTTATCACCTATTTTTATTATAACATAAATAATTTTACTTTTTTGATTTTATTATTTATAATTAATTTGGTGATAATATGTTACGAAGTTATTTTGAAGCTGATGAAATTATTTATCTATTTCGTTCTTCTAATGGAAAAAGATTTTCTATGAAAGATATAATGATGTTTATTTTTGGTTTTATATTTGGAATTTTTACAATTATATCTATAATTTTATCTTTTTTCTTTACAATAAAATTATTATTGGCTGCCTTACTTAGTTTTGTTTTAAGTAGCTTCATGTTTGGTTTTTATTTTTATAATAATAGATCATACTTTTCTAAAAATGAAGAATTAGATATAGAATATGCAATTACTAATAAAAGATTTATTATTTGTGATAAAATTGGTAAAAGAGTTTTTCATTTTCCTATAACTGCATATTATAAAGTTTTTGCCAGAGAGAAACAAACAAAAAGTTCAACAGCAAATATCGTATTACGAGTTAATACTAATATTTATAGTCATATACCTTTTCATATGCATAATGAAGACCTTGAAATTACAAGTGATGGTATAGTTATTTATAATGTTCAAGATGCATTCTTATTAGAATATCAATTAAAATTTTTATTTTATGTTAATTCAATGAAAATAAAAGATATATATAACCCAGAAAGTTTTTTAGGTCATAATGAACATATTGTTTATTCTCAAGATTTCAAAAAAAATCCACCAAAAAACAAATTAAATCTTTTATATACGTTTTTCATTACTTTTCCATTAATATATATTGGTGGTGGTATATATCATCATTACTTTGGTTTACCACTTATTTTACAGATGTTAGGCAGTGTTCTTTCGATGGTTTATTTAATTTTAATTCTTCATAAATGGCATATTGCTAAAGCTTTTCAATATCATAAAAATAATTTCATTAATTTAAAATATGTTATTACAAATAGAAGAATTTTATTTTTTGATTATGCAAACTTACTTTTATATGCTTTTAAATTTGATGAATTAGATTTTGTTAATTTAAGTAATTATAATAGTTTTAATGATACTGGAGATATTTTCTTATCTAATTATAAACATCATTATTTAGTTGAAAGTGAGATTAGTTCAAGTTTTAGTAAACATAGTACCTCTGTAAAAGATGACTCTTATGATTTGTTATTTCCACCAAATTATTTAAATCATACTATTACATTTAACTTTGATGTAATGAATTGTTCAAAGATAAGATTATATGGAATTAAAAATCCTAGAAGTGTTATTGATAATTTTATAATGAAACATGTTAAAGATCATGAAACAATAAAAAAACACTATTAAGTGTTTTTTTTATGACATTAAAGATATTATTATAGATAAAAATGAAATAATTCCTATTAATATGCAAAAGATTCCTCCAAAGATATCTCCACCCTTTTTTCTTTTAGTATAGATATCTCCTTCTTCATTAATCATTATTATTTGTTTGCTACCTATTTCTAAGAATCCATTATTTGGACACTTATATGTCTTTTTTATTCCATTATGATAATACTCATATATAGGATAAAAAGTTTGAATCATTTTATTACGATCACGATCATGATAACTACCTTCATCATTACCAATAATTATTGCATCTATTTTTTTGTATTCTCTTTCTTTTTTTAAATCTTTAAAAACATTTTTTAATATTAATATACCAGCAATAATAGTACCTATACTTACAATACCTACAAAGATATAAAACCAAAAATCACTACTTGCAAATATTCCTCCTAATAATGGGAAAATAATTATTAAAGCACCAATAAATACACATATACCAAATATAACTAATAATGCACCTTTATCACTAGTTTGATCAACCTCTTTTACTAAAAATATTGTTTTATTAGTTGGATTATAATATATTTTATCTATCTTACCTATTTTTCTTTTATTTTCCGCGAGTTTTTGGACAATTATTTCTTCACCATTATAGTTTATTAAGTAATCTATAATATAATAACTTGCTTCTATAACACCATCACTATTTCTTTCGATGTGTTTTTCACAATTAATTATTTCACCTGTCGTCTTAATACTATTCTTTCTTATTAATTTACCTGATTTTCTATCAATTATATCTAATAATAAAAAGAAGATACCTGTAGATATAAAAATAGTAGAAACCATTATAAGTTCTTCTGAAAGCGAAAGAACTTTTTTTAAAATTAAACTTATTACAAAATAACATATTACACTAAGTATTAATGGTGGTGTAATCCCTTTTCTAACACCATTTAGATTTTGTTCATATAGTTTATGACTCATATATTATCACCTACTTTAAATTATAGATAATAAATATCAAAATGTAAAACAATTTGATATAATGGTAATGGTGATAATATGTCAAATATAGTTTTTGATGATGATGAAGTTATTTTATTAGATTGTACTCCTGATACTAAAAAGTTAGAAAGAATACATAAAATTAATTCTAAAGCTCCTATATATTGTTGGATTGTATTTTTATTTTTTATGGGACTATTTGTATATTTACTTGGTGATATTACTGCCATTATTCCCCTTTCTTTAGTATTTGGACCTATGGCACTTCTTTTTACTTTTTTAGGAAAAGCATCCATAAAAATGACTAATAATAATATATATGATAAATATATTATTACTAATAAAAGAGTTATTTATACTAATAGTAATACTAATACTAAAAAGTTTATCTATATTAATGATATTACAGATATAATTAAGTTAGAAAAACACGCTATTTGTTTTAAAGGGATAAATAAAAATAAAAATTTAATAGAAATACGTTATAGAAATATAGAGGATATAGATAAAATTATTTCTATTATAGAAAAACAAAAAGAATATATATGATATATTCTTTTTTAATGATTTAAATTATTTTTTATTTTTGATATACTACTTTTTTCTATTCTAGATATTTGAGCTTGACTTATACCAAGTTCTGATGCGATTTCCATTTGAGTTTTACCTATTATAAATCTTTGGTCTAAAATATATTTTTCTCTTTCTTCTAAATTAAATATAGCATTTTCTACAGCCATTCTTATGTCTAGATCATTATTATTTTTCTTATCTTCTATTTGATCACATAAGTATATAGTATCTCCTCCATCATTATATATTGCTTCAAATATACTGACTGGATCTTTCATTGATTCAATTGCATTTATTATATCTGATTCATCTGTATCTAAAACATTTGATAAATATTCGACAGTTGGCTCTTTACCATGAGTTATTAAATATTCATCTTTTACTTTCATTATTTTATAAGATAAATCTTTTACTGATCTACTTATTCTTAAAGATGAATTATCTCTTAAATATCTTCTTATTTCACCTTGAATCATTGGTACACAATAAGTAGAAAATTTTACTCCATATGATAAATCAAAGTTATCAATAGCTTTTAATAAGCCTACACATCCTATTTGAAATAAATCATCCATGTTTTCATTTTTTTTATTAAAGTCTTTTAAAAGTGCTAAAACAAGTTTTAAATTACCGTTAACTAATTCTTCTCTTGCATATAAATCTCCTTCTTTCATTCTTTTAAATAATTCTTCCATTTCTTCGAAAGATAATGTTTTAATATTTGCTGTATTCACGCCACTTATTTCTACTTTATGACGTGCCATAACATTCTCCTTTCATATTCTTTATGATTAGAAAATATTATTTTTATGCAAAGAAAAAGCACATTTTATAATGTGCTCTTTCTTGATATATGGTCTTTTTTGTTATTTATGTCTTTTTATTCTTTTTTATTTTTCTTTTTATTCTTTTTCCCTTATATTCTTTTTTTACATATCATATGATTTTTTCTACGAAGTCTTTTTTATCTAATGGTAAATCATATTTTTTTAATTATTAATCATATCTTCTAGAGTATTTCTATTATTATGATTAATATATGAGTTATTTTATTATTTCGATGTATAGTCCTAACCCTTCTACATCTTATAAAACAACTTCATTTTTACCATTAGAAAATAATATATTATGAATATTTAGATTTAGTAGTTTTTATATTGGTTGTAAGCATCGTTATGTGACACTATTTAATAATTGGTATAAGTACCCTTCTACAACGCCCTTTTTATTTAGTTCTTTTGGTTTAATATAAGGGTACTTTTTTTACTGACAACTTTATGAATAATTATATTTCCATAAAGTTGTTAATCTATATTTTCTAATGATATTTATTTGTCTTTTTCTATCATATATATATTTATTTTATATTATTTTTTTATAAAGACATCTTAGTTTAGTAGTATTTTTATTGATAATGCACGTTGACAGACAGATATTTTATTTTGCATTATCGAGAGGTATTAAAACCAAGTTCTTTAATTTGTTTGATATTTGCATCATCTTCTAGATGCATACACATGATGCGATGACGATACTTTTTATCAATTAGTTTTTCTAATTCATTTAATGGAAGATGCGATTTATTATTATTTATTGTTATATCTTGGTATAAATAATAAATCTTTTTTTCTTTAAACATCTGTAAAATATTTTCTTGGATAATAGTTGTATCTCCACTATAGAATAGATTATCATTATCATTAATGAAATGATATCCATATGAAGGCATTCTTTCAACAAGTCCATCTTTAGATACACATCCGTGAACTTGTTCGAAAGATTGTAAATAATAATCACTTATTTCATCTGGTGTTTTGGTGTTATATATGTTTTTGGGTACACCAAATAAATTAAGTAGTGCATAAATCATATCTTTTATTGGAAAAATAACGTTAATCTCTTGTAACTGCATTTTATTACAATATAAAATTAGACTACCTAGACTTCCTGAATGATCCGAATGCAAATGAGTAATAATAATATCAATTTTTTTAATCTTTTCATTAATTAGATTTAATCTTCTAATTTCATGAAATATAGTCTCACCACAATCGAATAGTACTAGTTTATCTTCTTTTAAATAGTAAGCAGAGTTACTTAGATTTTCTTTAGAGAAGGCAGAACCTGTCCCAATAAAAGTTAGTACTTTACGCATAATTCCTCCTATTAAATGAAAAATATATAATAGAAAAAATCCCCTTTGAATTCCTTTGACTTATATTTTAATATAATTTAAAAAAAATAAATAATATTAGAATTTTATACATCCATAACCTGTAGTTATGGCAAAGTGATTTTTTTATAAAAAAAGTAGGTACTAACCTACTTTAAATAATCATTTATAAATTTAAGTGGAGCTTCTGTTAAGTTCTTTTCTCTATATATTAGATTTAAAGATACTTCTGGTAGATGTTCCTTTACTTTGATTTGTTTTAATCTTCCATTATCTATATCATCTTTAACCATGTCATATAGGATATATCCTACTCCTAAACCTTTTTTTACCATGCTATATATAAGTTCTGATGTTTCTATAGATAATATGTTAGCAAGTTCGACATTTTTTTCTTTTGCTAAGCTATCTAAGTGTTGTCTATGTGATGAATGGAATACTGGTAATATTAATGGTACATCTTTTAAATCACTTAAACTATATTCATCTTTTTCTTCTAAAAATTTAGATGATTTTAATGCAACAAAGCAATGTGAAAATGTTGTTAAATTTTTTACATTAAAGTAATCTAATTCATCTTTAAATGACATTGTATCTATAACAAAATCTATTTCATTATTTTCAAGTAATTTTAATAATTCACTACTTGGTCTATTTACAACAGTAATATCTATTTTAGAGTATTCTTCATGGAATTTAACTATTTTACTCATTAAATAGAATGATGCGATATGAGAAGGAACTCCTACTGATAATGAACCTTTTTCTAAGTTTTTATTCTCATTCATTTTCTTTTCAGCAGCTCTAAAACTATTAAATGCATCTTCTACATATTCAAATAATTCTTGTCCTTTTTCTGTTAGTACAGTACCATTTAATGTACGATAGAAAAGTACTACTCCTAAATCAGTTTCTAAGTTTTTAATTGCTTTACTTATTGCAGGTTGAGATATATACATATTTTTTGAAGCAGCAGAAATACTTCTATTTTTGGCAACTTCATAGAATATTTTATATAAATTTAAATTTAAATCTTTATTCATAAAACCCCTCCTGAATAATTTTTATATTAGAGTTTCTTCAACTTCTACGTCTTTGCAATTTTCACTATAAACCAATTTACCTGAACTTAGGATAATTATATGTCTTTCACTCATTTCTTTCTTTCCATGAATTACTATTTTGAAATTTTGATCTTGTCTTTCTTTAAAGTTTTTTACTACTTCAAAGAATTCTTCATCAGTAATAGATAAATTTTCTTCTAATGCTTTACCTCTTACTGGGAAAAATCTAATTAATTTCCAATAATCAATATTATAATTTTTTAATGCATTATATAATTCTTCTAGTTTTTTAATTGATCCTTTGAATAAAACAGTATTTATTTGTATTTCAATAGTTGGTTTTACTTCTTTTATATCTTTTAATAAAGAACTAACATGGTTGTAGTAATTATCTCCTATTTCATACTTTTTATTTTCTTCTTCATCAATAAAATCTAATGAAATAATAATACGATCTATATTTTCAATACTTTCTTTTAAATTATTTTTATTAAGTAAGCTAGCATTAGTATTTACATGATTAATAAATCCTTTTTCTTTACTTAATCTTAATAGTTCTTTAAAATCAGGATAAAGAAATGGTTCTCCTCCTGACCATCCAATACTACTTATATCTCTTTTTGTTAAGTTTTCTAATATTCTTTTATTTTCTTCTAATGTTAATTCTTTTTGGTTAAATTTAAAACAATATTTACAATTTTTATTACATCTACTAGTTATGTTCCAACATACTTTCATGATTATTCTCCCCAAACTTTAATTCTTTTACTTTCATTATATCTATTCCATATATTTCTCTGTAAATAGATTCTACATCAAATGTAGTCACTTTATAATTTTTGGTGTTTACTAGTTTTAATACACTTTCTACATCTTCATTAGTTTTACCTTCTATTTCAGCATATGTAGGTATAAGTGGCCATGAATCTATGGATATTTCAGTATTATTTAAAAGATAAATACGTCTATAGTTTTCTTGGTAGTTTCTTGATTCATATCCTAGTTCTTTTAATATTTCTTTGGTTTTATCTAAATCATCTACTACTATTTCTAATTCATTAGTACCTTCAATAGCATTTTTATCTTTTATTTCTTTAATTGTAAGAGTAGTCTTTTTACCATTAGTTCTTAGTCTAATCCATTTATTAGGATTAACTGGTTTTACATCAAAAACATATCTTCTTTGTAGGAATTCACCTTGTTTTATCGCGCCTAGAGATTCTAGTTTTTTTATAAAATCATCTAAATCTATATCTAAAATAGTAAGTTCTCTTTCTTTTTCCATAGTGACCTCCTCTTTTTTGTCGTATATTATACACTATTTTTATTAATTTGAAAAGACTTAATATAATAAAAAAATCTTTATTTAATAAAGACTTTTAATTTTGACTTTCTGTTTCTATTACTAAAGTACTATTTAAAGCAATTTCCATCATATTATGAAATGCTGTTTCTCTTTCTTCTGGAGTTGTTTCCTTACCAGTTCTTAAATGATCTGAAACTGTTAAAATAGCAGTTGCTCTTTTACCTAAGTGTTTTGCATTATGAAATAGTGAGAATGTTTCCATCTCAGTACCTAAGCATCCTAAAATCTTATTTCTATATTCTACTTTTGGATCTACTTGATAAAATACGTCTGTAGAATAAATTCTTCCTAAAGTGATATCTTTACCCATTTCTTTAGCAGTTTGTCTTATAGTCATATTTAGATCATAATCAGATAAAATAACATTATCCATATTACCATCTTGATTCCTAGCATAACTACTTTCGGAACATGATTCTTCTACTAGTACTACATCATATAAATCTAGGCTTTCATCAAAAGCACCCATGCTTCCTACTCTAATAATTACATCTACGTCATAAAATTTAAATAATTCATATGAATAGATACCCATACTAGGCATACCCATTCCACTTGCCATAACTGTTATTCTTTTTCCCATATAGTTACCAGTATATGCAAAGCAACCTCTAACTTTATTAACTAATTCAATATCTGTTAGATAATGTTCTGCTATATAGGTAGCTCTTTTAGGGTCTCCTGGCATTATTACAATTTTTGCTATATCTTCTTTTTTTGCTTCATTATGTGGTGTCATATACTCCTCCTTGATTTTATATCTTATCTAATTAGAGTATATCATAGTTATTTTTATTTGTACTATATTATTTATAGTACTTTACATAAAAAAAGACTTATATAAGTCTTATTTTTTTATAGTGAATTTTAATGTATCAGGATTACTACTACATTCATTAAAATAATTTAATTGTTTTTGATTTTTTACATAGACAGTTGATGCTTTTGCACCTGAAAACATCATTCCACAGTATGAGACATTTGTTGTATCAAAATTACTAATATCAAGAGTTGTAGTGTTTGTTGAACCAAACATTCCAGCCATTTCTTCTACTCTAGATGTATCAAAACTACTTACATTAATATTTTTAGCATAGCAATTAGAAAACATAAAGTACATTGTTTTAACATTACTAGTATCAAATGTTGATAAATCTAAATTTTCTATATTTATCATAACTGCAAAACTACTATCCATTCTTATTACATTTTTAGTATTAAAACTACTTGTATCTATTCCTTTAGCTAAACTTCCATAAAACATGTTATTCATAGATACTAGTGGTTTTCCATTGATATATGTACATAACTTAGTTGTAACTACTTTATCAGATTCTCTATTATTGTGAACTACTCCCCATCCATCTTCATCAAAATATTCCCATTCTATGTTTTCATCAAAAACAGTACCATATTTAACTTGTTGTTTATATCTATATGTATATTCGCCATTAGTATATTCAGCACCAGGAATCAAGTTGCCATCAAAAGTACAATTAACAACATTTTTATTAATACTAGTATTTAAATCTTCTACTTCAGTTTCTTCATTTTTTTCTTTTTCTTTCTTAGTATCTTTTTCTTCTTGTCTTGTTAATAATATAAGTGCTCCTATTATTCCTAAAAATATAATTATTATTATAATAACTGCTTTTATATTACTTGATTTTGGTGGAAATATATTTGGATTTATAGTACTCATATGATTATAGTTTTGATTATAGTTTTGATTGTAATTTTGATTATAGTTTGAATAGTTATCTTGTTGATAAGAAGTATTTGGAAAAATACTAGTTGGATACATATTATTAGAATTAGAATTAATATTATTATTTATATTATTATTTATATTATTATTAATATTACTATTAAAATAAACATTGTCACCAGAATTCATATTCATATTATTTTGATTATAGTTATTGCCATTACTTATATTTGGTTGGTTTTGATTATTATTTCCATTATTATAATCTTGATTCATTTTTACACTACCCTTCTATTTAAAATTATATCATGAAAAAAAGAAGTAATGTTACTTCTTTAAAAACTTTTTAATGTCTTTTAATTTATTTCCGGCATCTTTTTTACCTTGTTCATAGGCATCAATAATATTATTCATATTTTTATCTAGTCGACTAATTTTTAATTTTTTTGATGGTTCAATTACTAGTACTTCATTTTTTTCTTCTAATTCTCTAATTAGTTTTATTTGGTTGTTATAATCTATATGTCTATTTTTTAATTTTTCTACAAACTTAGGATAATTTTTATATACTTTTTTAGCAATAGGTAATATTTTTTCTTTTGATTTTTTATATGATTTATCTTTAGTTTTAACAATTATACATTTATCATAACCAAGGCTTCTAAAGTACTCAATAGGAATACTATCAGACATACCACCATCTAAATATTTTTTACCATCTATTTCAACTATTTGAGATACTACTGGCATAGAAGCAGAAGCACGTAAATAATCAATATTTTTACCTCTTAAACTTTTTAAATAAATGTATTCTGGATTTCCTGTTTCGACATTAGTAACTGTTGCGTAAAACTTAGTTTTTGATTTTTCAAAAGTGTCATGATCAAAAGGATATATTTTGTTTGGTACTTCATCATAGCAATAATCTGTATCACAAATATTCCCTGATTTAAACCACGATTTAAAACTTAGGAAACGATAATCTTTTCGACATGTTTTATAGTAAGAAATACTTCTTTCATATTGTTCAGATACATAACTACATCCATGAATTGAACCAGCACTTACTCCAATTACGGCATCTACATATATTTTATTTTTTAATAATACATCTAATACACCTGCGGTATAAATACCACGCATTGCTCCACCTTCTAAAACAAGAGCTGTTTTATGTTCTTTTTTCATATTTATACCTCCACTAAATTTTATTATAACTTTTTAAAATAATGATAGCAATAAAAAAGAATAGGTTTTTACCTATCCTTTTAACTTAATTCAGCAAATATTCTTCTATCAAATTCATATAGATTACTTGATTTAGTAGCATGATAATATTTACCATTTGTACCACTTGCAAGT
Source organism: Bacillota bacterium (assembly GCA_015059405.1). Lineage (GTDB taxonomy): Bacteria > Bacillota_I > Bacilli_A > RF39 > UBA660 > RUG11788. The sequence continues at coordinate 39,354 of SVAL01000009.1, forward strand.
TTAATTAAAATACCCTCATCTAATTGATCATCTCTTCCTAAACCAATAGTTAAAATTCTAAGGTCCATATCTTTTGATTGTTTAATTATTTCATCATATGTTGGACCTGAAGTTTTATTATCTTCACCATCAGTTAAGAAAACAATATATTTTCTAGTTTTAGAATCTTTGTCAAATAGTTTTAATGCTTCTTCTAATCCTGCTCTTCCGTTAGTACCTGAATTAGAATTATATCCACTATCATTTACCATATTAAAGATATCAGTTATTAATATTTTTTTATCAACACTCTTATTACTTAAACCATTATTAATTAGTTTAGCAGTTCCAGTAAATGTTACTAATGCTACTTTACTTTCACTACCAAGAGATGATACAACGTTATGTATAATTTGTTTTCTTATGTTAGTTGGATCACTATCATTCATACTTGATGAAATATCAAGAACAAAGACTATTTCTGCTTCTTTGTAATTAGATTCATCAATTTTTTCTAATTTCATGTCTAAATTTTTAGTTTCTTTATTAACGATTGTTATTTTTTCTTCATAATCTTTGTGCTTAGGCATTTCAAATGTTACTAGATAACTTGTTGCTGGTAAATCTTCTATTTTATATGAACCATTTTCATCAGTAGTTGTTTGATAATATACATGTGAGTTTAATTCACTTATTGCAGTTACTACAGTTCCTTCTAATGGTTTATTATTTTTTTTTGATGTTACTACTCCTGATAATGCTCCTGTTTCTACTTCTAACATCTTAGTAGTTTTAAAAGCTTCTTCTATTATTTTTATTTTATCTTCTGATAAATTATATTGTTTAGCTACTTCGATTACTGCTAAAGCACAATCTTCAAAGTCAGCATTAGAACTTAATAAATATAATGATGTATACCATACTTTAGCCATTTCTTCTTTAGATGTAAATGCTCCATTATCATACATTAAGAAGGCTGTGTAGTTAGGAACACCTGAATTTGTATGTACTCCACCATTATCCCATTCAGTCCAATCAGTTATGTCAGTATTATTGGATAAAAGTTTTGTTCTCCACTCTTCATTATATGTTTCAGTATCAGCAGGGAAATAATATTTTCCACCTTTTACCATTGGGTCACTATAGCGATTAGGATTAGTCATATCTCTAAATCCACCCACATCTTCACCAAGTTGGAAATTTTTACCCTCTATTAAAGATCCCATAATATCAGAATAAGCTTCGTTTAATGCTCCACTTTCTCCTTGGTAAGTTAAGCCAACTATATCTCCTGATACAGCATGTGTATATTCATGAGCCACTATATCTAAACCAGCAGCTAATGATACATTATTCATACTACCAAAACCAAATACTTTTATATCTCCGCCATACCAAGAAGCATTTTCATATTCTTTACTTCCAAATAAATTAGAAACAAATCCTATATTAACAAATATTTCAGAACCTTTATCATCATATGATTTTCTTCCTAAAATATTATTGTAAAAGTCATATGTTTTAACAAAATTATTCATACCAGTAAGACTATTTTGAATAAAATTAGTATTACTATGTATACACAAATCAGTAGACAAACCTCCGTCTTTGCAAAGGTCCACTACTGCTGGTGCTTGTCTTAATTTCATATGAGTAAGAAAAGCTAATGAATCTACTAATCCATCTGGATCAGCACCAACATTTGTTGCATTAACAATACTAATATTACGCTTATTATCATGTAATTGATATCCACTTAATGCCATCTCATTAATTGAAACAGTTACATTTTCTCCAAAAATTCCTTTTCCTGAATATGAGTAATCTGAAGAATAAGATGTATATATCTTATCTACTTTTTCTCCTGTTTTAGCATTTATAAATAAGTCAAATATTTCTGTATTTGTCATAATACTATAAACATAACAATAAATTGGAGTACCATCTTTTATATAGATATATTTTGTTTGAGAAACTACTTCATAATTTCCTTTAATAAAAGTATTTAAAGTTTCTTTAGTTTTATCAATACTAATACTAGAATATGTACTTACATTATCTAATGGTACATATTTACCAGTAATACTAGTTACTTCTTTATCTTTATTTACTGTAACAACTAGTTCATTTCCATAAACTTTAACACCACTATACTTTTGATTTAATTTATAAAAAGTAAAATCTCCACTTTCTTGAACTTTTTTTATTTCTAATACATCTGATGCTTTTTCTATTTTAAAATAATCTTTTACTTCTTCAATTACCTTAATAGCATCATTTTTATTTTCTACTTTAGTTGTTACTTCATCTTTACCAACGTATTTAGCAACACCATCATCATTTAAAATAACATTTGGTCTTTTATTAATAACATTTAATTTATTTTTATTTGAGTCTTTATCTTTATCTGTATTTATTAATAAAATACAAGTAATTATAATTGTAATAACAGCGATTATAGAGGCTACCATTATAATGGTCTTTTTATTTTTCATCTTTTTCTACCTCCTTTTTTTCAACAACAGTATGTTCATATTCTTCTTCATACCACCAAATACCCATACGTATTTCTATTAGTTCTCCGCTTGAGAACCATCCATCATTATCAAATCTAAAGATGTAATATGGATTTCCTACTTTTCCTTTTTCTCCAAAAGTCCATACTAATAAATCTTCATCTTGATAGAAAGTTCCATCTTCTTTTCCATATTTTTCAACAATATCATCATATCTAGTACCATATTTAATGAAATCATCTATTACTACATCTGATTCTTCATAGAAATTTACTTTTAATAAAAGAGTATCATCATACTTACATTCTTTATTTTCAGAGCAATAGAATGCTCCTAAGAATTGTGCTTCTTTTTCATTATCATAGAAATTATACATAGCAATAGAATCACTTTCTACATATGAATCATCTGTTAAATATTGATCTTCAAAAGAGATACCATTTTTCTTATATTTAGATACTTTTTCTCCTAAATAAAACTCTTTTTCATCTAGAGTAAATTTCATATAGTGAGTTTTATTAATATTTAAAAGAGCATCTCTTCTTTCATTTTTAGGATTCATTAAAGATACTACTACAATAATTATTATTACTAATAATACGATTCCTCCTAAAAAGAAATATTTGTACTTGCTAAATAAACTTTGTTTTAAATAAACAACTGGTTGATTACTTAATTGGTCATTATTTTGGTTTATAGGAGTTCCACAGAAAGAGCACTTTTTACTTCTTCCATCTACTACTCCACCACATTTACTACATAACATTTTAATCCTCCCTATTCTAAAATAATTGTATCACTTTTAAGGCATTAAAAAAAGCAATATTTTTATATTGCTTTAGTTTTTATTTTTTTATTTAAATGCTTCTTCAATAGCAACTGCTACTGCAACGGTTGCACCTACCATTGGGTTGTTACCCATACCAATTAATCCCATCATTTCAACATGAGCTGGAACTGATGATGATCCCGCAAATTGTGCATCACTATGCATTCTTCCCATAGTATCAGTCATACCATATGAAGCAGGTCCTGCTGCCATATTATCTGGGTGTAGAGTTCTACCTGTTCCTCCACCTGATGCTACTGAAAAATATTTTTTACCAATTTCAATACATTCTTTTTTATATGTTCCTGCTACTGGATGTTGGAAACGAGTTGGGTTTGTTGAGTTACCAGTAATAGATACATCAACACCTTCTAAGTGCATTATTGCTACACCTTCTCTTACGTCATTAGCTCCATAACAACGAACTTTACTTCTTTCTCCATCAGAGTATTTAATTTCTTCTACTACATTTACTTTTCCTGTGAAGAAATCGAAATCAGTTTTTACATAAGTAAATCCATTTATTCTAGAAATTACTTGAGCTGCATCTTTTCCTAATCCATTTAAAATTACTTGTAATGGTTCTTTTCTTACTTTATTAGCACTTTTTGCGATACCAATTGCTCCTTCTGCTGCTGCGAATGATTCATGTCCAGCTAAGAAAGCAAAACATTTAGTTTCTTCAGTAAGCAACATTGATGCAAGATTACCATGACCTAATCCTACTTTACGATCATCTGCTACACTTCCTGGAATACAGAAAGCTTGTAATCCTTCACCGATTGCTTTAGCTGCATCTGATGCTTTAGTTCTACCTGATTTAATAGCTATAGCAGCACCTAGTGTATATGCCCAACATGCATTTTCAAAACATATTGGTTGAACGCCTTTAACTATTTCATATGGATCAAAACCTTTTTCTTTACAAATATTTCTTGCATCTTCAAAATCTTTAATTCCATATTTATCCATTACTGGTTGAATTTGATTTATTCTTCTTTCATAACTTTCAAATAATGCCATAATACGTCCTCCTATTCTACCCTTGGGTCAATTTTCTTAACCGCTTCATCAAATCTACCATATTTTCCACTTGCTTTTTCGATAGCTTCCATTGGTTCGATTCCTTTTTTAATGTTTTCCATCATTTTTCCTAGGTTAACATATTTATAACCAATTATTTGATTATCTTTATCTAAACCGATTTCTACAATATAACCTTCTGCTAATTCTAGATATCTTGGTCCTTTTACTTTAGTTGAGTAAATAGTACCAACTTGGCTTCTTGTTCCTTTTCCTAAGTCTTCTAATCCTGCACCTATTGCTAGTCCACCTTCTGAGAAAGCTGATTGGCTACGACCATATACTATTTGTAAGAATAGTTCGCGCATCGCAGTATTAATAGCATCACATACTAAGTCTGTATTTAATGCTTCAAGGATTGTTTTACCTACTAAAATTTCTCCAGCCATTGCTGCACTATGAGTCATTCCACTACATCCTAATGTTTCAACAAGTGCTTCTTCAATAATTCCTTCTTTAATATTTAAAGTTAGTTTACAAGCACCTTGTTGAGGAGCACACCAACCTATACCATGAGTTAATCCTGATATATCTTTTATTTCTTTTGCTTTTACCCATTTACCTTCTTCAGGTATTGGTGCTGGTCCATGATCAACACCTTTTGCTACTGGGCACATTTCTTCTACTTCTTTTGTATAAATCATAAATATCCTCCTATACTTATATAAAAATTATATCATGAATAATTTTTTTATATTAATTTTTTAAATATTTATACACTTTTTTACAATTCTTCTTTTATTAAAATTGATACTTTTTCCTTTATACTTTCATATAACTCTTTATTAAAAAATTCATTTATATATGACTTTAATTTAACTATTTCATTATATCTTTCCATTTCATTAGAATTATTAGAATAGTCTTTTTCAATTATATTTAATTCTTTTATTAAGAAGTTTTCTAATTCTTCATAATTAATTTTATTCTTACTTTGATATAAATAATTATTTATAGAAAAATTATGTGTTTCTTTATTAAAAGCAGTATTCCACATATATTTATATACATTTAATTCTTTATCTATTAATATTCCAAATCCAGAAAATTCTGTTTCTTTATAAATATCCAAGTACGCTTCTTGTCTTTTTTCATTTAAAGTATTTGCGATTTCACTTTCTTTTTGACTTATCTTTTTCATACTATCACCATTTTCATTATACAATAAAAAGAAGAAAAATTATTCTTTTTCTTCTTTTGGTTCTTCATCTATTTCTTCTATTTTATTTTCTTCTTGTTCTTGTCTTTCTTTTTCTTGTAATTCTCTTACTACTTCTTCACTATCATAGTCATCAAAGATAGTATCAAGTGTTGTTTTACCAGTTTTGTGAGAAATTAATATATTAATATGTTTTCCTATATAATATAAAAATCCTGCTGCTGTTGTTAAAAGTATGAATAATAACAAATATAAGAATGAAATATCACTTGCTTCTTTAACTAGATAATTTAATGGAGCTGCTTCTATTCCACCAGTAAATTTTAATTCTTTTAATCCATAATATCCTACTAAAAAGATAAGTGTATTAACTGCAAGTGGTGCAATTATATATAATATACCAGTTAAAATATTAAAATTAATTAATGATATTAATATAAATGTTAATATTATACATACTAATGATATCACTAGTAATGTATCATTATAAACTATATCTACAATTTCTTTAATATATGTATCTTCTTTTAATTCTTCAAATTTTTTATCTACTTCTTGATATACTACTTCTAAATCTTTTTCAGTTACTATTTTATTATTTGATAAATCTATTGAAGTATTATTATCTATATACTCTTCTATTTTATCTTTTATTCCTAAATCAAATCCATTATCTTGAAGAATAGAATTTAATCCACCAGAATATTCATCTAATTTTGCATCTATATATTTTTCTATTCCTAAAGCAATTCTTTTATTTAATTCATCTATGTTTATTTTGGGATCTTTTTCTATTATATTAAATTCATAAAGAACTTTATCTGCGATATAGTGATCTATAATATCTTTAATTTCTATATATTCTAATAATTCTTTACTCATTTCAGTATCTATATTTTCATTAAATTTTATTTCTTCTAAATAATTAGTATTTTCTAATGCATAATAGATATTATCATGAGTAATTAAATCTTTTACGGCAGAAGTTCCACTAAATATTAATAATGATATAAAAAAGATAAATGCTAGTAAATGAGATGAGAAATTCTTTATTAAATTCATATAATCACCTTCTTTATTTTTTACAATGTAATTATATCATAAAATTATATATATTAAAATTAATCATTAAAAAACACCTATTAAAGGTGTTTTTTTACATAGATTGTTCATTTATTAATTTAGAAATAATTTCATAAACATTATTTATTTCTATATCAATACTTTCTTTTTCTTTTCTTTGTTTTAATTCTACTTTGTTTTCATCTATTTTCTTACCAACAGTAATACGAAGTGGTATTCCTATTAAATCCATATCTTTAAATTTAACTCCTGGTCTTTCATTTCTATTATCTAAAATTACTTCAATACCCTTTTTAGTTAATTCTTGATATAAATTATTAGCAACTTCTACTTGTTTTTCATCTTTATCATTTATTAAAACAATGGATACTTGATATGGTGCGATATTCATTGGTAAGATAATTCCATTTTCATCATTATTTTGTTCTATGATAGCTGCAAGAATTCTACCTATTCCTATACCATAACATCCCATAACTACTGGATGAGAGTTATTTTCTTCATCTAAGTATGTTAATCCTAAACTTTCTGAATACTTAGTTCCTAGTTTAAATGTATTACCTATTTCTATTCCTTTTTTAAAGTATAGGTTTCCACCACAACAAGGACATTTATCCCCTTCCATTACATTTGCAATATCTGCTTGTAAATATACTTTAAAATCTTTTAAATTAACATTTTTATAGTGATAGTCTGTTTTGTTTGCTCCGACTAAGAAATTCTTCATTCCTTCAACTTCATTATCTATAATTACAGGTATTTCTATTCCAACTGGTCCCGCAAAGCCTACTTGAGCTTTAGTTATTCTTTCTACATCAGCATAGTCTGCTAATTCTATTTCTTTGGCATTTAATAATTTTAATAATTTATATTCATTTACTTCACGATGAGATTTAACCATTACTGCATAGAATTTACCATCTATCTTATAAATTAAAGTCTTTGCCATTTTAGATGTTGGAATTCCATAATTATTAACAAGATCATCTATAGTTTTTACATTTGGTGTATGAATTAGTTCTAATTCTAATTCTTGTTCATCATCTACTATTTTTTGATCTACACATTCGGTAATTTCAATATTAGATGATAAATCACATTTATCACAAAGTACTAATATATCTTCACCAATTTCTGTTACTGCTTGGAATTCTTCTGATAAAAGTCCTCCCATTACACCAGTTGATGCTGTTACTATCTTATAATCAATTCCCATACGATCAAAGATTTTTTTATAAGCATCAAACATCTTCATATATGAAATATGTAATCCATCTAAATCTCTATCAAATGAATAAGCATCTTTCATAATAAATTCTCTTACACGAATAAGTCCATATCTTGGACGTGGTTCATCACGATATTTATTAGCTATTTGATATAAATTAATTGGCATATCTTTATAAGATTTAATATGATCTTTAGCTACTTCAACAAACATTTCTTCATGTGTTGGTCCTAGTACATAATTTCTACCATATCTATCTTTTAAAGAGAACATATCGTTACCAAAATTTTCTCTTCTACCACTTTTTATATAAACATCTTCAGGAAGTAGTGACGGCATTACGAGTTCTGCTGCATTAGCATTATTCATCTCTTCTCTAACAATGTTTTCAATTTTTTTAATTACTCGTAATCCTAACGGTAAAAAGTAATAAATCCCACTACCTGCTTTTTTTACCATTCCACTTCTAACTAAAAGATTTCCACTAATTGTTTCTTCATCTTTGGAATTTTCTCTAATAGTTACGAAAAAGTTTTCTTTTAATTTCATAAATATACCTCCTAAATGTTTTTATTTTTAATATTTTAAATATAAAAAAGAGGATGGTATAAGGAGTGCATAGGCACGGTACCATCCTCTTTTTAACTTAATTTGATAACGGTTGTTAACCGAAAATGATTAGTTTTTCTCCTGGGTAGGAATATAAATAGATAATTATTAGGTTTACACTATCCCTAACTCACTTTTAATTAGAGCTATAAATATTATGTCCCGTTCAACAATTTAAAATATTAGTTGAATTTTAATATATATTTTTTATTTTGTCAAATATTTTTATATTTCTTTAAAACTTTCCATAATATTATTAAATTCTTGTTGAACTAAATTTTCATTACTTTTTAAAGTCCAAATCATTATTTGAACATAATAGTTTTCAGTTTCAATAGCATATGATCGTATATATGTATTAATGCTATCTTCATTAGTATTATAAAATTCTATATATTGAGCATTCTTACCATCTATAACTACATCTTTATATTCTGAAATAGTTATACCATAATGAGTTTGTTTTTGAGTAAAGACATCACTTTTAAATATTTCAAAAGTATCAGTAACATCTAATTTATTAGTTACTACTGCAACTAAATATGCATTTCTTATTTCGTTTTTTAATTCTATAACAGCATTAGCGTTAAGAGATTTTTTTTCTTTTACTTCACTCCAAGTACTAGGAGCTTTTATAGAGAATATACCATCATAACTAGTATGACTTTTATATAGTTTTTTATTTTCTACTATCTTGTCATAATCTTTTTCTTGTTGATTTCTTATTATCATATTAGTAGCATTTCTAATAAGTATAAATGCAACTAAACCAATTAGTAGAACAATACATACTATTATTAATCCCCTTTTTATCTTATTAATATTTGACATAAGTCACCTCTAATTGTTTTTTATCTTCTCTATTATACCATAAACCATTGAAATTCTAGTAGGAATAATATATTTAGCGTTTACTGCTTTAGTAATAGCACATATGCAAATACGCATTCCTCTAGCTGTACCACTCCACAAAGAACGATTTTCCATATTATCATTTTGAACTTCAAGAAGTGATTTATGATAGAAAAAATCTTCATTATATTCATCCATTGTTAAAGAATCCATGTACCAGTGTTGTTTTGGATCTAAATAAAATCTATTTACTTTCAAAGGATAATTTAAAGTCTCATAGAATGTTAAATAATCTCCACCCGCTAAAACAAGAATATCTGCTTTATTATCGGGAATATTAGTCATATCTAAAGTATCATTAACCATATCTTCTAATAAACTTGTTGCTGTTTCTTCATTTATATCAGGAAAACGATTACATACATCCATAACACCATAATTATTGTGTGATGTTTCAATTATTTTTTTATTCTCAACAATAGATAATTCAGTAGATGCACTTCCACCAATCATAACAGCAATTTTCCCTGGATAATCTATTTTAGAAACAACTCCATATACTGTTAATTCAGTTTCCATCTCTGGAGTTACTATAGTAAATTCTAAATTAGTTGCATCTTTAAATTCTTTTAAGAACTTTCCTCTTTCTAAATTATCTAAATTTCTAAAAATACTAGTACCAAATACATAAATTGGATAATTATATTTCTTTAGTGATTCGATATGTTCATATAGTTTTTCTAAATCACTTTCCACTATTCTTTTATTTAATTTATAATTATTTCTAAATTCAATAGTAATAGTACCTAAATCTTTTAATTTTTCTTCATATAAGTATGTTTTAGTATTAGTAGAACCTACTTCAATAATGATAAAATTATTCATATCATCATCCTCCTATATGAATTATAACATATATTAAAAATCATATAAATAATAAAAAAACAACCTGATGGTTGTCTTATTTATTTAATAGGTTTAATTATTTCTTTTCCACCCATATAAGGTTGTAATGCTTTTGGTACATTAATTGTTCCATCTTCATTGTAATTATTTTCTAAGAAAGCAATTAATGCACGAGGAGATGCTAGAACTGTATTATTTAATGTGTGAACTAAATAATTATCTTTTTCTCCTTTAGCACGGATACCTAAACGACGTGCTTGAGCATCAGTAAGGTTAGAACAACTTCCTACTTCAAAGTATTTTTGTTGACGAGGTGACCATGCTTCAATATCACAAGATTTAACTTTTAAATCCGCTAAGTCTCCACTACAACATTCAAGTGTTCTTACTGGAATATCTAAACTTCTAAAGAATTCAACAGTAAAACTCCACATTTTGTTATACCAATCCATTGAGTCTTCTGGTTTACATAATACTACCATTTCTTGCTTTTCAAATTGGTGTACACGATATACTCCTCTTTCTTCAATACCATGAGCACCTACTTCTTTTCTAAAACAAGGAGAATATGATGTCATACAAATTGGAAGTTCTGCTTCTTTAACAATTTGGTCTTTAAATTTACCAATCATAGAATGTTCACTAGTACCAATCAAATATAGATCTTCACCTTCTATTTTATACATCATAGCTTCCATTTCAGCAAAAGACATAACACCAGTTACAACATCACTTCTAATCATAAATGGTGGGATTGCATAAATGAATCCTTTATCAATCATGAAATCTCTAGCATATGAAATCATTGCAGAATGAAGGCGTGCTGCATCTCCCATTAAATAGTAGAAACCATTACCACTAGTTCTTCCTGATGAATCTTTATCAAGTCCTGCGATACTTGCCATAATATCTGCATGATATGGAACTTCATAAGCTGGCACTACTGGTTCTCCAAATTTTTCTACTTCAACATTTTCACTATCATCTTTACCAACTGGTACGCTATCATCGATGATATTTGGAATAACCATCATTCTAGTTTTAACTTCTTTTCCAAGTTCTACTTCTTGAGTTTCCAATTCTACTAATTTATCGTTGATTTCTTTTACTTTTTCTTTCATGTTATTAGCTTCTTCAATTTTCTTTTCACGCATTAAAGCACCAATTGAATTACTAATATTATTTCTTTCACTACGAAGATTATCTCCTTCTAACTTTACTTTTCTTTGTTGTTCATAAAGTTCAATTACTTCATCAACTAAAGGTAATTTTGCATCTTGAAATTTCTTCTTTATATTTTCTTTTACAATTTCAGGATTTTCTCTTACAAATTTAATATCTAACATATTCTCTCTCCTTTCATATAAGAAAAAAAGAGAATGGTATAAGGAGTGCATGAGCACGGTACCATCCTCTGTTTAACTTACTTTGATAACGGTTGTTAACCGAAAATTATTAATTTCTCTCCTGAGTAGATTTCCATAAATATTATAATTCATTTTCACCAACCATGAACTCTCTATATATAAATCTTTATGTACTTAGCTCAATCAACGATTTATGAGTAAATAATAACACATAAAATTTTTTTAGTAAATATTTTATTGCATTATTTTTCTTTTTGCGACTTGTTTTCCTTCTAAAATATAATCTTCTATAGTTGAACTATAACAATTTAGACATCTACTTCCAACTATTTTTGGACCTATGTATTTCATTGGATCGTCAGCTTGCCCCTCAAATATAGTTACTTCGAATATAGGTCTATCTGAAGGTAGAAAACTAGATTTTTGATCTATTATTTGGAAATATGAAAAGTATGTATTTTCATTTATTTTATTTATATTAGAACTTTCACTATCCATATATCTTTCTTCAAAGTCTGGGATTGCTCTTTCAATAGTTGTATCTTCTTCATTTATAAATAAAATAGTATGATTAAATATACTTAACTTTTCTGGTTTATCTATTGGTTGTATTAAAAGTTTTCTTTCTCTATATAATCTTTTTTCCATTTTCTCACCTCCAAGTGCTGAGGTTTTTAATGATATCACAAATATAAAAAAAAAGCAAATTTTATTGCTTTAATTAAATTCTTTAAATAAATTATCTAATTCTTCTTGTTGTTCTTTAGATATTTGTCCTTTATCTAATTCTACCCCAAACCACTCAGGTAAATTTTCTACTTTTTTATCAGTATTTGTTTTTGTTGGAGTTTTAGTTTTATCAACTAATTTCTTCATTTTATTATGTTCTTTTTCAGCTATTTTCATTGCTTCTTCTACTGTTTCAATATTTAATCTACTCCATTGACTAGCAATAGCATCGACATAATTTTTATTAAACTTTTGATTATTTACTTTTAATACATAAGATATTAATACATTAACTACTCCTGGTTTCATTTTATAATTAATCATTAAATCTTCTATTATTTTTAATTCTCTTTGACTTGGTTCACCATTTTTATATTTACTACTTAAATAGTCAAATGGAGTTGTATTTTCAAAAGTATAAATTAATTTAGCGCGATTTGAATTATCACCTTGTGGACTCTTTAAATAATCAGGTTGTTTTGTGTATACAAGAGTTGGTAGAGACCCACTATTTTCAAATTGATAGAAATTACGACAATTAATACGAAGTTCATTTTTATCAATCATACCTTTTTCATTAATACTATTTCTAACTAGCATTTGCATATTTAAATCATCAATAGTATAAATATACGCTAAAGACTCTATTAAGTGTTTAACTTCATCATTAAAACATTTTTCATGAACCATACTTTTAGGAATACTAGATATTATCAAGTTAAAATCTACTTTTTTATCTAGTGATAAAGTGCGACTATTTTTATCAATAATATTATCATTTTCATTAAAAATATTTCCTCTTACACTAGAAAATACACTATTGAAATTAGCTGTGATATCTTCATAATCTTTTAAATTTATTTTTGGTACTTTATAATAATTTATTATCTTATCATATTCTTTTTTTCCAATATTATTATATAAAACAACATTTAAAATTGGATGATTTAAAAACTCTTGAGCAGTCATTGGAGAATATAAAACATAGACATAATTATTTACATCTTCTTTTTTTACATATGTTTTTAAAAGTCCAACTGCTTCTAATTTTTCTCTTGCGATAACTAAGTTCTCCAACTTTATTTGCATAGTAGACATTAAATGATGATGTGTTTCTTCATTAGACATAATCTCTCTTTTTAAAAGATCATCTATTAATGTAAAATATAAGCTTACTGCAGTATTACCAATAATTGGTTGGTATAAAGTTGTAACTATTTTTTTATCAGTTTCCGTGATAATAGTCTTATTAACTACTATATAAGTATCAGCTGGTAGAATTGTACTAGACATATTATCACTTCCTTTAATTTAATTATATGAAATTATTTAATCTTAGACAAGTTTATTTCTTCTTTACTAAGACTGGGACATTCATTTTACTTAATGCATCTGTAACAATAGTTTTAAATGTATAATTTAGACTATCTATTGATACGGGTATTTTTCTTAATATTTCTTCTTCATGTTCAATATAAAAATCGTTTAGAGTTTGTCTTTTTAACCATTCTCTAGTAAATATATTTTCTTTATCTACTGTTGAACTAATTTTAGTACCTGTATCAATTCTTCCATATGTATCACATGTAATTTTTATATCAAAAAAATCATCACCTAAAGTTTGTTCAATACATTTGCCACTACCTCCTATTCCACCTTGATATAACATACTAAAGTGTTCTAAAGTAGCAAAGTATTCACTAATACGATCATAATGTTTTACAACAAAGTCTTTGTCAGCTTGGTGATTTTCGAAATATATTTCTTCGCTATCAACATCTTTACATATAGTTAAATATTCAGCACCAAAATGACTCTCTTTACAAGTAAAACTAAATGTAATATGAGATTTTTTACCATCACATGAAGCCATTACACAATTACATGGTCTTTCACATATAGATACTTTCTTTTTAAAGATACGACCTACTTTTTGAATAACTGTATAACTATTATTTATTTCATCTTTAAAATCAGAATCAAATTGTATTTTTCTTAATTCTTCTAACTTATTATTTAATATTTGTTGTAGTGTATAAATACTAATTTCATGATTTGTTGTTTCAACATCAGGCATATCTAAATATGCTTCTAGTGTTGTTTTTAATTTTGTATATTCGTCCATAACCCACCTCTAATTAGTTATTTATTATATATTACTTTTTTATAAAACAAAAGAAAAAAGACTAAATTTAATTAGTCTTTTATTTTTATTTTCTTACTACATCTAATTTAACTTCAATTCCATTTAAATTATAATCTTCTGTTAAATCATTTTTTACTAAGAAATTATCACATAGAGTTTCATTTTTAATAAATGATTCAAAATTATTCATAACTTTAGTTAATTCTTCGTTTTCGCTATATAGAATATCTATTCTATCAGTTATATTAAAGTCTTTTTCTTTTCTTAATTGTTGAATTTTACTAACAAGTTCTCTTGCGATACCTTCTTCTAATAATTCTTCTGTTAAAGTTGTATTTAAGATAATGAAATTGTTATTTTCCATTGCCGCATTAAATCCTTCTTTAGAAGAAATTCTTATATCGATCATATCTTTAGTTACTTTGAAGTTTCCTAAAGTTACTTCTTCCCCACTATCTAATTTAGAAATATCTTCATTTGTTATACCAGCTAACTCTTTAGAGAATAATCCGATTTCTTTACCAAGAATTGGTCCACATACTTTAAAGTTAGGTTTAACTTCAAAGTTCATGTATTCTGATAAGTCATCTACAAAGTTAACTTCTTTTACATTTAATTCTTCTTTAACTAAATCAATTAAATCTTCAATAGTAGATTTATTTTTACCATCTAGGATTACTTCACTAATTGGTTGACGTACCTTTACTTTGGATTCTTCTCTAGCATTTCTTCCTAGGGAAATTAAATCTCTAATCAAATCCATTCTCTTTTCAATTACTTCATCAATTAGACTTTCATCACATTTTGGATAATTAGCTAAATGTACGCTTTCTTCATCAGTTAAGTTAGTATATATTTCATCAGTAGTAAATGGTACAACTGGAGCAGCTAATTTACATAATCCTACTAATACTTCATATGTAGTTTGGTAAACAGCTTTTTTACTATTATCTAATTCACTAGCCCAGAATCTTCTTCTATTTCTTCTAATATACCAGTTAGATAATTCTTCATTAACAAATCCATTTAAGTATTTAACTGCTTTGTTTAAATCATATTCTTCAAATGAATCAGTTACATTTTTAACTAGTTTATTATACTTAGATAATAACCATTTATCTATTTCTTCTAAGTCATTATATTCTACTTTAAATTCTCTTGGATCTAAGTTATCTGTATTAGCATACATTTGGAAGAATGTATAAGTATTTTTTAATGTGTTAAAGAACTTAGAATTGATTTCTTTAATTCCATCTTCATCAAATTTAAGTGGAGTCCATACAGGAGATGTATGTAACATATAGAATCTTGTTGCATCAGCTCCATAGTTTTTAAGTATTGTAAATGGTTCAATTGCATTTCCTTTAGACTTATGCATTTTTTGTCCATATTTATCTAAAAGAAGATCATTTACAAGTACATTTTTATATGGAGATTTTCCCATTATGAATGTAGAAATAACTAATAGTGAATAGAACCATCCACGTGTTTGGTCAATTCCTTCTGAGATAAAGTCAGCTGGGAATTGTGATTCAAATAATTCCTTATTTTCAAATGGATAATGATATTGAGCAAAAGGCATTGCACCTGAATCAAACCAACAGTCAATTACATCTTTTACTCTTGTCATTTCTTTACCACATACTGGACATTTTAAATGTACATCATCTACATATGGTCTATGAAGTTCGATTGTTTCATCAATATCTTCAATAGCACGTTCAACTAGTTCTTTACGTGAACCTATCATTTCATCATGACCACAACTACATCTCCATAGAGGAATTGGAGTACCCCAATATCTATTTCTAGAGATTGCCCAGTCATTCATATTTTCTAACCAGTTTCCAAAACGTTTTTCTCCAACATATTCTGGATACCAATTTACTTTATTATTTTCTTCAATTATTTTATCTTTTAATGCAGTTGTTTTTATATATAAACTTGGTTTTGAATAGTAAACAAGTGGTGTTTTACATCTCCAACAATGTGGATAGTTATGTACCATTTTTTGTTTTTTAAATATTTTATCTTCTGCCGCTAAATACTTAATGATATCTAGTTCAAGTTCACTATCAACTACTAATCTTCCTTGCCATGGTCCTTCTGTAAAACATCCATTTTCATCTACTGGATTTAATACTGGTAAATCATATTTTAACCCTACTTCATAGTCGTCTTGTCCGAAAGCTGGAGCAATATGTACGATACCTGTACCATCTTCCATAGTTACATAATCAGCACATGTTATAAAGAATGCTTTTTTATTTACATTTAATATTGGTAAGAATTGTTCATATTCAACATATTCTAAATCTTTTCCTTTATATGTTTCTACTACTTCAAATTCATCACCTAATACTTTACTTGCTAATTTTTCAGCAACAATGAAATTGTATCCACGTGATGCACATTTTACATATGTTTCATTAGGATTAACACAAGCTGCAACATTACTCATTAATGTCCATGGAGTTGTTGTCCATACAAGTAAATATGTATTTTCTTGATCCTTTAATTTGAAAGGAACTGTTACTGTATTAACACTTATTTCTTTATATCCTTGAGCAACTTCATGAGATGCTAGTCCTGTACCACATCTTGGACAATATGGAAGTATTTTTAATCCATCATATACTAATCCTTCATCAAAGAATCTTTTTAATATCCACCATTCTGTTTCAATATAATCATTTTGATATGTAATATATGGATCATCTAAATTAATGAATTGTCCCATTTTATTAGTAAAATCAGTAAATGCTTTTTCATTTTTCCATACATTTTCACGACATTTTTCATTAAATTCTTTTATACCATATTTTTCAATATCACCTTTACCAGAGAATCCTAATTCTTTTTCTACTGCTACTTCTACTGGTAATCCATGAGTATCCCATCCTACTTTACGTAGTACTTTATACCCTTGCATTGTCTTATATTTACAGATTGTGTCTTTTAGTAGTTTTGCTAACATATGGTGAATTCCAGGCATACCATTTGCTGTTGCTGGCCCATCATAGAATACAAAATAGTCATCTCTATTATCAATTGTTTTTTGAAGCAAATTTTCTTTTTGCCATTTTTCACTTAGTTTTTGTTCTAAGTCTGATTGTTTTTCTTTAGATAATTCTTTAAAACTCATAATATCAATTCCTTTCTTTAAATAAAAAAACGACCATTCGTAAAGGACGAATGATCGTGGTACCACCTTAATTTGTAATTATAATAATAATTACCTCTTAACTATAACGCGTTACCGTTTTTATCTTATCCATAAAACGCACTTGAAAGTGATCTTAATTAGCTATTTGTTTGTCTACTCTCACCTAACTAGACTCTCTTATAAAACCTTTTACTAATTACGTCTTTCGCACTTGCTTTCAATACACATAATATTAACATATGTTTTATTTTTTGACAAGAATTATTTTTATTTTCCTAATTTATCAGTATTAGAATCTTCTTGATATGTATTTGAAGATTTTAATCCATTCAAGAAACTTCTTACTATATCTACTGTATCTAAATTTTCTTTTGAATCTGATGGAATAAATTTAATTTCTGGATGCAATTCTAAAATATAGGTTTGCATTGTTTTAACCATTTTCACATAACCTGTAGAATTCATATTGTTCCATACAAAGTTATCATGTGGAAAAGATCTTGATTTTTCTTCGGACAACTGATTTTGACCGAAGTCCCAAACACTATAACTTGTTTTAAAATCGTCATATGGTTTTCTACTTGTCTCATCAATAACTATTTCTTTTTTGCCATCTATTTCAATTACTTTCATAACACCTGATGCAATTAAGAATTCTTCTGCAGCTTCTTCTAGAGAACCACCATTTTGTAATATCCAGTTTTCTGTACCTACTCCACCTAAACCACCTTGTGGATTTTCTCCAGCATGATGCGGTTTATAACACTCTCCTTTTTTTAGTAATGTTTTAGCAAGAACAATATTTGATAATACTAGTAAATATTTATCTGGATCTTGTTTTTTGATTGTTTCTAATCTATCAGACAAACACATATCAGTAGTATAAGTAATTTTGTCTGATTTTAAAGCATAACTAATATCAACTTCTACTTCTTTGCCATCAATATTTACTTTTGCTTTTCTTAAATCTCCCGATTTTTTGTCGATTCCAAGTCCCTCACAAACATTGTTTGCGATTATTGCTTTTCTATCATAGCTTTCACTTCTATCAATTCGAACTAAGTAATCAAAGTCTCCATCACCAATTTGATTAGTTCCTCTTCCAGTTGACCCTGTATCTATTAATTCAACACTACCAGATTGTAAATCTCCATCAATTATTGTTTTCATTTGTAATCCAGAAGAATTAAAACCTACTCTTAACTTTTCTTCTAGTTTACTTCTTAATAAAGCAGTTTGTTCTATATTATCACTAATGGCATCTACTAATTCTAATGTATATTCATTCGATAAATTATCTGCAAATTCATAATTATTAATTCCATAATAAGATAATCCATTCATTTTCTTTCTTAAATTTTCATAGTTTTCAGGAGTAAATAATAATTCTCCTTGTATATCTACTACTGGAAAATAAAATCCATTTTTAGCTAGAATTAATCCTATTTTATCTACTAATTCTTTATTATCACAACAAATATAATTAATTTGACTAGTTGCAAATCCTGTTCTAATTCCATAATGAGTAAGACCTAATGTTTTAAAAATTTCATAATCACCTAATATACTTGAATCTTCTACTAATTGAAATTCTTCAACACCATTACCGCGTGTACAATTATATTTATTTACAGCATTTTTAATCACAAAATATATTGGTCCATAACTATTAGCTTCCAGTCTAGACAAACTTTCTTTATTGTCTTCTTTTTGTTCAACTACTATAGATAAATCAGTATCAAATGGTGTTAAATCTGAATTAACATTTCCACCTAAGAATTCTTTTGATACACTTCCATGTTGAATAATTGTATCAAGATAAGATATTCCACCAATTCCTTTTATTAAATCGCCTTTTTCTAATACTAAAGGAATTTTTGAATTGTTTTTACCATTTTCTGTTGCTTCTTTTCTATATCTATTCATCATATCTTTTAATTCTTGTAGTGTTTCTACTTGTATATATGCATAATAATTATTTCTTATAATTTGATCTGGTATTTTAGATATATCTATTTCTTTATATATATTAATTAATACATATAAATTTTCTTCTAAATTTTCAGAAAGAGATATTTGATTAGTTGGATTTTGTTTATTATATAAACTTTCTAAATGATATATATATGTATTTAAAATATATTTATCATCTGATGATAAATTATATATATCTTTTTTACCTTCTATTAATTCTGAAAATATTAGATTACCCTTTTCTATATTTTCTATATATTCTATAAATGTTTTATCATTTGATGCGATTGTTGTTTTTAATAAATCTGCATACATTAACATTTCAACGGCATAGGTTTTATCTCCATATATTTTCTCTGCTTCTCTTCCTAAGATTGTATCTTCTGGGCTAGCATAACTTAATAGTGTTGGAGAAATACTATCTTTTTTATCTAATATAGTTTGAATTAATTTTTCATGTGGATAAAGTAATTTAAAAGAGTTAAATATTTTATCCATATGAGATAAGTTTCTTGTTAAAAATATTTTTTCTATTTTAGTAAATTGTTCAATTGGATCTTCTTTATTTTGACTAGTGTTTTGTAAAATCATTGTTGCAATATTTATATATCTACCCGATATTTCACTAGAGTTAGATAATCTAATTTTCTTTAATAAATCTGGGATAGTAGTTATTACTTCTTCTTGAATAGTTCCCGAGTAAATTGCTTCAATGCTTCCAGATATAAAGTCTTCATATACGCCTTTTAGATCAATATCTTGAATATCTTTATAAACATTTAATATAATTTTTTGTTTATCTGTTAGATAATGTTCATATTCTTCTACAGAGCTAATACAACTTAAACATCCTTCTTCAAAAAACTTATCTATTAAAGCTTTAGTTGCTTTATTATCAACAATATATTTTTCTATAAGTTCTTTTTCAAAAAAAGTATTACATATAAACTCAATTTGATTTTGTTTTTGAATGTCATCATTTTGTTTAATGATTGGTGCTACTATTGAAATAAATTTTTTTTGAGATGGAGTAATATATTTATCATCTAAAACTAGAAGTGATTCTACACATTTACTTTTTATTAATCCTTTAAAGAATTCTCCTGTTATTTGTCCTTTTTCATCCAAGTATTCTTTATTATTATATATACTACATATAATTTTTATTTCTTCTTCCCACTTTTGATTTTTATTTATAATTTCTTCTATTATGTTTAATGATGCTTTTTCTCTTTCATTAAATAATTCATCTTTTACTCTTTGACTAATTCCATTTACTTTTAAAAGTCCAAAAATAACTCCTAAATCTTTATTACTCTCTTTTATAATTTGAAGTATTTTTTCTTCATCTTTTATTATCTTATAAAACTCTTCTTTATTATTTGCAATTTTATTTAAGGCATCATATATAATACTATTATTATAAGAATCCTCACAATATTTTAGAGTTGTAACAATATAGTCATAATATTTTAATTCTTCTTCTGTTAATTTATCTTTACATTCATTAAAACAAAAATAAATAAATGTTTTATTATAATAACGTTTTTCTATATTATTAAACTTTTCTATAACCTCAAATAAAAATTCTTTTTTACAACCATTTTCATCAAAATATTTTGGTAAATTTTCTTCTTTAAAAATATCTTCTAATTCAAATAAAACATTATCAGTAGTTCCAAAAACAGAAGATATTTGATATTTCTTTAAAAACTTATGAACTTGTTTTTTTAATTCAGAATCTAGTGTTTTTTCTACTTTTTCTTCAAGATGTATCCAATTATATCCATCTTTACTTAATAAATAATAAATTAAGTTTTTATTAGATAAAATCGCTATAGAATCATCAGTTCCATATAGTCTTTTTTCATAATCTTTTACTTTAGGAACAAAACCTTTTTTTATAGCATAACTAGCTACTGCTCTTTTTAATACATAGCCATCTAAACTTTCTAAAATACCATTTAGTTGTTCTTGCGTTATTTCTTTTGAATCTCTTAAAAATAAAATATGGTCTAATACTACTTTGTTTTTTTCTTCCATATTTTTTTCTAAATCATCTATTAGTTCATCATCTACTCTTAAACAAAACTCTGCAAGTGAAGTTTCGTGTTCTATTATTTTTTTAAAAAAGATGGTATTATCAACGTCTAACTCTTTTGTGACTTTAATAACATCAATAAAGTTATCTATATTATCTTCTGTTATATAAATTCTATCTTTTTTTCTTAAATAATATTTTATTACTTCTATTTTAGTTTCTATATCTATATGTTGATATGAAAATTTATATATTTTATCTAGTTCATAATAGTTATCTGTTTCTATTGCGTTTTCTAAAAGTTCTACATATGGTATTGTATATTCTTCTTCTATACCAAGTCGTTTTTTTATTTCTAGAATGATTGGTAGATCTGATGCAAAGTTATATTTTTTTAAATTTTCAGTTATTTCTTTGCTTGAATATAATACTGCTACTAAAGAATGGAAAAATTCTTCATTTACTATTTTTTCAGCAAGTTCTTGATCTAGTTCATCATTTTCTTCTAATTCTACTAGATATTCATATAATTCGACAAAACTTATATCTTTACCAAGAGTTCTTATTTCTTCTTGTTCTTCTTTAGTAAATCCTTGATAATCTTTTAAAATTATTTGTTCTATCTTACTAATTTTTTCTTTACTTAGTTTTTGTTCCATACTATCTACCCTACTTTTATTTTATTATATCAAATATTTGACTACTTTTTACCTTTTTTTAACTTTTACTACTTAAATAAAAAGAAATAATATATTATAATATAATTGGTGATACTATGAATAATAATGGGGAACGCATAAATAAGTATAATGAAGTATTAATTAAGTATTTAAATGATTTAGTTACGGGGTTAGAACCTAGTAATGAACTTAATAGTGAATTAATAGAAAGTGTTACTAATAACTTTAAAAAACAATTATCAGAAGTTAATTTAGATATTGCAGATGATGGTGTTAAGACTTTATTAAGTAATGCATTAAAAGAATATATAAAAATATTAAAATATCATTTTGATCATAGTGATATTCATAAGATTGATATTAGTCATAGTAATAATTACAATATCAATTATGAAGTTAGTCAAGTAACTAATAACTTAGTTAATGCTGCTAATAATATAAATAAAATACCAGAATATATAAATCTAGTTAATCGCATTAAAGCTACTTTAGTTGGGTACTTTGTACAAACATTTCCTAATGTTGAAGATGTAGAAGGTGTTTCTGAGAGAATCGTTAAAGATTGTATTATCAGTTGCTTAAATAATTTAAGTACTAGTAAGATAGATGAATTTAATACTAATACACTGCCTACTTTAATATCTTTAGGTGATGCGATTGATTATGTTAAAGAAATAACTCAAGAAGATATAGAAGAAGCTAATCTTAAAATTAATGATGAGAGAGATGCATTTATTTATGAAAATATGGATGTTGAAATAAAAGAAGGATTTGAAAATGGAGTTGTTACTTTATCTGTTACTGATTCTATGGGAAAAACTACTCTTTATGAAGGAAGAGAAGCAATGGAAAAATTAGTTTCATATAATCAATTATTTGAAGCTAGTCGTCCTGGTAAAAAAGCTGATATTTCTAAGTGGGAACATTTATTAGAAAAAATGTATGAAGAAGATGCTCTTGATGAACAAAGAAGAGCTAATAATCCTGTAGAAGTACCAGTTGATGATGGTATGGTAAATAATATGGATGATACAAATAGTTTCCCTATTGATAATACTATTCCTGTTGAAGATACAACTACTAATATAAATTCTAATAATGCTAGTGATTTAGATATTGCTAATACTACTAATTATGAAGAGACAAATGTTCCTAGTGAAGTTGCTCCTCCTACAGTAGATATTGTGGTTGATGATAGTAATAATAATAATTCTTCAGTAAATGTTACTAAGTTTAATAATAATCTTATTAAAGATATTGCATCTAATCCAATTTATGATAGTAGTTATAATATTCCTAGTAGCTCTGGTATGTCAGAAGCAGATACTATTTTAAGTAAAAATAGTATTCCTTTGGAACAAGAACCTGTTAATAATACTATAGATACATCTTCTAACCAAAATGAACAAATGATAAAGAATTTCTTATCTAATTATGATATAGATGTAGATAATAATAATAATCCTACTTCTACTAATAAATTTATTACAGTAGATAACTCTAATGAAGTTGAATCTAATATTAATACTCCACCAACTACTAATAATTTTGCAAATGACTTTTTAAATGCAACTAGAAAAGTAGATGTTGTAGAAGAAAAAGTTGAAAGTAAGAAAGATGCTGAAATTCAAGAAATTAAAAGTATTATGGGTATTAGAGAAGAAAATAATGTTAATGATAAAGAAATATATAACGGAAGTTTCTCTTTTGTACCTAATTTTGATAATCCAAATCAAGAAAGAGATGACTTTATTAAAAGAGCTACTGGTATTGATATAGAAGAAGATATAGATAATCAAGGAAGTTTATATTTAAAAGTTACTGAACCTACTGGTAGAGAACAAATTTATACAGGTAAAGAAGCAATTAATATGATTAGGAACTATAATAGAACTTATTTAGATGCTAATCCTGGTAAGAAAGTTGATACTTCTTTGATTGATAGATTTGAATAATGATAATTTAAATTAAATGTATTAATATAGTTTATTTATTACATAATGATATTGGTGATAAATATGTACTATATTAATACTTTTTTATTTTATTCAATAATTGGACACATCTTAGAAAGTTTTATTTATACAAAAATAGATAGTGGTATATTATATGGGTATTGGACACCTATTTATGGAATTGGTGCTTTATTAATTATTTTTATTAATTTCTTTATATGTAAGAAGTTTAAAAATAAGTTAATTAGACCAATTATTTTATTTATATCTTGTTTTTTTATTTTAGGTTTATTTGAACTTATAAGTGGATTAATACTAGAAAATGTTTTTGGAAGAATATTTTGGAATTATAGTGATGAAAGATTTTCAATATTTAAATATACTTCTTTAAAGATGATGTTTATATGGGGAATTAGTTCTGTTTTATTTATATATATAATCCATCCATTTATGAATTTAATTATAAAAAAAATACCAAAGTCAGTTTATCTAACTTTAGCATTTTTATTTATATTTGATTTAATTTATACATTAATTACTATTGGTAATTAGAATGATTTATTAAATAGTTCAATAATAGCTTCTTCTGATACTTCTCTTGGGTTTCCTCCAGTACATGGATCAACATAAGCTTTATGAGCAAGAACTGGGAAATCTTCTTGTTTTGCACCTACTTCACTCATGTGTTGTGGTACTCCAAGTCTTGTTTCTAAGTCACGGATTGCTTTAACAACCATAGCTACTGCTTCTTCATCAGATACGTTTTTCATATCTAAATCAAAACATTTTTCTCCCATAATTCTAAATTTATCTGGACATACTACTCCATTCCATTCAAGAACATATGGTAAGAATAAACTACATGCAATACCATGTGGTACATCATATGTTGCTCCTAATTGGTGAGCCATTGAGTGAACAATACCTAAACCAACATTAGAGAATCCCATACCAGCAATGTATTGTGCAAGTCCCATTTGTTCCATAGCTTTTTGATCTTTTTCAACCGCTTTTTCAATATTATGATAGATAATTCTAATTGCTTCTAAATGGAACATATCTGTCATTTCCCAAGCACCTTTAGTAATATATCCTTCCATAGCATGAACTAATGCATCTAAACCTGTTGATGCAGCAGTAAGTCTTGGCATACCTGCCATTAATTCTGTATCAACAATTGCTAATACTGGAATATCTTTTGGATCAACACAAACTAATTTTACTGTATTTTCTTCATCAGTAATTACATAGTTAATTGTAACTTCAGCAGCAGTACCAGCAGTTGTTGGTAAAGCTATAATAGGAAGACATCTATTTTTAGTATCTGCTACTCCTACTAAACTTCTTACATCTGCAAATTCAGGATTTGTCATAACGATAGCTATACCTTTAGCTGTATCAATAACACTTCCACCACCTACTGCAATTATATAGTCTGCTTGTGCTTCTTTACATTTAGCTACACCATCTTGAACATTCTTTATAGTTGGATTTGGTTTAATATCACTATAAACTTCATAAGCAATACTTGCTGCATTTAAAGTATCCATTACCTTTCCAGCAACACCACAACTGATTAATGTATTATCAGTTACTAGTAATGCTTTTTTAAATTGTCTTGTATTAATTTCATTTACAAGAACTTCACGAGATCCCCATCCAAAGTATGAAGTCTCATTTAAAACGATTCTATTTGCCATATATCATTTACCTCCATCTTTATTATATCAATACTTAAATATTTACCTAAATATTTATTTATATTTTTACAAATTTTTACATAGAAAAAGGTTAAACCAATTGTTTTTGTTTTGGTTTAACCTTATTTTTAATTAATAAGAAATCTTCCGCTAAAGAAGCTATTTTAGCTTTTTCTTCTAAACTTACTCGATCATTAAATAATACTTTTGATATTGCACTTCTATCCATATCAATTCTCATATCAGTATTTTCATATTTGACTTTTACACCTGTTGATATTAAAAAATCATGTAGTGCTTTAGTAATATTAAATTTCCATTCTTGTTTATTATTAGTAGGAATTATAGAACTATATTTAGCAATTTTCACCTCATCAGATAATACTTCATCTAATATACTCATGAAAGTACTTGGTAAAATAACGCTTTCATTATCATCTAAATCAAATACACTTTCTTTTTGAACTAGAATTAATTCTAAAATAAATGTTCTTAAAAAATCTTTTTCTGTCATCATTTTATACACCTTCTTAATCGTACTATAAAAATTAAAAAAATAGAAGAGTTTTTCTTCTATTCTAAAACATTTTTTAAAACTGTTGTTTTTACTAATGATAATTGCTCTAAAGTAGATGATACTCCTTCAGTACCAAATCCTGAATATTTCCATCCACCATAAGCCATTTCATTAGATCTATATTCTGTACTACCATTAATAATAACAGTACCTGTTTCTAAGCACTCTGCTGCTTTAAAAGCTGTTTTTATATTTTTTGTAAATATAGATGATGATAATCCATAAGGAGATTCGTTTACTATCTTTATAGCTTCATTTATATCAGTAAATTCAATTATAGGGATTATTGGACCTAGTATTTCAATATTAGGTGCTATTGTATCTTTAGATATATTTATTAAAATAGTTGGTTCATAATAGTTTTTATCTCTTTTTCCCCCCATAACTATTTGTGCACCTAAATCTACTAGTTTGTTTACTTGTTCTTCTACTTTTCTTGCTGCTTCTTCATCAATTAAACAAGATAAATTATTACTTGTATCCATTGGACTACCATATTTCATTTTTGATATTTTTCTAATTAGTCCATTTACAAAGATGCTTTTTACTTCTTTATGAACTAAAAATCTTTTAGTAGAAGAAGATGTTTGTCCCATATTATATAATCTTCCATTTATTGCTTCTTCTATTGCTAATTCGATATCAGCATCATTATTTACTATCATTGCATCATTTCCACCTAATTCAAGTAATACCCTTGTTAGATTTTTTGATGCACTTTCCATAACTTGTATACCAGTTTTAGTAGAACCAGAAAAAGTTATTAGTTGTATATCAGGATGCATCGCAAGTGCATTTCCTGCTTGTTCTCCATTACCATGAACAACTTGAAGTACTCCTTCTGGTACTCCAGCTGTTCTTAGTAAATATACTATTTTTGTAATTGTTAATGGGGCTTTACATGATGGTTTTACAATCACTGTATTTCCCATTATTAGTGCTGCAGGGACTTTGTGAGCAAATGTAATAACTGGAAAATTATATGGAAGTATTGCTGCTATTATACCAATTGGTTCTCTTGTAGTTAATTCAATAGTACTTTCATTTTTACTATCTAAACCTCTTGGAATAACATTTCCATACATATGTCTTGCTTTTTCGATAAAAGCAGTTGTTAAATCAACTAAACACTCTATTTCTTCTTCTGATTCAGTTATATTTTTACCTGTTTCATTAGTTAATAGTTTTGCTAGTTCAAACTGTTCTTTTTTGACTAAATCTTTAAACTTTAATAGTATCTCACAACGTTCATTGATAGTTATTCCAGACCATCTTTTTTTAGCTTTATCTGATAATTTAACTGCCTCATTAATATCATCAAAACTAGAATTAGGTATTGTATCTATAACAATACCATTATATGGATTATGGACTTTAATAACTTCTTTAGTTGAAGATGTTTTCCATTCATTTCCAATTAAATTTCTCACTTGGGTCACCCCACATTCTTTTTTATGTATTTATTTCTACTTTATCCCATTTTTCATCAGATAATAACCAATTTAGCGCTCTATGTCTTTCCATTACAACTTCTGCATTCATAATTGGTTCTTCATCATTAATTTTAGACTCAACACAATACCAATTGTAACGATATGTTAAATCTGCTAAATCTAATACTTCATCTACACTTCTTATTTTACATTTTTCTAAGAATTCACGATAACTATCACATGCAGATACAACTGCAGTTACTGAATCTGGTTCAACTAATGTATCAGGGAATGTTACTTCATCAATTAAACCTAAAGTCCATAATAGAATTACATAACTTTCAAATTGCCAAGATATTTGTATTGCTAAATCTTTGTCCATTTTTTCAAATAATAGTTTTTCATCTTTAGTCATTACATCTTTTACATTAAATGTTTCTAATAATTTATTAAAGAACTTTTTAGACTCTTTTACATATCTTTTCTTTTTATTACTTATAATATCACTGGCAAAGTTACAACAAATACAAAGTACTATTGCTCTTTTAGCTATTTCATCTATAGTTTTACCAGTTATTTCATAACTACTCTTTATAGGTGGTAATTCATCAATATATGGAATTTGTTGTGCTTGTAAGATATTTATACTACGCATCTTTCGATCATGAGCTTCTACAAATTCACGACTATCTTCCCCTATTTCAACATTATTAAGAGCTATATTAGCAAATGTTTGAATAGTTTCATCACAATATCCAGATATAGCTATTAAATAACCATATACATATATTGTTTTATAGAATTTACCATTTCCTAAAATAAATGTTTTTACCTCTAAATTATTTTCATTCTTAGTAGTATAAGAATCATGTAAAGTAGTATTGCTTGATTTAATATTCTTATCCATCCAAGTTTTTAATTTAGATTCATATTTTTCTTCATCTTCACATTTAAATAAGAATACTCTATAAATTAATTGGTTATCATTAACTATATCAAAAACATTAAATTCTCTAATTATTTTTTCACCTATATTAGCTGGGAATAAGAATCTAAATGATGCATGTCCATCAATATTGTGGAAATATTCATAGAAATCTTCGCTTGTATAGTTAGATGTTGCTTCTTTAACATTTTGTTCTTCTTGAACTTCTTCTGTTACATTAGGTACATCCATATTATTATTTTCTTCATCAGTAAGTGCAGCAATAAAAGGAACTGCTACTGGTGTTACATTTACTGCTACTTCATCTTCTAATACTTCTTCTTGAGTTTTTTCAACCTCAGAATCTGTTTCTAAAACTTCTTTAGAAGAAGATACATTTTCTTCTTGTTTTTCTTCTTCTGTATATTCTTTTACTAAATTTAATACAGTATCAAATTCACTATCGATTTCATTTTTAATTTCTTCATCTTCAGCATGATTATCTAACACTTTATCAAACTCTTTGTCTGTTTCATATTTTATTTCTTCATCAGCTGCGATTTCATCTAAAGTTTCTCCAAATTCTTCATCAAATTCTAATAATTCGATTTCCTCTTCTTCAGGTTGTTCTTCTTCTGTATATTGTTTTACTAAATCTAGAATTGTTTCAAATTCTTTATCTGTTTCTTGCTTAATTTCTTCATCAGCAGCGATTTCATCTAGAGTTTCTCCAAATTCATCATCAATATCTAAGATTTCGATTTCTCCCATCATAGCTTTTTCTAAGAACATATCTAATTCTTCATTTTCTTCGTCTTCATCTTCTATACTTTCATCAAGAACTTGAATGAAGTTATTATCAATTTCTTTTTCTTCTTCTGATAGGAATTCATCTATTTCTAGATCAATATTCATATTATTTTTAATTTCTTTTAAAATATTTATAATTACATCTTCAACACTAGAAATACTATAGTGTTGGCATAGATCTATATATGCATATTTATTTTTTACTTTAACTAATAAAGTTGATTTAGAATTTGTTTTGTTTTCTGTATTCATTCTCATTAACTGAGGCATATTAGTATAAAGAATTCTTTCTATTTCATCAAATAAATCTTCATTTATTTTTATAAATTTAAAACTTCCATTTAACTTATTTAAATATATTTCTTTTTCTATAATACTAATACCAGAATTTGTATTTCCTCTATCACATGAATATCTTAAATATAATTCTGGAGTTAGTATACTTTTATATTTACATTCTGTTTCTATTAGAATTTGGGCTAGAGATTTTTCTTCATTTATAACTGTTTTTTCCTCTATGCTGTAATCATTATTATTTAAGTTAGAATCATCTACATATATAGGTGGATTAAGTGGTTCAAATACTTTAATTGTATTTAATACTTCATTCATTTGTTTAAAATTAGAATCGTTTGTGATTGCTTTTTTATCAAATGCTTTATTTCTTATATCAACATTAATAGTAAAATTAACAATCATACCATTTATTAAACAAAAGTTATGCATTATTTTATTAGTGTCTGTTTCTAATACTAATTGATGCACTTTTATTTTATTTATTTCATTTGTTTTTTGATATAAAACTTGGTACTTATCTTCTAAATTTAGTTTTTCAAAGAATTTATTAAAACTTCTAGTTTTAGAAAATCCACTAAATACACCTGTTAGAGATGAAAACTTATTTACTACAAATATAAATAATGTATTATCATTTATACCTAGATCTTCATAAGAAGATTTTTTTACTTCCATCCAAGTATCAGGAATAGTGATAGAGAATCCAATATTTTTATTTGTATAAGTAATATTATTTATTTCTTTTTTAATTTCTTTTCTCTTACTCTTAGTATTCATCATATTCACCACCATTTCTGATTTCTTCTATTCCAAAACTTTCAGAAAAGATTGGATATTTTAATTCACCTAAGCGATATTTATTTTTCATCATTACATCGTATTCGATAAAGAATGAATAATCTTTTATTCCACGACGACATAATTTAGATATTAATAATGCTATATCTTCTTCTGTTGCGCCTATCATAAATGTTTTTTCTATTTCATATTTATACTTTTCACCTAGATATAAATTGTATTTATATAATACTGATAAATATTCTAAACATTTATCTAAGTTATCTCTACCTACTTCATCTAAGTCTTTAAACATATCATATTCTTTAAATAATTTCTTTAAGTAATCAGCAAAATCTTCTTCTTTTAAAGAAATATTTAAATCTTCTAAGAAGTCTTGTAGGAATTCATCTTTATTAAAATAGTTATGTGTTTTAAAGATGTATCTTGGATAATCTAACCATTTAGCATCTATTAATCCTTCTACATAATTTAATTTAGTAACAAATTCTTTTTTAGAATCATATGTACTTAAACTATTTTTCATTTCTAAAGCATGTTTAATATTATATTTAGTTATATATTCTTCATATAATGTAGGTTCTTTTTCTAGGATTCGATATAATTCTTCTAAATCTTTTTGTTCATTATATCTCATTACAAAATCAATAAATAACATAACTGATTTTTGTAATTCATATTTTTCAATATTCCCTAGTTTTTTATATCCTTCTAATTTACTAATTAGATTCATTACTTTAGCATAATCAATATTTCTTAATTCTTTTTCAAAAGTAGATTTTTCCATTTTTAAAGTCCATGTTTCCATAGCACCTTTTTTATTTAATCTAAATGTTAATTCTGTACTTAAATCTAGTGTAATACTACTTCCTACTTTTAATTTATTATTGTCACTATCAACAATATTTGTTGCAGTTTGAATTAGTAACTCTACTTCATTACTACTTAGTTTAGATACTACTAATTTAATTTTTCCTAAGTCTAATTTACCATCTGGAAGTAATGTTATTTTATCTACTTCTATTTCGGGAATTTGAATAACGCCAAAGCTATTTGACATTTCACAATATGGTAAGTGTTCTACAACTAACTTTTGTGTGTCATTAAAATTAATTTTATAGTTATTAATACCATGTTCAATTGAATTTATAATTAGTTTATTTAATGAAACTGCTTCTTTTTCTTCTGTTTTTACTTCTTCTTTGATTTGTTCTAGAGTGTTGTCAAACTCTAAATCAACTTCATGTTTTATTTCTTCATCTATAGCATGTTCATCTAAAACTTTTTCAAATTCTTCATCTTTTTCTAATGGTTCTTCTTTATAGTTAGGATCAATTTCAAGCATTTCTTCTAAAGTTAAAATTTCTGCTGCTGATTTATTTAATGTATCATTAAAACTTTCATCAATTTCGTGTTTTATTTCTTCGTCTATTGCATGTTCGTCTAATACTTTATCAAAATCTTCATCTATTTCATGCTTAATTTCTTCATCTATCGCATGGTCGTCTAAAACAGCATTAAATTCTTCGTCTAATTCAAATACTTCTTCTTGTTCTTCTT
The DNA here is from genome assembly GCA_015059405.1 of Bacillota bacterium. GTDB lineage: Bacteria > Bacillota_I > Bacilli_A > RF39 > UBA660 > RUG11788. Next base: position 71,756 of record SVAL01000009.1, read on the forward strand.
GTTTACTCTTATTATATTCTTCTAAGAATGCTGATAATTTATCATTATCTTTATTCTTTATTTCTCTTATTCGAGGTGTTTTTACAACATCCTTTTTAGGTTCTTCTTTTTTCTTTTTTGATTTATCTTTTATATTATTTTTCTTAATAGTTATTTTTTCTGAATCATTTTTAGTTTGATTTTCTTCTATTTCTCTTATAGATTTTCTAATACTATCAACTATTTCATTTTTAATTTTTATTTTTTCTTCATTTTTCTTTTCTACATATTGATATTCTTCTTTTTTCTTTTGAACAATTAAACCAACATTTAATTTTTCTAATTGTAGTTCAATATTTCTAATAGTATTTTCATAATCTGTATTAACTGGATTTTTATCTAATTCTTCATCTATTTTTTCTCTTAGTTCTTGGGCAAAAGCATCTGTATCTTCTTTTTCTTCAACTTCATCTAAATCAAGGACTTCAATTTGAGAAGTAATTACTACTCCTTTTAATGTTTTAGATTCATTTATACTTTCATTATTTACATATTCTTTATATAAAGAGTCATTATAGTCAAACCCAATATAGTTAGTTTCATTTTTTATCATAAGTGGGATAAAGTTTTTAATCTCTTTATTATAGTTAACTATATCATCATGAGGCATCATATAAATTTTATCTTTACTACCAAAAACTACACCATTTGTAGTGTATGAAAGAAGTTGTTTCATTTCAATTGGAAGAACACAATTATAAGCATCTACGATATTATCTACATAGTAATCAATTACTTTAATTTCTCCTAGATGTTCAAAGAAATCATTAATATTAATCTTAGTAATCATTTCTACTAATAAATTAATTTTTTCTTTATCATACTCTCTTACTAATTCATCATCTTTTTCATATTCAGCATAGAATTTATCTGAACCTTGGTTTTCATTTATATTTTTTAAAATCATATTTAGACTTGATATTTTAAATTTAGGCATTACTAAATCAGAAACACATTCATCATTAACAAAAGTAAATGAACGTCTTTCTTTATTTAAAAATATTTCTTTTATGTTGTCTTCTTCTTCCATATGAATTTTCAATAAAAAATTATTATTACTGCTCATCATATGTCCTCCTTTTTATTCTTGCTTTTTATTCTTACCCAATTATTGATATTATCATTATACAATAACTTATGATAATTTTCCATAAAAAAAAGAAAGAAAAAGAAGATTTAGAAAATAATTTCAAATCTTCTTTTATTTATATCCATTTTTAGCTATTTTTATATATTTTTCCATTGTTGTTTTTAAATCCTGTGGATAATATAAATTACTTTTTATTATACTTGGTTGATTTGTTGTATCTATGTATAAAAAGTAATACCAAGCATAAGCATCAGCAATAAATTCTCCCATACTAGAATATGCATATTCTCGAAGTGGACGATTAGAACTATAACGATATTTGTTATATAGTTTTATAAAATCATTATTAGTACTTAAATAATATCCTTTTTTAGCATAGAAATAACTATCCCAACTATGTGCTAGTTCATGTATTATAGTTTGTAAATAATAATCTGAATATGTATTAGTACATTTTACATCAACATTTCTATATCCAACAGCACTTCCATAAGTCATGCCAGCATAATTTCCCCAAGTTTTATTAAAAGTATTATTTCCTGAGAATGTTACTTTAGCAGCGCTAAATACATAAGGAACTTTTTTGTAAGCAGTATCTAGAAATGCATAATATTTGTTGTAAACACTTGATGAACAAGTTTTTTCTGTTTCAATGCTAGTATAACCATATTTTTTTGTTTTAATAATATCATAAGTATAAGGGCGATATCTATTATCAACAATTGCATATAACGTTACACTATCTAGAATACTTAGTTTTTTTGCTGGAGAATACCCTACTGTAGTTGATGGATTTGTTCCTGTTGAAAAGAATTGTACTTCATTTCCTTCACTATAGATATATGGTACATTTACTTCACAGCTTTCATTTAAATTATAAATATTGCAAGTTTCTTTACAACCATTTACTTGAGGATTAGAACAATTACCTAAACTATCTGCATTATTTTTATGATAAGTTGCAGTAACAGTTCTATAAGTTATTGCATAATAATTAGTATTTTCTTTTAATTTAAAATCATTATTTGCTTTTACTTCACTAGTAGTAGAGTTTTTATTACTTGACCAACCTACTATAACCCAGTTAGGTCTAGAGATATCTGGTGATTTTATACTACATCCACCATTGTTATTATAATAGGTACAACTCTTACTACTTGTTGTAACTTTATTAGCACCATTACTTATAAATGTTGCTGTTACTTCTTTTTTTGTAATAGCATAATATGTTTTATTTTCTTTTACTTCTAGAGTTTGATTTATTTTTATCTCACCTTTTATAGAATCTTTATTAGTTGACCATCCTAGAATACTTGCATTTTTTCTAATTATATTTGGTGTAGTTACTTTACATGATTTAGCATTATTATAAAAACTACATGTTACTTTATTTTTTCCTACTTTATCAGAACCATTAGCATCAAACGTAATTGTTACTTCTTTTTTGGTAATAGCATAATAAGTACTATCTTCAGTTACTTCTATTTCTTCATTAGCTAATACACTGGAATCTGTATCATTTTTATTAGTAGACCAACCTATAATATTAGAACTTTTTCTTGTTATATTTGGTGTTTGAATTACGCAAGAGTTTGATCCTATTTGTTGACGACATACTTCTTTAGTTGATGATATTTTGTCTGATCCATTAGAGTTAAAATTAACTACTATCTCTTTATAAATTAAAGCATAGAAAACTTCATCTTTTGATAATTTTATTTTGTTATTAGGACTTTTGAAAACAGTTAATGTTTCTTTTTCTGTATTCCATCCAATAATCTTACCATTACTATAATTAATACTTGGCGCTTTTACATAACAAAATTTATCATCATTATATAAAGTACATGACTCTTTTTTTGATGAAATTGATGTTGCCCCATTGGCATTAAAACTAGCAGTTACTTCTTTTTTAGTAATAGCATATAAATGTAATATTTCATTTTCTTTTAATTTTATTTTTTCATTTATTTTATATTCTTTATCTTTACCATCTTTATTAGTTGACCATCCAATAATATCTGAGTTATCTCTTGTAATACTTGGAAGTGTTACAATACAAGTTTTATCTTTAATAGTACAACTTAAAAAATCATTATCTATACTAGTACTTCCATTTTTATATAATACTACTGCTGTTTGTTTTTTATCATTAAAATCACTATCTTTAATATTAATTGATAATTCTTCTATATTTCCTGCTTTATCTTTTATTTTTACTTTATATGTACCTTTTTTCTTAATTGTAAATTCTTTGTTATCAGAATATTCTTTATTTTCCCAACTATATCCTTCTATTCCAGATTCTTCATCTTTCGCAATTACTTTTAATACTATTTTATTTTTAGATGATGATTCTTTAATAATTATTCCTGTTGGATTTGTATGATCTATATTATCTACTATTACTTCTCTTACTGATGAAGTATGACCATACTTATCTTTTACAATAACTTTTAAATTTGTATTTTGTTCTGTTGTATATACATTTGATTCTTGCCAAGTTATACCATTATCAAAAGAATATTTATCAATATCATTCTTAGATTTAGCATTTACTATAATTACTTGACTTGTATTTGTCCAAGAGTTGTTTTTTCCTATTGAAGTAATTGATATGTTTTCTTCACTATTAGAGTCTTTTACTTTTATATGAACTCTATATATTTTATCTTCATTTATTATTTCGTGAATGTAATTAGAATAATTATCAAGTTTTATTTTTTCATTACATCCTTCTATTTTTTTATTTATATCACACTTTATTTCTATTTCTTTATCAGTAGTTAATAAATAATAATCATATATATCATTAGAAAAAGATGGTTCATAGTTATTATTATCTATAACTATGTTATTTAAAACTATTTCTTTATCTTTATTATTTTTGTACACAAAAAATAATATTCCTATTATTAAAAGTATTAATACTAATAAAGATATAATTATAAGAATAATAATTTTCTTTTTATTTATATTCTTTTTCTTAGGAATATTTTTTTCTTCATCATATTTAGTTGTTAGATTTTCATCATAGAAATTCATATCACACCAACCTACTATAACTAAATTATATCTAAAATATATTTTTTAAACAATATAAAAAGAGTACTAATACTCTTTTATTTTAATAATTCTCTTATCTTTTCTATTTTTTCTTTGTCTTCTATATATTCTTGACGTTCTTTAACAAAGTTTTTAGATCCTCTTTTTTCAAAGTCATATCTAGGTATTAATTGTACATGGAAATGATTCATTGGGCCATCACACATAGTACATAAATAAACACTTTCTGAAGAATATACTTCTTTTAATACGTTCATTACTTTTTTAGCAAAAACATATACTTCTTTGCATAGTTCATCTGGTATTTCCATCATGTCTTTATAATGTTTTTTACTACTAATTGCGGTATGTCCTTTTGCTCTTGGATTACCGACTAAGAAACATTCAAAAAGTTCATTTTCATATAACATTTTATCAGTGTTATCTCCATATAAACAATTATCATGTTCCTTGTTGTAACAAGTTGGGCATATTCCCATATCTGTTAACTCTGCTGGTGTTAAATTTTCCATAAAATCACTCCTTATTTTTTAAATTCATATTCTTTTTTATCTATTAAACATTCTAGAATATTTCCTATATATTTAGGACGGGATACTTCTTTTATTTCATTATTTATTAATTTAATCTCAGGTACATAAATGCCTAAAGTTATCTCTAACCATTTTGCTACTATATGTCTATGACAAAACTCATTATTATTTTCATAACATAAAAGAACTTTTTCATCTAATTGTTCATATATTTCTTGTGGTGATAATTTACTTAGAACTTGATTATAATATTCTTTAATATAAAAAGTATTATTTTCTATTTCATCTATTTTTCCAATATTATCATGCCATGTTTTCCAAAAAGATAATTTAGGTGCTAATTTAGGAAAACATTGTCCAACATAATTAGCATCTTGTCCACGATTTCCAGATATAGCAACTGTATCTTTATTTTTAGGACAATAATTATGACTACTTGTATAAATCATATAATCACTCTTTTCTATTTATCATTTGTTATATCACCATTACTAGTTAATGGTATTTCATCTCCTAAATATTTAGATTTTGGTTTAAATATAGTTTTAACAAAATCTTTATTTCGTGCTAGAAATTCTCTAATATCACGATATTTTTGACCTGAATAATTATTACCTTCTGATGCTACTCCATATGCATCTAATCCTAGTTTTTTTGCTATAAAAAGTGCTCTAGGTAAATGATATTCTTGTGTTACTATAATTACTTTCTTTGCTTTGAATATATTTTTAGCACGATACATACTATCATATGTAGAAAAACCAGCATGATCCATAAATATATCCTTAGAAGGAATACCTTTTTCAATAGCATAATCTTTCATAATATTAACTTCATCATAAGTGCTTTTACCATGATCTCCACTCATTATAATTTTATTAGATATATTTTCATTATATAGTTCAATACCTCGTATTAATCTATCTTCTAATAAAGGGCTTGGTCCATCTTTTCTAATACCAGCACCCAATACAATAATACAATCAACGTCTTTTATTGTTTTAGACTCTTCGGTAGTAATTATTCTATTTCTTGTTGATAAAACTATATAATCATTTATTAAAATAGGTGTATATATAGTTATTGATATTAATATAATTAAAATCATTAATACTTTTTTCATATTATCACTCTTTTTTCTTATTTAATTATATCATATAAAATAAAAACGAACTTAAAATAAGTTCGTTAATTCAAATGGTGCCGAAAACAGGACTTGAACCCGTAACCTACTGATTACAAGTCAGTTGCTCTACCAATTGAGCTATTTCGGCATAATGGTGCCTGCGGTCGGACTTGAACCGACACGGTATCGCTACCATTGGATTTTGAGTCCAACGCGTCTACCATTCCACCACGCAGGCATGTATTCATTATAACACAACAAATAAAAATACTACAAGATGTAGTATTTTATTTTATTACATTTTTTCAAAGATTATTTTATTAGTTATTAATCTTTTATCATCTTTATTCATTTCTAATGCTTTATCAATATATTTTAATGCTAAATATTTTTCATTTTGATTATAGTAACTTAAAGATAATAAATCATAAATTGTATAATCCCAACTAAATATTTCATTAATATAACTTTTTTCTCTTTTTGTTATATTTAGTGCCTTTAGACAATAGTATTCTACTTCTTTCCAATTATTTTGAGTATATTCAAAAATTGCTCTTTCTACTAATGGATCTCTTAAATAAGGAGTTTCATTTATTGCTTTATCTAGCCATAATCTTACTTCATCATATCTTTTTAAACCTTGATAACATCTAGCAATAAAGCGCATAGATGCACTTCTTTCATCTTTCCAAGTAGACGATTTTAAATTTAAATGTTTAATTAAAGTATCTATTGCTTTATTATATTCTTTATAATACATATACTCTCTTCCTAAATAATGCATATTTCTATCGTTATTTGGATCTTCTTTTACAGCTAATTCCAATAAAGGAAGATATGATGATCTTGATTTAGTTTGATCAGGATAATGGTTTATTATAATTTCATCTGTGACTATTTTATTTTCATTTTTACATTCTAAAATTTCATGAACTGGATTTATCCATTTATATCCTTTACGCGAGTGAATCTTTTCAGAATAAAAAGTTACATCAGGATTACCTTGTTCATCAAAATGCCAATTATAAACATATAGAAGTCTAGTAGTATCTTCTTTCCATATATTTTGGATTTTTTCATACCAATCTTTTTCCATTATTTCATCTAAGTCTAAACATATACAAATATCTATATCCTCACTTACTAACTTTAACGATTCATTTCTAGCTGCATCAAATCGCCATGGTTCGATTTTTTTCTCATATACTTTTACATTTTTTTGTTTTAATTTTGTTACTGTATTATCACTAGAACCACTATCTAATACTACTATTTCATCTGCATCTTTTATAGATTCATACCATCTATCTACAAATTTCTCTTCATTTTTAGATATTGCATATACTGCTATTTTAAATTTATTTTTATTCATTTTTACACCTCTATATAAATTATGTATATAAAGATGTTTTCATTAATTAAACAAACTAAAAAGATGTTTTTTAAACATCTTTTTTTCTTAGTCTATTAAATCTTTCTTGAAATTTTTTTCTTCTTAATTCTTCTTCATTTAAATCTAATTTATATTCATTATTTTCATATATTAAGATAGTTCCATCCTTTATATTTAAAGGTAATATTTCTTTTTGAACTTCTATCTTTTCTTTAGTATTTATGTCTTCTAAAATAGCTATATTTCCTTCTATTCTATCAATTGCATATTTCATATTATCACCTATCCATTTGTATCTGTTTTTACATTATTTATTGTTATGTTTTTACCATCACTACTTACTATGATAGTTCCATCTTCATATGTTTTATATGTAGTTATATTCTTTAATCTTTCAATTACTTCTTTATGAGGATGTCCATAACTATTATCTTTTTCACAACTTATAATTCCATATTTTGGATTAACTTTATCTAGGAAAGCTTTACTATTACTATAACTAGAACCATGATGAGCTACTTTATAAACATCTACTTTTAATTCTTTATCTAGAATTTGTTTTTCTACTCTTGTTGTTGAATCTCCAGTAAATAAAAATGAATTTTCACCGAAATCTAAACGTAAAACAATTGATGCATCATTTAAATCATCTGGATTTGATTCAGTATATAATACTTTTAATTTAGCTTCACCTAAAGTAATATTAGAATCAATTTCAGGCACTGTAAACTCTAGATTTTTATTTTCTATAGCGTCTAATACTTCTTCAAAAGTTTTAGTTGTTGTATATGCATCAGGAAGTAGTACCTCTTCAATTTCAAACGCATTAATAATATCATCTAAACCACCAATATGATCTTCATGAGGATGAGTTCCTACCACATATTTAAATTTAGTTATTCCAAGTTCTTTGAAATATTTAACTAATTTTTCACCATCTTCATTATTTCCAGCATCTATTAGCATATTTTCATTGTTATTTTGAATTAAAATGCAGTCTGCTTGACCTACATTTACAAAATAAACATTTAAGTTAGAGTCAACTATATTTGGTTTAATATCTTCTTTCATATTTGTTTCAATAATAGTATCATCATTTTTTTTATTTATTAAATTATTATATATTTTATTTAAATCAATATTATTTATTTCACATAAGAATAAAAATATAAATATAAGAATTCCTATTAAACTTATCTTTTTCTTCTTCATATTACCCTCCAGTATATACATTATAACATATTTATTAAGTTTAGATTAATTTACACTTATAAAAAAATATGCTATAGTGATTATGGTGATGATATATGAGTAGTGCGGATATTCGCGGACTTGTTTTTATAATATTAATGTTAACTGGTGTTTTTGGATTTTATGTAATAGTTTTAAAAAACAAAAAAGAAAACAAGAAGCATTACACATTAAGTCAAATGTCTTATCACAATTTCGCAAAGTTCTTAAATAAAAATAATATAACTTTTAATGACGAACACTTCGAAGACAAACTTTTTAAAATAAAAACACTTGTTTCTGATGGTAAAAGAGACATACGAGAAATAGCTAAAGAAACAGGTTGTACTTTTGAAGAATGTATTTTAAAAATAAAATATTTACAAAAAAAGCAAATATTAACTCAATATCATATTGATATTCATGGAAATGAATTAGTTGAATGTACTCCAGAAGATTTAAAATTAATAAAAAAATATACTCCATTTATTTATTATAACCATTTTACATTAGATGAAATTACTACTAAAAAAAGAAAAAGTTCTACTCAAAATTATTATAAATTAAGAGATGCAATTTTTAATGAATTAAAATACTTAGTAGATAATGATTTAGTAAATGGGATTATGTTAAATGAAGTAGATAAAGAGATTATTTACTACTCACTAGAAAAAATAAAGAAAAGAGATTTGGTTACTATTACTTGTCCAAATTGTGGTGCATTAAATGATATTAATCGTGGTGAGAAAAAAAGATGTGAATATTGTAAAAGTATTTTAGAAGGAAAAAAATAAAGAACTCAAAATGAGTTCTTTTTTCTTTCTGTTATTATACCTTTAACTTAATTGTGTAATAACTAGATGAGCAGAAACTGCTTGTGTTCCACCAGCTGATGGTGTGACAGTAAGTGCTGCAGCGTTATCACTAGGATTTCTAACAGTTAAAGTTGAATCAACCGCTGTAGTTGTTATAATTGCCATTCCAACGATTTGACTAGTTCCGGTTGCTCTACCTACAACTGTATAATCTAACTCTGCTCCATTTAAAGTTAACACTAATTGACCTGCTTCTCCTATTCCTACTTGAAATAAAATTTGATATGTTCCAATTAAACCTAAATTAAATGAGCTATCACTTACTCTAGTAATTTCACCACCACTAGTAGGGCCATCTTGTGGGAAACTTACATCTGTTCCCGGAGCTATTGTTGCTCCTGTTGCTCCTGTTGCTCCTGTTGCTCCTGTTGCTCCTGTTGCTCCTGTTGCTCCTGTTGCTCCTGTTGCTCCTGTTGCTCCTGTTGCTCCTGTTGCTCCTGTTGCTCCTGTTGCTCCT